>CAYJXJ010000083.1:0-7269 GCA_964374095.1 uncultured Elusimicrobia bacterium
TCGGGATTGAAGCTTCATTTTCTCGACGGGGTTCCACACTAATTGCAGAAGTTCCTTATTTCCCGAGCCTCGCCTCCTTCGACCCGGATATCGCCTCCTCCACACCGGATGTCCAGCGCGCGCAAGGCTCCGGCCGGAAAGATCTTGGCGGGCTCCTCGGAATGGGCGGCGGTGAGCGACACCGTCATCCAGATCATCACGACTATTCGTCGGGTCATTACCGTTCTCCTGTTGTGTTTCGCGCCCACGGCTAGATGAGGGGCTGGGCCCGCGGCAGGCGCACGACCACGGTCCCCGCGATCTTGTCGTGCCAGGTCTGGCGCTCGGGGTCCCACCCGGCCCAGAAGAAGCCCAGCAGGCCCGCGCCCCACGACAGATAGCTCGCCAGGTGGCGGACGATGGCCACGCCGAGGTCCATGGACTGGCCGTCGAGGCGCACGCCTTTGAGCCCGAAGACGATCCCGCCGATGGTCGTGGATTTCCAGGACCAGAAGGCGATCTGATAGATCGCCCAACCGAGCGGCCCCAGGGCCAGCGCCCCGCTGAGCGCCCCGAAGCTGAAGAAGATGAAGAGATCCAGCGCCATGGCCCCGGCGCGGGGCCAGAAACCGGCTCTTGGCAGCGCCTCGCCGTTCACCGGGATCATGGGTTTGACGGGCTCAGCGGGCGTGACCGGCGTGGCGGAAGCCTCGCCGCTCTCGGACTGCAAGGCGTCCATCGTCGCCAGCAGGACCGCGCCCAGGCCCATGGTCGATACGATCACGGGCGTGAGCAGGCCGAGGACGGGCGTCATGTAGGTAAGGACCAGCAGGATCGTGCCGGCCAGGACCGTGACCACGGGGGTTTCCCAGGCGGCGTTGCCGGCGCGTCCGAGGCAGGCGCGGCCGAGCCAGCGCGCGACCGCCACATGGCCGAGGAGGTAGGCCGCCGCGCCGAAGAGAAGCAAGAACGGAATGACGATGATGCCGACCACCGTCAAGAGCAGCGCCACGCAGAGCGGCCCGGCCAGGGTCGCGCCGAGAGCCCCCGCGAGCATGGCCGTGGCCGGCCGCTGGTTCAAGGCCGCGACGCTGCGCTCGACCGGCGTCACGAACAGCAGCGCCGTCAGGACGCTGGCGAGCAGGAGCAGGCCCGCCATGATCCAGGCCCAGGGATGGGAGTGCGGCATGGGGCGCATGAAGACGAAACTGTCCTTGAGCCAGTGGCGCAGCGGCTGCCACCACGCGGACACTCCGTCGCCCAGGAGCCACTTGGCCGCGGGCAGCGGTCCCCCGGCGTTGATCGTCGTCCTTTCACCCTCGACTCGGGCGCCGGGGGCTTCCTCCAGCGTTCCGCCGATGACGGCCAGGTCGCCCCGGATCAGGGCCTTGGGCCCCAGGGAGGCCGAGCCTCCGATGATGGCCACGTCCGAACCCACCTCGCCGTCGATGGTCGCATGGCCGCCGAAGACCGCGACGCTGTCGGTGACGTTGCCGCGGATCTCGGCGGAACCGCCGAAGACGGCCACGTCGGTAACGGTTTTCCCTTGCTCAACCACGGCGGTTTTTCCAAAGGCGACGATTTCGTTGTCGCCCTGCCTTGCGGCGGCCTGTTGGGCCGCCGCAAAAAATATCGTTCCAGCGAGTATGCTTGCGGGGTGCCATGTCGTTCGTTTCATTAGATCTCCTTGGATCCGTGTTTCGGCGCCAATTGCGTCAGGGCCGTTCCGATGGCCGCGCTCATGCCGAAGGCGGCGAACGCCGCGGCCAAGAGCGGCAGCTTAACGGCGCGCACAGCGGTCGCGCCCGCCCCGGCAAGGGCGGCGAGTCCGTCGGCCAGGGCCGAGAGCGGTCCCGGGATGTCCCCTACCGCCAGTCCGGCCTTCCAGGCCACGGGAGCGGCGAGGGCCGCCAGGCCCAGGGCCAAGGCGGCGCGCGCCGGCGCGGGCCAGGACCACGTTGGGCGGAGATACCACCGCGCCGAACGCTCTGCGACCGCCGTGAGAATGCGCGACCGCAGAGCGTTCGGCGCTGCTAATGTGGGCAGTGAGCGCAACGCGGCATGCAGCCGTTGGTCGTTGTTTTCGGGTGTCGGCATCACGGTGCCTGCCGTTCCAAAACGGTCCTCAGCGCCTGCCTTCCCCGGAAAATATCACTCTTGACCTTCGCCAGGGAAACGCCAAGTTTCGTGGCGATGGCCTCGTAGCTCATGTCCTCATAATGGAACAGCACCAAGGGCACCCGCTGCGGCTCGGGAAGGCTTAGCAAGGCTTCCTGCAGGTCAGCCGCGGAGGCCGCCGATGGATCGGCGGCCTCCGCTTCCGCTCTCTCTAAAACCCGCCGTTCCCCTTCTTCCCCGAGTTCCGAGAACAGCCGCCACCGGTTCCGATGCCGTGACAACCGATTGAGCGATAGGTTGGTGGCCACGGTCCTCAGCCACCCCCCCGCCCGGGGCTCGTCGCGCAGGGCCGAGAACCGTTCATAGGCCTTCAGGTAGGTCTCCTGGGCCACATCCTCCGCTTCGGGGCCCCGCCCCAGCAACCGTGCCGCCGTGGTATAGACCATGTCTTGGTGGCGGGCCAGGAACTCCTCGAAGCCTTCCGGAGACGTCATTTCGGGGGCTGGGTTCCCGGCCTCATCCTCACTAAGATAACACGCAAGCGGGGAAAAAGTTGCAGGACCGGCACGCGGGCAGTATACTAAGTCGGTGCTGGTGACCGTCCCGGCCTATCTCAGGGAATCCGGGACCGGCGCCGTGGACGGGTGGCGCCACCTATCCTTAGCGGTGAGCGCGGTTTACGGGGGCGCATGGCGCGAGTACGTGCTGTTGGCGGGCGCTCTCGCCGCCGTCGCCTTCGTCACGGCGACGGTCCCGCGGCGGCGCGTCAGTTCGGCTTCTGCTTGAACTTGGCGAAGTTCGTCTCGAAGTAGGCCAGGGCCGCGTCGATGCGGACCACCCCGCCTCCCGAGCCCGCGTAGGGGTTGCCGTTGGCCAGGGGAGCCGAGGAGGCCTTGAGTATGGTCTTGATCTGGTCGGGGGTCAAGTCGATGCCCTTGTCGCGGCCCGCCTGGATCAGCATCGCCGCGGCGGCCGCGACGTGCGGCGTGGCCGGGGAGGTGCCGTTGGCGGGGGAGTAGAGCTGGTCGGTGTTGGCCCGATCATAGCCTCCGGCGGGGTCGTAGGCCGCGCCGCGAACGCCCACCCCGTAGGAGAAGACGTCGGGCTTCTCTTCGACCTTCTTGCTCTTGGGATCGAGGACCGTCTGATTGGAGGAGAAGGGGGCCTGGCGGCGGAAATAGTCGACGGCGCCGACCGTGATGGCCTCGCTCGCGTAGCCGGGGCGGCCCATCTTCTTCATCCCCTCGTTGCCCGCGGCCGCCACGACCACGACTCCCTGGGCGGCGAGCTTCTTGACCCACTCGGTGATCTGGTCGGGATCGTTGGGGTCGGCCGAGGCGGTGTTGGATTCGGGGACGCCGAGGCTCATGCTCACGACATCGATCTTGGGGCCCTTGACCTTGCCCGCGGCGACGTCCTGATTATGCTCGTAAACCTTGCGCAGGCCGTTCTTGATGGATGCCAGCGTCATGGCCAGATCGTGGCGCAGCTCCTCGGGGATCTCCGCCTCCGCTTCCTCATCGAGAGCCTTGATATTGAGGATGCGCGCGTCGGGAGCCAGCCCCGCCGCGATGGAGCCCATGTGGGTCCCGTGCTTGCCCCGGTTGTCCTCCGTGCCGAAGAGGTCCTTGCCGGAGGCGTCCGTGACGTGGGTCACGTAACGGTGGTTGGTGAAATTCGCGAAATCCTCGAGACGCCCCTTGAGATAGGGGTGGTTCTTGTCGGCGCCCGTGTCGAGCAGGGCGATGGTCACGCCCTTGCCCGTGATCTGGCGCCGCCACGCGCGGTCCACCCGGTTCTCCCAGAGGCTGTGCCCGAGAGGGTAGGACTCGAAGATCGCCTTCCATTGGCCTTCGGTCAACTCCGACTCGGGGATGGTCCGGACGATCTCGATCAAGGTGGTCGGGACCAGGACGTTCCCGTCGGAGGCCAGGCGCAGGGTCGCCATCTCGCCCCGGACGCGCTTGAGGAACTCGATCTGCTCGGGGGCGGCCGGGGCCGGCCCGCGTTCCAACGTCGCGGCCAGCATCTGCAGGACTTCCTCGCGCTTGGCCAAGGCGTCCCGCCACGACGTCTTGGAAGGCCCCAGCCCCGCGTAATCCGTGTCCTCGGGGACTTCCCTGGAGACGATCTCCTGGATCCTTTCTTTATACGCCCCCAGGAGCTCGGGGTGGGCCTGGTAGATGGGTTGGCGGGCGCGGGTGACGTAGTCCTTGATCGCCAGGAGCAGCATGAAGAGCTTCTTGCGGGTGATTTTCCGAACGGATGCTTCATTGAGGCCCTGGAGGGTGTCGAGGAGCATGCCGCCGATCAGGGTCGGGGAGCTCGTCACCTGGGAATAGAGCTGCACGAAGGCCTGGTTTTCCTCGATGGTCGAGGGGTCCTGAAGGTAGAGCCCCGCCGGCAGGCCGAAGTCTTGGAGGGCCCGGGCGCGTAGGACGTGGTAGGGGTCGGCGGCCGCCGGAGCCGTCGGAGCGGGGACCTCGGACACGGGGGCTTGCAGGGCGTAGCCCCGCGGGGCGAGGCCGGCCAACGCCAGGACGAGGCCTAGGGTGAAGCGGGCGATTTTCATGAGTCCTCCGGCACTCTCTGGTGAGTATAGGTCTGCCGGGGCCGGGAACCCAGCATCGGAGGGCCCATGAAGCGTGAGGCAAGGGTCCCATCGGCGTCCGGGTCCTTAGGCCCAGGGGGGGCGAAGGCTCCATCGCCCGCCGTTGCGGGTTTAGTCAAGGCCTAGCCGGCCGGTTTGACACCCCCGGTCGATTGTGTTATATTGGAGCCGTGACCGAAGGGAATGGTTGACGCCTGAGGATATTAGGGAAGAAACCATGGAGACTTTCATCGCCGTCTGCCTGGGCATACTCGTCGTCGAGACGACGGTCGTCCTGATCGTCTTCGTCTCGACCCTGCTCAGCGTCCGCCAGGCCGTCCGGGCCGTCGAAGTCCTGACCTACCGCGTGGATGACGAGGTGGACCATTTCGGCACGCTGATGAGATCGGGATGGCTTCGCGCCCTGCAGGGAATGGCGTCGGTGGCGGCCGGATTCTGGAGCGGCCGGCGGCGGGATTGAGCCGCCTTGCTCAGGTTTCTTAGGCGTCTCCTCACAGATCCGGCCCTCCAGCACAAGAAGGAATTCCTCAGAACCCTCGAGATCTTCAAGGAAGTCAGCAGCCGCGACCTGAGCCATTTGGTACGGGCGCTCCATTCCCGGGTTTATCGAGAGGGCGAGCTCATTTTTGAGGAAGGCGACACCGGCCGGGCGATGTTCATCCTGGAATCCGGGAAGGTCGAACTCGCCCGCAAGGACGCCGCGGGAGCCAACCGTCGCATGTTCAGTTTGGAGCCCGGGGATTTCTTCGGGGAGATGGCCATGCTCGAAAGCCTTCCCCGATCCGCGTCGGCCCGGGCCCTCGAGCGCTCCGAGATCCACCTGCTCTACAAGACCAACCTCCAGGACCTCCTTCATTACTACCCGCGGGTGGGAGCCAGCATCATGACCCATCTGGCGATGATCATGTCCCGGCGCCTGCGCCACGCCAACAAGCTCATCCAATTCCAGCAGCCCCCGACGTATGGCTAGACGCGATCCGTCTCAGCCCTTCTCCCTCCTGCCGGCCCTGGCCGTCGTGGTTCTGGGGGCCTATGTCTTCTACAACCTGCGCGAGGTGCTGGCGCCGTTTCTTCTGAGCGTGGCGCTGGCCTACCTCCTCAATCCAATTATCGATTACGTCGAGACCCAGGGCCTGCGCCGCGAGGCGGCGGTGATCATGTTTTATGTGGTGGTCATCGCCGGCCTGACCGTGCTGACCCGCCAACTGGCGCCGCGGGTGCGCGCCGAGGCTGCCTCGCTCCAGCAGAATCTCCCCCGTTATTTGACCGCGGGTGAGCGGTTTCTGGCCGTTTCCCAAAGACGGGTCGCCCGCAGCTTCCATTTGAACCAGAAGGAAGTCGACGCATACACGGCCAAGCTCCTCGAGCCGGCGCTGGGACAGATCAAGAACCTGCCGGCCGTCCTGCTGGGGATATTCCCCGTCCTCTCGCTGTTCTTCCTGGTTCCGTTCATCACCTTCTTCCTGCTGCTGGACTGGCACAACACCCTCGCCGGCCTCATCCAGCTCTGCCCCGGGCGCTACGTCGAGCAGTCCCTGCATATCCTCTCCGATGTCGAAACGTCGCTGGGCAACTACCTCCGCGGCAGCATCATCGTGGCCCTAGCCATCGGCACCGCCTCCTTCATCGGCCTGAGCGTCATGGAGGTCGAGTACGCCCTTGGGATCGCCGCGCTATGCGGGGTGAGCTCCTTCATCCCCTACTTGGGAGCCATCATGGGGGCGGTGGTGGGCGGGGCCGTGGCGGGCTTGCAATTCGCTTCCGTGACCGCGGGCCTGAAGGTGGTCATGCTCTTCACCGGCATCCGCCTGGCCGATGAGGCTTTCGTTCAGCCGATCGTCTCCAAGCACGCGGTCAAGCTTCATCCCTTGATCTATTTGTTGTCCTTGATGATAGGGGGGCACGTCTTCGGCTTCCTCGGGGTGGTGTTCGCGGTCCCCTTCGCCTGCGTGCTCAAGGTCCTCATCCTCGTGGCCTACGAATGGTTCATGACCGAGGCCTACTTCGAGGCCAGCGCCCCCCTCGAGGGCCACGTCGCGCCCTACACCTAAGACGCCGCCGCGCGGCGCTGGCCTAGCGCAAGGCGGCCCGCGACCGGATGAGCTCTCGCCGCAGGGGGTGGCTGGAACCGGCGGAGGCCTCCTCGGCCTCGACATAGACGCGACGCGCCTCCTCCAGACGGCCCGCGCTTGACAGGATGGAGCCCAGGGTCAGGGCCGCGGCCAGGCACGCGGGGTCCAGCTCCAGAGCCCGGCGAAGGTCGCGGATCGCCGATTCGCCTCGGCCCAGGATCTGCTGGCACAGACCGCGGTCGGCGTAGATCGAAGCGTCGTGCGGATTCCGGTCGATCAGGCGCGTTAGAATGTCCACGGCCGCCTGGCACTGGCCCAACTCCTGCCGGATCAGGGCGGCCGCGTGCGAGAGGGTGTGATCGAGCCCAAGCCGCTCGGCGCGTTCCAGGGTCTCCTCGGCCCGCGGCCGCAGGCCGGCGGAAAGGGCCGACCGGGCGACCTCGATCCAGTAGGCGGCCTCGCCGGCTTGACTCGGCCCCACGCTTTCGA
>CAYJXJ010000083.1:7369-7798 GCA_964374095.1 uncultured Elusimicrobia bacterium
TCCGCCCGCGGCCGCAGGCCCGCCGCCAACGCCGCTTGAGCGACCTCGATCCAGTAGGCGGCCTCGCCGGCTTGACTCGGCCCCACGCTTTCGAGCAGGGCGAGGCTGCGTTGCGCTTTGCCCAGGCTCCCCCAGAGCTCGGCTAGTTGCCGCCGTCGCCCCGCATCGGGACGCCCCCGCTCGGCCCGCTCCAGGGCCTGCTCCGCCCGCGGCCGCAGGCCCGCCGCCAACGCCGCTTGAGCGACCTCGATCCAGTCGGCGGTCTCGCCGGGGTGGGTGTGCGCCAAGTCCTCGAGGAGTGTGAGGGAGCGCTCGTGGCGGCCCAGTTCGCGCCACAGCGCGGCCAGCGTGCGGCGCTGGTCCTTGTCGGGATGCCCTCGCTCGGCCCGCTCCAGGGCCTGCTCCACCCGCGGCCGCAGGCCCGCCGCC
>CAYJXJ010000083.1:7898-19035 GCA_964374095.1 uncultured Elusimicrobia bacterium
CGAGAAGGGAGAGCGCGCGTTCGCCCCGGCCCAGGCCCAGCCACAGCCCGGCCAGCGCGCGGCGCTGGTCCTTGTCGGGATTCCCTCGCTCGGCCCGCTCCAGGGCCTGCTCCACCCGCGGCCGCAGGCCCGCCGCCCGTGCCGCTTGAACGACCTCCATCCAGTAGGCGGCATCGCGGCCATGCTCCGCCTCGACTCTGTCGAGAAGGGAGAGCGCGCGTTCGCCCCGGCCCAGGCCCAGCCACAGCCCGGCCAGTGCGCGCCGCTGATTCTTATCGGGACGCCCCCGCTCCGCCTGTTCCAAGGCCTGGCGAGCCTGCGGTTTCAGGCCAAGGGTGGAAGCCGCCTCTGCGATCTTGATCCACGTGGAGACGTCGTGGCGGTGCAACACCATGGCGGCGAGTAGGCTGTCGGCCTTTGCCGGGGAACTCCATCGCAGTTGGGACTCTACGTGGCGCCAGGCCGGAGCGTGCCTGGCGGGGTCGAGTCGCGGGCGGCCCAGCCTGAGAAACTCGATCCATGGAGAGCCGTCCTTCCGGTCGACACGGCCAATGGGCAGAGCCCCCATCGAGAGCCGCTGGAGGGAGGTTCGCACGTAGGGCGGCAGGGATCGGTCCGCCGATACGGGCATGACGGCGACCTGCCCGGCGGCGCCGAAGAGCTGCGACGTCACCAGGAGCGTACCGGCCTCTCCTACGTCGGGCAGAACGACCCGGGGAATCCTCCCTTCCGTGTAGAACCGGATTCTCCGGTCCAAGGAGGAGTGTACCAGGAAGGAGTCCTGCGGGAACCGGCGGTGGTGCTCCTCCATCCAACCCACGGCGTTGACAATGGTCTCGTGCGCCTGGTCCCGCCCGCCGGTCCGGGCCAGATCGGCGGGAAATTTACTCAGGAGCAGGCGCGCGTTGGCTCCTGCGACCAGCGTCACGACCAGCAGCAGGGCTCCGCGCGCGCGCCATGACCGCGCGTCGACGGCCGGCGCCAGCAGAGCGATTGCGGCCAAATGTGGGAACGGATACAGGAGGTAGAGATGATGGAACTTGACGGGGAGCGGGCTTGCGGCCGCGGCGAGCAGGATGGCCGCCGCCAGCGACAGCCAGAACAGCGCGCGCCTGAGGGCGGGCAGGTCCCGGCGCCAGGCCGCGGAGCCGGCCAAGCCGCAAAGGGCGGCCGCCTTGAGCGTCCAGTCGATGTTCAAGGCCGCGGGACCGTCCCAACCGAGCACGCTTCCCCGCCCCGTCAGCGCGATCTTCGCCCCTTCAAGCCGCGACGCGACGGCCGACCCCAGGCCGGAAAGATGGGAACGGAAGTTGCCCAGATGCCCGGACTCGAGCAAGGTGCCCAGAGGGTGGGCGACGTTGTAGGCCAGCAGCGGGAATGCCCCGGCGATCAGTCCGGCCAAGGCGCGCGCCAAGTCCCCGGTTGTCCAGGCGAATCTCCCCGGGAAGATCCAGGACGTCGCGGCAAAGGCGGCCAGGAACCACGCGAAATGCGCCTTGTCCCACAACGCCAGGCCCCAGAACAGGCCCGCGAAGAATGCTAAGACCCCGCGCCGCTTATGCTCCAGCGAGGCGCACCAGCACAGCATGCCGGCAGTCTTGAGCAGAAGCATCAGGATCTGCGGCCCGCTGTCATGCCAGGTTGCCAGGACCGCGACGGGGTCCGTCGCGAAGAACAGGCCGGCCGCGGCCGCCACCCACGGGCCATGCAACCTTTGCACGATGAGCACCAGCAGGAGGATGGCCAGAGTCCCGACGCCCACCATGGTCATGCGCAGGGTGCCCAGCCGCGCGCCCGCGACCCGGAAGGCCGGATATAGGAGATAAACCTTCAAGGCCCCGTTGTAGGAGTCACGCATCCAGGGCATGGAGGGGTAATACTCGCGGCCTGGCGCGGCCAACGGATCCAGCAGGCAGATGGTCGTCTCCGCGTGCCAGGCCTCGTGATCCTCCAAGGCGCCGACCCCGGCCAGGCGGGACCCGATGGCGAAGAATACAGCGGCGGCCGCCGTCGCGGGCAGAAGGGACAGGACCCTCGAGTGCGCCGCGCGAGCCCGACTCCGTCCGCTCAGGAGCAAAGCCGATGCGCCCGGAACCGGGAAGCTCCGGCCCGATGCCTCGCGGAGCGAGTCATTCGGTTCCCATGTCGCCCACGTAAGGCTGGAGCAGGGCCCTCAAATCGGGGGGGACGCGGGTCGAGCGCCAGAGGTCGTTGACCACGGCATGGCGGGAAAAACCCTCGGCGACCCGGCGTCCGCCCAGATCCTCGTCGTGGATGGCGTTGTTGAAAGAGATGCTGGCCTTGCCCAGCTCCGAGATCCACGTTCGCACGATCAGCAGGTCGTCGTAGCGGCTCGGGGCGAGGTAGCGGCAGCGCGCCTCCACGGCCGGGATGAAGATCTTGCGCTGGATCTCGAGGTCGCGGTAGCGCACCCCCAGCGAGCGCAGGAGCTCGGTGCGGCCCTGCTCGAAGTAGATGAAGTAGTTGGCGTAGTAGATGATGCCCATCTTGTCGGTGTCGGCGTAGCTGACCCGCACCCTGAATTCATGGAACCGGGGCTTGGGAGGCCTGGGTTTCGGCGGGGGGGGCGGGGGGGGAGCCGGGACCGGAGAGAAGGAGCTTCCGGGGGCGGCGACCGACAAGCCCAGCACCGTATTGAGCACGGCGACGAATTGGCTCAAGCCGACCGGTTTCCTCAGGAAAAACGTGTTGGGCGTGGGCTTGATGCGCCTCTTCACCTCGTCCAGGGACACCACGGTGGAGAAGATGACCGGGGTCTCGGCCGTGTCGGCCGCCTGGCGCAGCCGTTCATAAACGCCGCCGCCGCCGCCGCCCGGCATCTGGTAATCGAGGATGATGGCGTCGGGCTTGGCCTGATGGGCTTGGAGTATCCCTTGCAGCGCGTCGAAGGCGACGGCGACCCGATAGCCCAAGGACTCCAACCCGTCCTTGAGGGGGGCGACCAGGGTCTGGTCGTCGTCGATGATGAGGATGGTCTTCTGCATATGGGGTCACATCCCGCCATCCGACAAATTCTGGGAATTTGTCGGATGGCGGGATGTGACCCCATCTTATATAATACGGGTAATGGATTTCGATCTCACGCCGGAGCAGCACGAGTGGCAAGGCCGGGTGCGCGAATTCTGCCGGCGCGACGTGATTCCCCGGGCCCAGGCCGTCGAGCGTCAAGAGACCTTCCACTGGGATTGGGTCCCGGGGCTCAGGAAACTGGGCCTGCTGGGGGCGATCATTCCCAAAGAGTACGGCGGCCTGGGACTGGGGATGTCGACTTTCTGCGTCATCCTGGAGGAGTTGGGACGGGCCGACGCGGCGCTGGCGCTCACCGTCGAATCTCATAACGGTTTGTGCAGCAGCCAAATACTGCACAACGGAAATGAGGAACAAAAACGGCGCTATCTCCCCCGACTGGCGTCGGGGGAGTGCTTGGGCGCCTGGGCCTTGACCGAGCCCGGCTCGGGCTCGGACGCCGCGGGCATGGGCACGAAGGGCGTCCTCACGGGCGGCCGCTGGGTCCTCAACGGTTCCAAGACCTTCACGACTCAGGGCTCGGTCGGCGGAGTCTACGTCGTGTTCGCCAATACGGGAGGCGAGACTCCCCCCCGCAGCATCAGCGCCTTCGTCATGGAAAGGGCCGTTCCCGGCCTTTCGGTGGGCAAGATCGAGCACAAGATGGGCATCCGCAGCTCGGATACGGCCCAACTCCACCTCCACGACGTGACCTTGGGCCCCGAGAGCGTGGTGGGCCGGGTGGGGCGCGCGTTTCCCGACGCGATGCGCATACTCGACGCGGGCCGGGTGGCCATTTCCGGCATCGCGGTCGGGATCGCCCGGGCCGCCCTGGAGGAAGGGGTGGGCGCGGTGCGCTCCAATCCCGCGGCCTACGGCATCCGTCCCGACGCCCCGGGCCTGACGGGGGCGCAGCGGATGCTCGCCCAGTTGGCCGCCGAGATCGACGCCGCGCGCCTGCTGACGTTCCGGGCGGCGCGCCTGCTCGACTCCGGTCGGCCGTACTCCCGGGAGGCTTCCATGGCCAAGCTCATCAGCGGCGACCTCGCCATGAAGGCCCCCACCGAAATCCTGGATTTGTTGGGCCCCGCCGGGGGGTCGTTGGACTGTCCGGTGCAGCGCTCATTTAGGGACGCCAAGCTCTATCAGATCGGCGAAGGCTCGAGCCAGATCCAACAGCTTATCATCAGCCGGTTTCTGCTCGCCGAGCCCGTCCCGTCTCCCGCCGCGGCTCCCGCCGGGGCGCGGTAGGTCCGTGGGGGATTCCGTCGTCCCCTCCGGGAAAGGAGAACGGCCACCCTCCGGGGACGCTGGGCCCTTGCCCATCGACTACTCCAAGACCGTCAATCTGCCCAAGACCGAGTTCCCCATGAAGGGGGAACTTCCGAAGCGCGAACCCGAGATCCTCAAGACGTGGGAAGGCCTTTACGAGCGCATACTCGACCGGACCAAAGACCGCCCGGCCTACGTGCTGCACGACGGGCCGCCTTACGCCAACGGGCATACCCACATCGGCCATGCGCTCAACAAGATCCTCAAGGACATGACCGTCAAGTCCCGGGGACTGATGGGTTTCAGGACGCCTTACGTGCCGGGCTGGGACTGCCACGGACTGCCCATCGAGTCGGCGCTGCTCAAGGAGCTCAAGATCTCCAAGCGCGCGGTCGTGGACATCCCGGCGTTTCGCAGGCAGGCCTCCGCCTTCGCGAAGAAATTCATCGGCATACAGCGGGAAGAGTTTATCCGCCTGGGCGTGCTCGGCGATTGGGGCAGGCCGTACCAGACGATGAACCGCGAGTATGAAGCCCTTATCCTCCGCGTTTTTCGCGTGCTCATGGGCAAGGGCTGCATCTACCGGGGGCTCAAGTCCGTGCCCTGGTGCGTGACCTGCGAGACGGCGCTCGCCGAGGCCGAGATCGAGTACAAAGACAAGTCGTCGCCCTCGGTCTACGTGGCTCTCCCGATCCAATCTCCGAAGGAGGGGTTCTCAGGAGCCGAGATCGTTGTTTGGACCACGACGCCATGGACCCTGCCGGCGAACATGGCCGCGGCCTTTCATCCCGACCTGGAGTATGTCCTCTGCGACGTTCGGCATCCCGCCTGGGCCAAGCCGCGCCGGCTCCTAGTCGGGCGCTCTCGCCTGGAAAGCGTGCTCAAGGCCCTCGGCGCCTCCGGCCACGCCGAGCTCAAGTCGTTCAAGGGCAAGGACTTGGCCCGCGCGGATGCCGGTGACGAGGGCCCGGGATTGATCTACCGGCGCCCGTTCGGAGATCAGGAAGGCATCGGGGTTCTCGCCGGCTACGTGACCGCCGAGGACGGCACCGGGATCGTGCACACCGCCCCGGGCCACGGGGCGGATGACTTCGAGACCGGCAAACGCTTCGGCTTGAAGACCCTCTGTCCGGTGGACGGCCGCGGGCATTTCACCGCCGAGGCCGGCGCGGCGCTGGCGGGCAAGCAGATTTTCACGGAAGGCAACCATTCGGTGATCAAGGATCTGGCGGGGCGAGGCTTGCTTCTGGCCCTGGAGCAGATTCAGCACTCCTACCCCCACTGCTGGCGGTGCCAGAACCCCATCGCGTTTCGGGCCACGGAGCAGTGGTTCCTCGATGTGGCTCACGATGGGCTGCGCGGGCGTCTCCTGGAGGCCATCCGGCAGGTGCGCTGGGTCCCCGAGGTCGGGCGGACCCGGATCGCGAGCATGGTGGAAGGGCGGCCCGACTGGTGCCTGTCGCGCCAGCGGGTGTGGGGGACTCCCATTCCAGTCCTCTATTGCCTCCCATGCGGCAAGCCCTTGACCGATGACTCCGCATTGGAGGCAATAGAGAAAAAAGTACAAGGGGAAGGGACGGATTTTTGGTTTCAGCAATGGGGCGAGGCCGTAGCGCCGCAGGCGATGTGGGCTTTGGATCTGAAGTGCGCCTGCGGCGGCGGCAGCTTCCGCAGGGAGCAAGATATTTTAGATGTCTGGATCGACTCCGGCGCGTCGTGGCTCGCCGTGGATCCCAACGCAGGGCAGCCCTCCGACCTCTATCTGGAAGGTTCCGACCAGCACCGCGGGTGGTTCCAAAGCTCGCTCGTGCTCTCGGTCGCGGCGCGGGGCCGCCCTCCCTACAAGGCCGTGCTGACCCACGGCTTCGTCCTGGATGAGCGCGGGCGGGCCATGCATAAGTCCCTCGGCAACGTCGTCTCGCCCGAGGAGGTCATCAAGAAGTACGGCGCCGACGTCCTGCGCCTTTGGGCGGCGCTGGCCGACTACTCCGACGACGTGCGCCTCTCCGACAAGCTCTTGGAGGGGCCCCGGGACGCCTACCGCAAGATCCGCAACACCCTGCGCTACCTTCTGGGCAACATCTGGGACTTCCCCGGCGGCCCGCGCCCGGAGCGTCTGGGCGAGCTCGAGCGCTACGCCCTCTCGCGGCTGGCCGCGGTTCAACGCGCCGTCCTGGGGCATTACGAGGCGTTCCGCTACCGCTCGGCCGCGCGTGAGCTGGCGGACTACTGTTCCCAGGACCTCTCATCGTTCGTGCTGGACGTGCTCAAGGACCGGCTCTACACCTTCGCCGCGGACAGCCCCGACCGCCGCGCGGCCCAGTGGGTGCTGGCGGAAATCCTCAAGCGCCTGCTGCGCCTGCTCTCGCCCATCCTGTCCTTCACCGCCGAAGAGGCCTGGGGCCATCTTCCGGAGCGCTTGCGCGGCGCGCCGAGCGTCTTTCTCGCCGACTTGGAAGCGCCCGATCCCGGCTGGACGGACCCCGGGCTCGACGCTAGATGGGCCCGCGTGCGCGCCGCGCGCGAAACCGCGCTCAAGCGCCTCGAGGCCCTGCGGGTGGAGGGACGCATCGGCAGTTCCTTGCAGGCCCGCATCGTGCTTTCCGGAGGGGGTTTGGGCGAGCTTGGGGCCGTCAATTGGCCCGAGGTGCTCATCGTTTCGGAGGTGGAGCTCAAGGACGGCGCTGACGAGATCGTCGTCGACGCCGGGCCGGCCGAGGGGGCCAAGTGCTCGCGCTGCTGGAGGCTGCAGAAGGACGTGGGGACTTCCGCCGCCCACCCCGGACTTTGCGCCAGATGCGTTCGCGAGCTCGGGTCGTAAGCGAGCTGGTTCTCTTCGCGGCGCTGTTCGCCGCGGATCGGGCCACGAAATTGTGGGCCTTGGACTGGCTGCGGCCCCGTGGGGAGATGCGGCTGCTGCCCTTCTTCCGCTTGACCTACGTGGAGAATACCGGCGCGGCCTTCGGCCTGGGGGCGCGCCGCAACGGCCTGTTCGTGGTCATTTCCATCGTCCTGCTCGGGATATTGCTTCGCCTCAAGCGACGGTGGCCCCAGGACAACCCCTGGCTTCAATACGGGGTGCTGCTGGTCGTGGCGGGGGCGTTGGGCAACCTGTATGACCGGCTGGCCTACGGTTTCGTGGTCGACTTCCTGGATTTCCGGGTGTGGCCGGTCTTCAACGTGGCCGACTCCTGCGTCACCACGGGCGCCTGCTGTCTGGCGTGGGGTCTTCGCGACAAGCGGCCAGATTCCTAAATGAACCGCCGGACCCGGGGTCCCGGGTCCGGCGGTTGACGCGAAGCGGCCCGCGCGCTACCGGTTCGCCTCGTTGTAAAGCCAGCCCATGGCGGCGCCGACGAGGACCGCCCCCGCGATGAACAAGATCGACCCGCTCAAGGTCGAGGCGATCAGCCCCAGAAGCGCCGCCATGAGGCCGATGGTGGCGTATTCTTTGAAGGAGTCCATGTCGAAGCCCTTGTCCTTGGTCTCGCCGCCCGGGTCCTTGCCCAGCGGCGGCGGGGTGAGGGTCTTGGTCTTCTCGAGCTTGGTCTTGGAGGTGTCGGGCGTTTCGCCCTTCTTCTGGTTGGGATCGGTGGGGACGTCGTTGGCCGGGCCCCTGCCGTCGCCGTTGACCTTCCCGTCGCTGCCCTTGCCGCTGTAGACATCCTCCCAGACCTTCTTCATCTTGTCGATGTCGGTGACGCCCGCCAGCCCGGCCAGCGCCCGCTGCATCTTCTCCAACTGCTCCTTGGCGGAGAGCTTGGTGTTGACGCGCCCGGCGTAAAGATTCATGTCCGCCTTGATCATGGGGCGGTAGGCTTCGATCACGCGGTCGGCCTTCTTGGCATCGCCCTTGTCCAAGGCCTTCTGGGCCTCGGCCAGCTGGGCTTTGAAGGATTCAGCCGCGGCCGAGCTGATCTCGATGAGGCGGACATTGAGGTAGGTCTTCTCGATGTCGTCGAACCGGTCCCAGACCTTGGGGGCCTTGGGATTCTTGGGCGTCCACTTCGGATCGACGTAGACCAGCACGTGCTTCATGACGTCCGCGCGCATGGCGCCGACCACGGCGTTCCAGTTGGCGCGGTCCTTTTCCCGTTCCTTAAGGAGTTGGCCGTATCCCTTGGTGAAGTCGTGGTAGCCCGCGGTGGTCATGGAAGAGGCGATCACGGCGATCTCCAGATTGGTCAGGGGCTCGGCCAAGGCGATCTTCGCGTCTTCCTCGGCTTTGCGGCGGGCGGCCTCTTGATCGGCCTTGGCCTTGTCCTCGGCGGCCTTCCTGGCGGCGGCTTCCTGGTCGGCCTTGGCCTTGTCCTCGGCGGCCTTGCGGTCGGCCTCTGCCTTGCGGCGGGCGGCCTCGTCGTCGGGCTTGGGCGCCGTGGGCGCCGGCTGCTTGGCCGGCTCTTTGGCCGGTTCCTTAGCAGGCTGCTTCGCCGGTTCTTTGGCGGGTTGCTTCGCCGGTTCCTTGGCCGGCGGCTTGGCCCTGTCGGCCAGCTTCTGAGGAGCGGTGTCGGGCGCCATCTTGGTCGGGGGCATCACCAACAGCATCGAGCCCGTCGCCCAGAGACCATGAGGATAGCGCGGGGTCGAGGAAAAACTAGGGGTGCCCGGCTTCACGACATTGCCGGACTTCAGGTCCAGCACATAGGGCGAGACCTGGGTGTCGAAGACGTGGACCGCGGGCACTTTCTTGGGGCCGATGGGGTGGGTGTCATTGCGCTTGAAGACGTAGAGATTTGAGGTGCCTGATTTCTTCCTGCGGCCGCAGTCCTGCCAGTGGCACCAGACCTCGTGGCCGTCCCCGGCCTCGTCCGTGAAGGTTAGGTTCATCCACGAGCCTAAGGATTCGGTCTTTGGATCCCATTGGGGAAGCTCGGGAGCCCTGGGGATCGCCCCCTTAGCGGCCGCCGGCGCCATCGGGGCGGCAAAGGCCGGCGCGGCTAGGATGACGGCGGATATCAGGGTCAAGGCGGTTTTCTTCATGACTATAGGATAAGGCATGGCGTCCCCGGCGACAACTGCCCTAGGTCCCATCGGGGGATAGGTCCTAGGACCTATCGAAAAGCCCGACGAGCTCCACGTGGGAGGTCTGGGGGAAGAGGTCCACGGGCGAGACCCGCTTGAGCGCGAAGCCCGACTTGGCCAGGTAGCCGGCGTCGCGGGCGAAGGTGGCCGGATCGCAGGAAACGTAGACCAGCCGGCTGATGCGCCGGGAGGTGAGATGGCGCAGTACCGGGACGGCCAAGCCCCGGCGGGGGGGGTCCGCCACCACCGCGCAGGGGTCCGGGGCGTCTTTGAGTATTCGGGGCAGCAGGGCCTCGGCGCGGCCGGCGTGGAAGCGGACGTTGCGGACCCCATTGAGCTTGGCGTTGGCGATGGCGTCCTGCACCGCCGGACGGCTTTCCTCGATGCCGATAACCCCCCGGGCGTGGCGGGCGATCCAGAGCGAGATCGTGCCCACGCCGCTATAGACGTCCACGATGCAGGACCATTGCCGCCCGCCCTCCCGCAGCGCCTCCGAAACGGCATTATAAAGGACTTCACAGGCCGGGGTGTTGACCTGGAGGAACGAGCTCGGCGAACAAAGGAACCGGAACGGACCAAGCGTCTCCTCGATTGTTGGAGCCCCCCAAATCCGGCGCCAACCGGGCCCCAGGATTACCGAGGTCTTTTCGGGTTGGACGTTGTGCCAGAGCCCGATCAGTTCCGGGAATGAGGCCCTCAACTCTCCCAGGAATTCAGTCCGGCGGGGAAATTCCGGCGTCCTGGAGACGATGGTGGCCAGGGCCTTGCCCGCGGAGTTGGTCCGCACGAGGAGATGGCGCAGCCAACCCCGCCCCGATTTCTCGTCATACGGAGCGAGGCGGCAGGCGGCGGCCAACTGCTTGACCTTCAGCGTCAGGCGGACCGCGACAGGGGGCTGAACGGCGCATTCCGCCAGATCCACGATGCGGTGGGAGCCCGATTCATAGAAGCCCGCGATCAGCGATCCAGCGTTTGAGCCGAAGGGGACCTGGACCTTGTTGCGGTATCCCCATTCCTTCGGCGAGGCGAGGGTCGGGGCCACGGGCGTTTCCGGCATCCGCGCGATCCGGCGCAGCGCGTCGACGACGACGGCGCGCTTGTGCTCGAGCTGGGCCGGGTAGGAGAACTGCTGCCAGTCGCAGCCGCCGCAGGCCGGCCCCGAGCGGGAGGGGTCGAAGTGGAGCGGGCAGGGGGGAATCTGGCGTCCCGGCCCCGGCTTGAGAATCCTGCGGATGCGGCCCATGGCAAAAGTGGCCCCGGAACTGAGGACCTCCACTTCCAATTCGTCCCCCGGAACCGCGTGGGCAACGAAGACGACCCGGCCGGTCCCTTCCGCCCGGCAGAGGGCCTGGCCTTGGGGCGACATCCGTTCGGCCGTCGCCCGGAGGGTCTCCATGGGCGATATTGTAGAATAGCTGCATGGTGCGCCGTAAGGTCGTGCATTACCAGTTGCAACTCGCAATTCTACAAAAACTATGGTGGCCCTCCTGGCGCGGGACCCGGCAAGAACGTGTACTCGGCGGCCGCCTTTTGGAGCGTCTCCTTTACGGCTTTCTCATCCCCCATAGTGTCGCCGGTTCAGGTGAGGCCTAATCTGCGGGTCATGCTCCGCCCCCGAACCTCAAGGAAGCTCCGAGAGATACGTAGTTTCTCGCGGAGGAGTCGGCCCGCGGTCTCCTCGTCATAGATGCTTTTGGTCAGCCCTCCGGACGCCGTGGGGGCCACCGGCCCGAAACAGGGGGCCCCCGCGGCGCCAGTCCCACCGGGGCCAAAACCCCCCCCCCCCCCCAAATATAAACCCCACCCCAAAAAACCA
>CAYJXJ010000084.1:0-19007 GCA_964374095.1 uncultured Elusimicrobia bacterium
ATGTGCCCCGAAGCACGGCTCCACCCGACTTGACCGCGCTGTGGCCGGCGATCGTCCTCGCCGCGGCCGGGTGCCGGGAACGACCGCGAATCCGGGCCGCGGCGGCTCTTAGCCTTGGGGCCGCGGGGGCGGCGGTCCCGATCGTGGCCTGGCTCGCCCGGGCCGGGGCGTTGTCGGGATTTTTGGAACAAGCGGTGAGCCGGAACATGGATTACGCGACCGTCCTCATCGCCGGCGGCGCCGTGGGCGGGCAGTTGCGCTGGCTTGCCGGGACGCTGGCGCCGCTCCTGCTCCCGGGGCAGGGACCCGCGTGGGCCTTGGCCGTCGCGGGGATCGCCCTCTCCCCGGCCCGACCCTGGGAAGCGACGGTCGTGGCCTGGCTGGGCGCCGCGCTTGTCGGGACGGCGACCGGACTGTTCTTTTTTCCCCATTATTGGCTCTTGACCCTGCCGCCCCTGGCGCTGTGCGCGGGCCTGGGCCTGGCGCGCTTGGCGCCGGTCCGCCCCCGGTTGGCCGTGTGGGCTCTGATCGCTCTGGGTTTGTGGCCCGCGGCGGCGCATGGACGTTCCTACCTGGAACGCGACCCGGTTCGCCTGGCCAAACGCCTGCTCCACCCGAACCCCGTCTGGGAGGCGGTCGCCGCGGCCCATGCCGCGCGCCGGCTGACGAGCCCCGGGGAGAGTATCTACGTTTTCGGCTCGGAGCCTCAGATTTACGTCTACGCCGACCGCCTCTGCGCCACCCGCCACATCTACGTCTACCCCCTCACTCTGTTTCCCCGCGGACCCGGCGAGGTCGAAGGCGAGCTCCAACGCCTGAGTTCGGACCCGCCGTCGCTCATCCTCTACGTAAACCAGCCCTCCTCGCTCTTGATCGCCTCGGCGGCGGGGGAGGCCTTCAAGGAGGGCGTGCGCCGGCTGCTCGAGCAGAAATATCGCTACGCGGGACGCGTCCCGATTTCCCCAAACGCCGCCGGGACCTGGGAGAACGCCGCCACCGGCGGCGCCGCGGATTGGACGACGGAGGCGATCCTTGGTTTCCGGCCCGTCAGGGTTGGGCGGGCATCTCGGAGAGCTCGATCGTGATGTGCCCGAAGAAGACCTCGACTTTGATGAGCACGGGGATCTTGCGCGCATCGGCCGTCAGCCATATCCGCAGCCGCTTTCCTTTCTGGATGAAGAGCCCCTCTTTCCTGAGCATCGGCTCGACCAGGAAGGTGTCGAATTTTCCCGCCGGGACCTTGATCCTCTCGCGCTTGACGACCTTCACGACGAGGGGCCAGTTTTCCTTGGTGTTGACGTCGACGACGATGTCCTGGCCCACCTCGAGTTGCCGGGTCCGGACGTAGTACATGCTCGAGAGGATGTCGTGCACCTGCGCCGGGATGGTGCCGGTGCGGACGCTGAAGTTGCCGTCGCGGCCCGTGGTCCGGGCCAGGAACTTTCCCCCCGCCGCGTCAAAGAGCACCCACTCATCCCGGAAGAAACTTCCCTCCCGGAGCCGCTTGAGGTAGCCCAGGGAATGCAGGGTGGCGGCGTCGATCCAGGACTTATTCAGATCGCGAACCTTGTAGAAGGTGTCGCAAAAGGTGTTGGAGAACGCCCGGGACTCGATCTCGAAGGCCGGGCGTCCCCCGAAATCCACCAACCGGCGGGCTTCCAAGGTGGCCTGCCCGACCCCAATGAAGCCCCATCCCACGTCGTAGATGAGCTGCTCCGGGTAGGTGGTGAGTTTTTGGGCCGCGGCGGTGAGCGGCAGATCCTTGTCTACGAGCTCCTCGGGGTCCCGGAGGGCCGGATCGAGATCAAAGGCCAGGGCCCGCGCGGCGAGAATCCATGACAAAGTCATCATGTCTCAACCTCTCCCGCTCCCAAGGCCGCCCTCCAAGCGGCGCGTCCGCGCACGATTTCCAGCCGGATTCCCAGGGCGTGGACCCCTCCGGGCAGCGCCGCCGTCCACCCCGCCGGAAAGCGCGCCAGGTCCTTGAAGGTCGTCACGACGGGGCACCCCGAGCGGGTGTTTTCCACCGCCCGCAGCTCCTCCAGGGTGAACCGGTGGTGGTCCGGGAAGCGCCAGCGCTGGACGAGCTCGGCCCCCGCGGCGCGGAGGGTCTCCTCGAACTGCCCGGGATCGCCGAGGCCCGCGAGAGAAACGCTCTTGCGGCCCGCCAGATGGGACGGCTTGCGCTTCTCCAGCGTGGCCGCGTCGAGAAGGAAATCGGGCTTGTGCACCGACTCCAGAACCTTCGCGCCGGGACTGATCGTTTCCACCCGCTCCCGGAGCCGCTCCAATTCGCCGGTCGATACCTGGTCGACGTGGGTGAGGACCACCAGGCCGGCGCGGCGGATGGCCGAGACCGGCTCGCGGAGGTCTCCCGCCGGCAGGAGCCGGCCCCCGCCCCAGGGGTCGCGGGCATTGACCAGCACCACATCCAGATCCCGGCGCAGGGCGTGGTGCTGGAAGCCGTCGTCGAGAAGCAGCACGTCGGGATGGTAGAACGCGAGCGCCTCGCGGCCGGCGCGGACCCGGTCGCCGGAGATGAGGACCGGGATGTCGAGCCCCCTGAGCGCTTGATGCAGCATCCAGGGCTCGTCGCCGACCTCGGCGGGAGAAACGGCGTCGGCGTCAAGGAGCACCTGGATTTTCGCCGCGCGGTCTCTGCGGCCGTAGCCTCGGCTCAGAACCGCCACCCGCTGGTTTCGCCGCCGCAGCATTTGCGCGGCCAGGAGCACGGCCGGGGTCTTGCCCGTGCCTCCGGTGGTCAGGTTTCCGAAGCAAATGATCCGCACCGGGAGCCGGTGGCGCTTGAAGAGGCCCAATCGGTAGAGGAGGCCGCGGCCCAGGACTCCGGCGCCGTAAAGGGCCGACGCCGCGCCCAGAACCAGCCGGCCGGCCCAACGGCTTCGCCAACGCTCCCGGCGACCGGCCCAATCGGTCACGTGGGGCCGGGGCCCCGCGTCCCCGAAGCCTTGTCGTTCTCCAGGCGCGAAGGGGACGGCGGGCTCTCCAGCATCTTGCAGGCCGCCTCAAAGACCCGCTCGGGAGAGAGCCCGTCGAGACATTCGAGGTTATAGGGGCAGCGGTTGAGGCCGCAGCCGATGCACGGGAGCTCGTCTCGGCGCACGACGGCGTGTTCGGAGCGGGCGGGCGTCCAGCTGGCGGGGTCGCTCGAGGCATGGATCGTGAGGGTCGGCACGCCCAAGGCCACGGCGACGTGCTTGGCCCCGTTGCAATTGGAGACCAGAAGCCGCAAGCCGGCGATCTCCCGGGCGGCGTCCCGCAGTCCCGGCGTCTCGGGGGAGCGGGCCCCGGCGCCGATGCCGCGAGCCACGCCGCGGGCCACGTCCCGCTCGCCGGGCGCGGCCAGCACCACGAGCGCGCAGCCGAAGCGCTCGCGCAGCAGCCGGCCGAGCATGGCGAAGGACGCGGCCGGCCAGCGCCGGGTCGTCTGGCGGGAGGCGGGCGCCAGGCCGACGGCGTTGGGAACGGGAGAGGGGCGCGCGGCCCCGAGGTAAAGCCGGGGCAGGGATTCCGGACCCGCGTCGACGCCGAGCCCCGCGAGCAGGCGGACCTTTTCGCGCGCCGCGTACTGCGTCGTGGAGGACTGGACCAGGCGCCGGTTGTAGGCCCAGCGGTGTCCGACGTGGGCGGGACCGGCGCGCACCGAAGCGCCGCTCAAGCCCGCGAGCACCGCGCTGCGCGGGTTGCCCATGAAGTCGACGACCCAGTCGTAGCGCCGGGCGCGGACCCGGCGGATCCAGGAGACGTAATCCCCGGGCCCCGCGCAGCGATAGACCAGCACCTCCCGCAGGTGCGGGTTGCCCTCAAGAACCTCGTCGGCGGGAGGCTCCACCAGGAAGTCCACGCCCGCCTCCGGGTAGCGCCGCTTCAAGGCCGCGACGGCGGGGGTGGCCATGAGGACGTCCCCGATCCGCCTCAGCTGGATGACGAGTATGCTCCGGGGGTTCATGGTTCTCTTCCCATATCCTTCGTCCCTTTCCAATTTATCACTGGGAAGGGACAGTCCCTTCCAATGATTTTGGAAAGGGACGGACTCGCACCATTTCCTTCGGTCACAACCGGGCCCTCCCGCGCGTCATGTTGAGGTGGAAGTCCCATGCGAAGTCGCCGCCCCGGACGAAGAGGCGCTTGAGCGGACCCGACGCGGGGTCCCACGGCAGAGGGGATATGCCCTGGCGTATGCCGAAATCGTAGCGGTAGCCCGCCTCCCGGGCCAGTCCCCGGAGGCGGGGATCGTAGGCTCCCGCCCCGTACGGATAGGCGAATCCGAAGACCGTCCGGCCCAGCTTGTCCTCGATCCGCCGCCGGCTTTCTTTGATCTCCCACCGCGCGTCTTCCGGGCTGAGGCTCGGGAGATGCCGGTGGCGCATGGTGTGGGAGCCGAACTCGACCAGCCCGGACTCCTGCATCCGGCGGACCTGCTCCCAGGTCAGCATGCGCAGCCAGGGCTCGCCGGCCGGATCGTGCCAGGCGTTGTGATGATCGATGGTCTCGTAGACCAGGAAGATGTTGGCCTTCATCCCGAATTCCTCGAGGATAGGGAAGGCGACCTCGTAATTGTTGGCGTAACCGTCATCGAAGGTGATGAGAACCGGCCGACGGGGCATGGGTTGGGCCCCCTCCTCGGCCGCCTTGAGGTCCGAGAAGCGCAGAGGGGTGTAGGCGTGGCGCTTGAGGTATCCGAGTTGGCGCCGGAAGTCCGCGGCGCTGACCCAGAGCTTGGCCAGGGTCGAGCCCGGGGGGCAGTCTCCGACCTTGTGATACATGAGGGAGGGCAGGCCGCTCCGGCGCGGTCGCCACCAGTTCCAGCGCGCGCTGAGGCCTCCCGCCGCCGCGGCCGCCGCCGCTCCCGCGGCCAGCCAGATCATGCCGCGCCTCCGCGGCGCTCCAGTTCACGAAGCTTCAGGTACTTCACCCAGCTATGATACGCGGAAAGCCCGGCCCAGACCAGCCCCGCGTGTCCATCGAGGATGCCCAAGCGCAGAAACACCCGCCTGCAGAACTCCCAGAACGGGAGCAGTTGGTGCCACGGACGCCAGCGGACGCCGCCCTCGAAGCGTTTGCGCGCGGCCAGCGTGGTGTAAGCGTCGAACTTGGAAAAATAATCGGAAACGTCCCGATAGGGGGTGTGTATGATGGTGCCGCCGGCGCAGCGGGACCGGCGACCGTGAAGCTCGACTCCCTCGTGCAGAGCCCCCCCGATGAATCTCGCCCGGGCCCGCCGGAACACCCGCATATGGCTTTCCGACCCCAGGCCGCCGAAGCGCAGCCGCCGGCCCAGGAAATGCACCTCGAAAGGGATCTCGCAGCCTGAGAGCTCCTCGCCGCCCCCGCCCAAAATGTCCGGGAGCGTTTGACGGAGCGCGGGCGTCACCCTTTCGTCGCAGTCGATCCACAGGCACCATTCCCGGGTCGCCGCGTCCAGGGAGGCCTGGCGGTGCCGCTCATAGTCGTCGAATGCCCGCATGATGACCGTCGCTCCGGCCTCTCGAGCGATGGCCTCGGTCCGGTCCTGGGAGTCCGCGGCGACCACGATGACGACCTCCGAAACGAGGCCGCGCAGGGATTCCAGGCATCCCGGAAGATCGGCCTCCTCGTCCTTGGCGATCATGATCGCCGAGATGCCGCCGCGCGGGCGGGGTTCAGAGGGCGCCGGCCACGCGCTCATACACGCCCTCCGTGCGCTCGGCCATGCGGGCCAGGCGGAAATTCTCGCAGCGGGCCTGCGCGGCGCCGCCCAGCTCGGAGCGAAGCCCCGGCTCCGAGATAAGCCGGCCGATCGCCGCGGCCAGGCCCTCCGGATCGCGCGGGGCGCAGAGCAAGCCCGAAACCTTGTCCTCGAGCACCTCCGGCACGCCCCCCGCCGAGGTGGCGGCGACGGGCAGGCCGCAGGCCGCGGCCTCCAGGAGCACGCTTCCCATCCCCTCGCCCCACGAGGAGTGGGCGAGCATGTCGAGCGACTTGAGGACCGGAACCGGGTCGTCGACCTGGCCGAGGAGCACGACACGCCCCAGCAGGTCAAGCCTCTCGATTTGGCGCAGCAGGGCGGCCTGGAGCGGGCCCTCCCCCGCGATGAGGAAGCGCGCCTCGGGGTGGTTCTTGAGGACGAGGTAGGCGGCTCCGAGCAGGGTGTCGTGGTCCTTGTGGGGCACCAGGGCCGCGAGATTGCCCACCCACGGCGCCTCTCGGGGCAAGCCCCAGGCCGCGGCGAGCACATCGCGGCAGCGGCGTCTCTCCTCGGGAGAAGGGGGGGCGAAGCGTCGGGGGTCGGCGGCGACCCAGCCGCACTCCTCGGATCCCACGGGGATCGCGTCGGGCACCACATCGACGCGGGACGGGTCCAAGCCGTCGCGCACGAGTATGTCGCGGATGGCGCGCGAGACGGCCACGACGCGGTCGGCCGAATCGTACTTGAGGGCGCGGCTCAGGCCCCCGCTGAGCGCGAAATCGACGCGCCGGTGGACGACCCTGGGAAAGCGCGCCCCGCTTAAGCGGATCAGCGCCGCGGCGTGGGCCGTGTGCGCATGGAGGACGGGCCGCCGAGCGGCGGCCGCCGCCCGGCGCAGCAGCCACGCGCTGAGCGGATCCCATTCCCAGAGGAAGGGCAGGTGCAGGGTCTCCAAGCCCAGGCGACGGGCCGAGGCGTCGAGGAGGCTCCCGCCCCGGCAGGCGATGATATTGGAGTGGCCCCGCGCCCGGAGGGCGCACGCCAAATACAGCAGTTGGCGCTCGCCGCCGCGGAGGGTGCGCTCCCCGTCAATGTGGAAGATGGTCCAAGAGGTCATGGTACAAGGTTTCGGTGTTATCGACGAATCGCTCCAGGCTGAAGAGGCGTTCGAACCGCGCCCGCCCCGCGCGCCCCATCTCCCGCGCCCGGGCGGGGTCGGCCAAGAGCGCGCCCAGGGCCGAAGCCAGCGCCTCGGGCGAGCCCGGCGGCACGAGCCGGCCCGTGCGGCCCTCCTCCACCAGGTCCGGCAGGCAGCCGACGCTCGTGGCCACCACCGGGCGTCCCCGCGACATCCACTCCAAAGCCGCGCGCGACACCGCCTCCGAGCCCGTGGAGGCCACGACACCCACCCGGCAGCGCGCCATGAACTCGGAAACGTCCGGGATGAATCCATGGAACTCGACGCGTCCCGCGGCCAGCGCGCGCAGTTCGGTAAGCCGCTCCGCGGGCCCCCCGCCCGCGGCATGGAAGCGCGCTTCAGGGTGACGCGCCGAGACCCGGGCCGCGGCGGCGATGAAGTCCTCGTGCCCCTTGACCGGGTCCAAGCGCCCGACCAGGCCCACGGCCGGCTCCGCAGCCTCCGGGGCGGCGCCCCCCGAACCGATCCCCTGGAAAATAAGCTCGACGCGCGCGCCCGGGAAGGAGGCCTCCAGGTCGCGGCGTATGCCGGTATTGGCGGCGATGAAGGCCGCGGTGCGCCGCGCCAGCGCCCGGGCGAGGGCATGGGCTTCGGCGGGCCGGGCGTCGCCGCGGGTGCGGACCACGGCCACCGGCAGGCCCGCGGCGGCGGCCGCGGCGAGCGAGTGCCCGGTCCCGGTATGGGCGTTGATCACCTGAATGCCCCGCGAGCGCACCTCGCCCCGCAAATCCCCCAAGGAAAGCCAGGGGCGGGTGAGGTCGCGGACCTCGAGGCCCTGCCGCCGGGCCGCGGCGCCCGGAGGCGAGTCCGGCCGGCACCACAAGCGCACCCGGTGTCCCCGGCGGGATTGCTCTCCGGCCAAGCTCAACGCGTAGTGGGCGATGCCGGAGTCCCACGGCTCGTCCGAAACGTGGAGAATGTTCATTCCGGCCAACGGTACGCGCCTACCGTGGGAGCGCGGCGCATCATGGGGAGGCCCTCGCCGCGAGCATTTCCCGGGCCGCGTCGAAGGCGTCCTGGACCGTGGTCAGGCGCATGCAGAGGAAATGCCCCTCCGGGCAGGAGCGTCCGCCGTGGAGAGAACAAGGACGGCAGGACAAATCATGCTCGAGCACGCGATGGCCGGGGCCATAGGGAAAAAATCCCAGCTCCCGGGTGGTCGGTCCGAAGATCGCCAGCGTGGGCACGCCCGCGGCCGCGGCCACGTGCATGGGGCCGGAGTCGTTGGTCACGAAGAGCGACAGCCGCGACATCAGGCCGCGCAGGTCGCCGAGGCTGCGCCCGGAGAGGTCCACGGCGCCGCAGCGGGAGGCCAGTTCGGCGCAGAGCAGCCTGTCGTTAGCGCCCCCGACGAGCACCACCTTGAATCCCTCGCCCCCCAGCCGGCGGCAAAGCTCCTCGTATCGCTCCGTCAGCCAGCGCTTCGTCGGCCAGGTGGAGCCCGGATGCACCCCCACCAGCCGGTCTCCGGAGCCCACCCCCGCCTCCGAAAGCAGACGCACGACTCCCGGGTCCGGGGCGGGGGAAGGCGGCGCCGGGACCCGTCCCGGCTGGTACTCCGGACTAAATGCCAAGAGCAAGGCCAGATTTCGCTCCAGGTCATGAAGCGTCCACGTGAACGGCACCCGCCGCGTGAGAAGAAAGGCGCCCGCGCTGGAGGCAAAGCCGATGCGGTCGGGAATGCCGGCCCAGGTGGCGAGCAAGGCGCTGCGCAGGGAGCGGTGGGGGATGAGGGCCGCGTCGAACCCGCCCGCTCTCAAGCGGCGCGCCAGCCGCCAGGTGCCGATGATTCCGCCGTCTTCCCCGCGCTTGCGGTCGACGAGGACCTCCGACACTCCGGGCAAGCCCGCGAACACTTCTTTCGTCTTCTCCTGGGTCAAGACGCTCGTCCTGCCCTCCGGGAAAAGCCGTCTCAACTCCGCCAAGAGCGGCAGGGTGAGCAGGCAGTCTCCGAGGAATGCGGTCTGGATCACGAGCACCCGCCGCGGCCGGGGCCCGGCCGGTTCCGAGGGGCGGCAGTCGGTGGCCAGCACCCGGTCGTGGAGGGCGGGCACTCCCCAGGCGGCCATGGCCTCGAGGTAGCGCTCGACCGTATGCTTCTCCAGCACCGGCGAGCGCAGACCCAGGGCCACGAAGGCGCGCCGCGCCAGGGCGGCCTTCCGGTAGACCGAGACGTTTGCGATCCCCGCCAAGCGCCGGATAAGGAAGGAGCGCATGTTGCCGTGCAGATCGAGCAGATGGGTGAATCCCGCCGCCCGAATTCGCCCCAGGGCATCGCCCAGGCCGCGGTAGGCGATCACCTCATCAATTTCGGCCTGACCGGCCAGAGCCGCGGCGAAGCGGGGCTTCACGAGAAAGGAGATGCGGCAGTCCGGCCAGTGGGCCTTCAGGTTGCGCAGGACCGGCCCGGTCAGCACGACGTCTCCCAGTGAGGAGAGCCGGATGACCAGGATCCTAGGGGCCGGAGGGCCGGCCGGCGAGGGCGGGGGCTGGGTCGGAATAGGCCGATTATATCATTTCCCTCGACGGAGGGGGGGCGCTGGGTTTGCGGGCGGAGTTGTAGCTCTCCACCTCGCCCTGATTCAAGGGCTGGATCATGCGGTTACGCTATTTTTGCGTATAAGGGGCCGTCTCGGCGCCTCGCGGAGTTCCGGTAGGCATCTCCGACAGCGCCCGGCGGACCTCCGCGGTCCAGGCCGGATCGCCGCTGCGCAGGTCGACCGCCGCCTCCAGGTGCGGCCGCGCTCCGTCGAGCTCGCCGCGCCGCACCAGTTCGACGCCGAGGTTGAAGCGCGCCATCCAAAATTTCGGATGTCCCTGCGCGGCCGCGCTCCAAAGCGTGAGGCCGTCGCGCCAGACCGCCAGTCTCTCACGGACCAGTCTCGCTTCGCCGGCCGCGAGCGCGGCGGCCAGAAGCCCGGCCCCCACCCAAAGGCGGGGAGCCAGGCCCGCCAACAGCTCGGCGACGGCTAAGGCCGCGGCCATCCCCGGGAGGTAGGCGTAGACGTCCTGCCCGTAGATCACGCCATCGGAGGAGGCCGCGAACGTGGGAAGATAACTCGCCACGGCGAAGAGCGCGCCACCGAGCCCCGCGGGCCAGCGTCGCCGGAAGGCCGCCAGAGCCGCGATGACGGCGAATAGGCCCACGAGCGCTGCCCATGATCCCCCGGAAACCAACGGATACACCGGAGCGGGCGGCCAGGGCCGCGGGACTTGGGAGGCATAGGCGAACAAACCGCAAGCGGCATCCCCGGGAGCGGTCAGACCATGGAGAAGCCGGATCCCCTGGACTTGGGACTTGCCGGCGGCGTTGGCGAGGATTAGGGCGGCGGCGATGATGAGGAGCGGGGTCTTTTCCGTCCAGACCCGCCGGCGCGGGCGCTCAAACCACGACCACGGCCGCGGGGGAAGGCGCGCCAGGGGAACGATGTCGAAGAGGACGACCGCCGCCAGTAGGGCGACCGCGTTCCAGTGGGACAGGCCCGAAAGGAGGAAGAGCCCCGCCGCGGCCATGGCCGCGCGCGGCCGCGGGCTTGCCCCGAGGTAGGCATGTAGGGCGAGCAGAAAAAAGCCGCCGGCCATCAAGTCCGGAATCTTGACGGCCCAGGCGACGGGAGCCGCCTGCAGGGGGTGCAGAGCCCAGAGCGCGGCCGCCGCGAAGGCCGCCGGTCCCGCCCGCGGCAGGCCGCGCAGTTCCAAGTAACGGCGGCACAGGCCCAGGAGCAGGGCCGCGTTGACGGCATGAAGGAGAACGCTCGCCAGATGGAAGGCCGCGGGGCGCGCTCCGAAGGCCGAAAGCAGTCCGGCATGGGCCAGCCGGCCGAGCGGGTAGTAGGTCGAGAGGTGCAGGGTCGTGCCCATCCAGGCCAACTCGGCGACGCCCAGGCGCTGCATCATGGGATTGGCGAGGAAGGCTTCCTCGTCGTCGAGGGGGCAAAACCCGTTCTCGAGCGCGGGCCAGAACGCCGCGGCCGCGGCGCCGGCCAGGACCAGGGGCAGGAGCAGGCGCCCTTTCACTTCGGCGGGGAGCCTTTCGGGCGGGAGAGCGCGGCGAGCCCCTCTTGGGCGCGGGCATGCCCGGGATCGCGGCGGAGGGCCTCCTCGAGTTCGAAGCGCGCCTCGCGGCGGCGTCCCGCCGCGGCCAGGGCGTGCCCGAAGTTGACGCGCGCCTCCACGAACCCCGGCGCGGCGCGAACGACCAGTTCGAGCTCGGCCACGGCCTCCGGAAGGCGACCGCTCTTGAACAGCGCCAGGCCGAGGTTGTGGCGGGCGCCCTCGGGCTGGGGATTGCCCGGGATCGCGTCGCGAAAATGCCGGATGGCCGCCTCGAAATCACCCGCCCCCGAAGCGGTCACGCCCCAATTGTTGTGGGTCATGGCGATCAGCGTGGAGAGCAGGTCGCGGTAGCTCGGCTCCAGCTCGCGCCCGCGAAGGTCCTCGAAGAATGCCAGGGCTTCGCGGAACCGGGAGGCGTGCAGGAAGGCGATCCCGAGGTTGGTGCGGATGAAGGCCGAGCGCTTATCCACGGCGAAGGCATGCGACCACAAAGTCACGCTGTCGGACCACACCCCGGCCTGCCGCCAGCTCAGCGCGCCCAACAGCGGCGCCGCGCAGGCGAGTGCCGCGGCCGCCGCGGCCCGGCGCGGGGACCTCCAGGCCCAGCGCAGCGCGGCGGCCGCGCCGAGGGCGAGGATCGCGGCGGGCAGGTAGGAGTAGCGGTCGGCGACGATCTGGCGGCCGGACTTGACCAGGCCCAAGGTGGGCAGGAGACTGACCAGGTACGCCGCCCACAACGCCGCGCCTCCGGGGGCCTCGCGCCGGCGCCGCCACAGCCACCCGCTCACGCCCACGACGAGCCCCGCGCCGAGGCCGACCAGCCACGGCCGCTGGACCAGGTAGGAATCGCCGTACCAAGGAGAAAGGCCGACAGGGAGCAGCGTCTTCCACGGGTAGAAGGCCACGCCGAAGAACGCCTGGGCGAGACGCGAGGCGGTGGGAGCGTCGGCCAATCCCACCAAGGTTCGGCTGGCGCTCTGGGCCATGAAGCCGAGGATGACGACGCCGGAGGCGACCGCGGCAAAGGGGACCTTCTCGGCCCATATCCGACGCTCGCCCCAACCGGCCTCGCCGCCCCAACGCCGCAGGGGCCAAAAATCCAATATAACCAGCAGCAGGGGGAGGCTCGCGGCGCGCACATTGGCCGACATGGCGGCCATCCCCGCCAGCAACGGCCACCACAGCGATCCCGCGCCGGTCCGCCGGGACGCGAGGTAGAGGCGCGCGGCCAGAATCGCCAGAAAAGCCGACAGGAGCTCCCGGCGCTCCGTCGCCCAGGCCACGGCCTCGACGCGCAGCGGGTGGAGCGAGAACAGCAGCGCCGCGGCCACAGAGGCGAAGTCAATTGCCATGGAGCCGTCCCCGCCAACTTCCTGTGATTGTGTCAGGGTGGCGGGGGCGGGAAACGACAGCACCGCGCGGCACAGCCCGTAGACAAGCGCGGCATTGGCGCAATGCAGAAGCAGGTTGGTGAGATGATAGCCGAACGGGTTCTCGCCCCAGAGCAGGAAGTCGAGGCCGAAGGTCAGCCAGCTCAGGGGCTGATAATGCGAGTTGTGAAAGGTGGTGAACATCCAGACCAGTTGGGCCGGTCCGAGTCCCCGGTAATGCGGATTGTCGAGGAAGTTGGTCCGGTCGTCCCAGTTGACGAATTCTCCGCCGAGGGCGGGCAGGAAGGCCGCGAAGGTCCCGGCCGCCAGCGCCACGGGAATAAGCCGCCGGCCGTTCAAAATGTCAGCACCTCCTCCAGGCGCTTGAAGGTTTTTTCCGAAGCGCCTTGCAGACCGCGGACGGCTTGGGCGGCCATCTCGCCGAGCTGCCGGGCGCGGGACGGCTCGCCGCCCAGCTCATCGAGGCGCCGGGCCAATTCCGCGGCGTCTCGCACGAGAAGCCCTCCCCCGCAGGCTTCGAGCGCCGCGGCCCCTTCGCGCTGGGCTTGAATGTAAGGGCCGAAGAGGACCGGGCGGCCGTCGACCGCCGGCTCCAGGAGGTTATGTCCGCCGACGGGAACCAAGGTCCCGCCCACGAAGGAAATCGCCGCGCAGGCGTAGAACTCCCGGAGCAGGCCCATCTCCTCGAGGACCAGCACGTCCGTGCCACGCCGCGCCGACTTGGAGCCCACGGGCTTGAGCCCCGCCTCCACCGCGGCCTGAAGGCACTCTCCCGCGCGTTCCGGATGCCTCGGCGCGATCGCGAGTTTCATGCCCGGACAGCGACGCCGGCCGTCCCGAAACGCCGCCAAAACCTGCTCCTCCTCGTCCCGGTGGGTGCTGCCGGCCACGAAGAGGGGGGAGGACTCCCAGCCGAGGGCGGCCAGGAGCCCCCGGGCCTGGCGCAGATCGGACGCGGGGTGGAGTGAATCGAATTTCATATTGCCGCAGACCGCGACGCGCTTCGGATCGACTCCCAGCGCTTCGAAACGCCGCGCGTCTTGCGAGGACTGAGCGGCGACGACGTCGAGGCGGCCGATGAACGGCGCCAAGAACGGCGTCGCCGCGCGGTAGGCGGCCCAGGATCGGTCGGATAGGCGGCCATTGGCCACGGCCACCGGCACGCCCGCCGACCAGGCGGCGTGGATCAGGGCCGGCCACAATTCGGTCTCGATGATGACGAGGGCGTAGGGGGAGAGGTGCCCCAGAACCCGCCGCACCGCGGGTCCGATATCGAGCGGCGCCAAGAAGGAGAGCTCCACACCCCGCAGCCTAGAAGCCCGCTCCCGGCCCTCGGCCGTCGAACAGGTCACGGCCACGGCGGGGGGATCATTCAGGGCCGCGACCCGCGCGATCAGGCTCTCCGCGGCGCCGACTTCCCCGACCGAGGCCGCGTGCAACCAGATGACGGGGCGCTGGCCCAGCGCGGAGGCCGCCATGCGCGGCGCGTCCCCCAGGCGTTGGCGCAGTTCCCCCGGGGCGCGGGCCAGAGCCTCGCCCCGGCCGGAAAAAATCAGCCGGACCGCCACCAGCAATAACGCCAGCGGGGCCAGGGCCGCCCAGGCGGCCAGGAGGAGGCACACCCACGCGCGAGACGCGAACCCCGGCTCGCGGGCGGCCTCCTCCTCGGCGCGATCCGTGATCCGATTGAGCTCCTCTTGAAGCTCCCGGCATTTGGCCCGCAAGTCGTCGCCGGCGCGGACCCACACCGGACGGCCGTAGCGGACCACGGCCCGGCCGAAGGGAAGCGGGACCTGGAATTGATCCCATGACTTCCTGAACACGAGTTTGCGCGTCATGGCATTGGCGATGGGCAGGAGGGGGATGCCGAGCTTTTTGGCGAGGTAAACCGCGCCGAGCTTGACCTCGCGGGCGGGGCCCTTGGGGCCGTCGGGCGTGATGCCGATGTCGAAGCCCTCCTTGACGGTTCTAAGCATATCGAGGACCGCGCCCTCGGCCCCGCGCGTCGAGGAGCCGCGGACGGCCCCGATGCGGGAGAGCGCCATGGCGCCCGCGATGACGTCGCCGTCCTGGGACCGGCTCACCATGATCTTGATGCCGTCGCCCCGGTGGCTGGTCGTGAAGAAGACCTGGCGTTGGTGCCAAAACGCGTAGATGAAGCGCTGGCCCCGCCGCCGCATCAGGGCGCGCCGTCCGCCGTTGAGGACCCTAAGAGTATTGGTCCATTTGACGAACGTCAAATACGAGTAAGCGAGGTAGGGGGCGAGGCGGCGGATCAACTCTTCCCGGACTTGCGGGACCGGGCCCGGACCACCCAGCTCACCGAGACCAGGCAGGAATCTTCCGGTTTGAGCCGCTCTCCGTCGCGAGAGACCCCGATCTTGCCCGCCTCCAGGCGGGCGAGGGCGGGGCCGAGGGCGTCGGCGCCCGAGAGGGGCGACAAGGGGGAGAGGTCGCAGTTCTCCTGCGCCGCCTCGCCCTCCAGGAGCGCCGTCGCAAACCGCAGCGCCGAGTCCAAGGCGCAGCGGCAGACAACGCTCCACAGGGGGAGACGATCCGGGCATGCCGCCGCCAGGGCCCGGCGCTTGGCCGCGGGGCCCTCCCCGAGCGTGGCCAAAACCAGCGAGAAGGCCAGTCCCGGCAGGGGAGAGAGCGTAGCTTCCGCCGCCTCGGCCCGCGGGAAAGTCTCGAAGAGCACGGCCGGGGCCATGCCGGCCGAGGCCTCGGCAATCGCCGCCTCGAGGGTCGCAATGGATTGGACCGGCAGTCCGGACTTGCGGGCGACCCGCGCGACCTCGCGGGCCTTGAGGTTGAGGCGGAAACCGCGAATCTTGCGCATAGATTAGCGGCGGGCTCCCTTTTGAGGACGGATGGGCGCGGGGGCCGCGGCGGCGCGCCCCCGCTGGGCGCGCGCGTACCACTCGAACACCATGGGCGCGGCGATGGCGATGGTGGAGTAGGTCCCGATCACGGAGCCAAAGACCATCGCCATGGCGAAATTGTGAATCACCTTGCCGCCCAGGAGGAACAGGATCGTCACCACGATGAAGACCAAGCCGTTGGTGATGAGGGTGCGCGAGAGGGTTTCATTGATGCTCTGGTTGATCACGAGTTCGAGAGGCTCGTGACGCATCAAGCGCATCTTCTCGCGCATGCGGTCGAAGATGACGATGGTGTCGTTGATCGAGTAGCCGGCGATGGTGAGGAGGGCCGAGACGATGAGGAGGTCAACCTCGGAGCCGAAGATCGAGAACAACCCGACGGTGGCGAACACGTCGTGGGCCAGGGCGATGACGCCCGCGATGCCCCAGATGGGATTGGCGAAGCGGAAGGCGACGTAGGCCACGATCCCGGCCATGGATAGGATCACCGCCCACATGGCTTGGCGGAAGAGGTGCTTGCCCACGGCAGGGCCAACGTATTCCTGGCTTTCCACCCTCAACTTGTTGTCCCCGACGCCCTGCTGGATGCCGGCCACGGTCCTTTCGATGTCGGCGGCGGAGCGCTCGGCGTCGGCCTTCAGCCGGATGGAGAAGGTGTTGGTGCCCCGGAAGCTTTGGATGGAAGCGTCCGGCACGCCGGCGGACTCGACCGCGTCGCGCAGACGGGCTAAATCGACCGGCTGGGCGAAAGTGATCTGGAGGGCCGTCCCGCCGATGAAGTCGATGCCGTAGACCAGGCCCTTGGTCGCGAGGCTGACCGCGGTCCCTCCCAGCAGCACGCCCGAGAAGGCGAACATCTTCCAACGCGTGCCCACGAAATCGAAGTTGGTCTTGGGGATTAGGTTCATAGCGGAGTTAGAGGCTCAGCGATGTCACGTCCTGGGTGGAAAGATAGGTCTCGTAAACGAGCCGCGTCAGTACGACGGCCGTGAACATGCTGACCGTCAGACCGAGCATGAGGGTCACGGCGAAGCCCTTGATCGGTCCGGTCCCGAACTGGAACAGGAAAATGGAGGAGAAGAGGACGGTGAGGTTGCCGTCGAGGATGGCGCTGAAGGCCTTGTCGTAGCCCGCGTCCACGGCCAGGCGGATCGGCTTGCCCACGGCCAGTTCCTCGCGGATGCGCTCCAGGATGAGGACGTTGGCGTCCACGGACATGCCGATGCTGAGGATGATGCCGGCGATGCCGGGCAAGGTCAGCGTGGAGCCGAAATAGGCCATCGCGGCGAGGAGAAACACCAGGTTGAGCGCCAGGGCCAGGTCGGCCAGGACCCCGGAAGCCTTGTAGTAGACCGCCATGAAGGCGAAGATGAAGAGAGCGGCGACGGCCGTCGCGGTCAATCCCGCGCGGATCGAATCCTCGCCGAGGGTCGGGCCGATGGTGCGCTCCTCGATGATCTTGACCGGGGCTGGCAGAGCGCCGGCGCGAAGCACGATCGAGAGGTTGTGGGCGTCCTGCATCGTGAACTGACCCTCGATGATGCCGGAGCCCTGGCTGATCCGGGACTTGATGGTCGGGGCCGAATAGACGACGCCGTCAAGCACGATCGCGAGGTTGCGGCCCACGTTGGTGCCGGTGAGGTTGGCGAACTTCGCCGCGGCCGGGGAGTGGAATTTGAAGGCGACCACGGGCAGGCCGTAGTCCCCGCCGGTCTCGACCCGGGCGGTCTCCAGGTCCGCCCCGGTCAGGTGCGATGGGCTCAGCAGGTAGCCGGAGCCGTCCTTGCCCTTGTGCAGGGACATGCCGGCCGGGATGAGCGCGGCCGCGGCGGTCGAGATCTTTTCTCCCTCGAAGGGGTTCCCCAGTTCGGCGACCTTGTTGAGGGCGCCCTGGACCTTCTCCCCGGTCTCGACCAGGCGGAACTCGAGCAGGGCGGTCTTGCCCACCAACTCCTTGGCCTGGGCCGCGTTGGAGATGCCGGGGAGCTGGACCACGATCCAGCGCTTTCCCTGCTGGACGATGAGGGGCTCGGCCACGCCGAATTGGTCCACGCGGTTTCGGATGATCTCGATGGCCCGGGCGCGGGCGTCGTCGATGTCGGACTTGGGATCGAGCTTGGAGATGTCGAGCTCCATGAGCAGGTGCGTCCCGCCCTTGAGGTCGAGGCCCAGGTTCAGGAGCCACTTGGGCCGCAGGCGGAAGGCTTCCAGCTTCTCGCGCTCGGCCGCGTCTTGGGCGTACCAATTGACGCTGGGGTAGAGCAGGAAGATCGCCCCGATGATGAGCACGCCCACGCCCGCCCACTTCCACTGGAGCTTGGACATCAAAAGGCTAGGCCCCTCCTCCCGTCGGGGTCTTGGCCATGAGGGCGGGCTGGGAGTCGGGCAGGAGCTTGCTGACGGCCGACCGCGCCATCAGAAGTTTCACGTTGTCGGCGAAGCGCACCTCGAGGTCCTCGCCCTTGACCATGACGACCGTGCCGTAGAACCCCGCGCTGGTCAGAACACGGTCGCCCTTTTTCAACGCCGCGAGCATCTTCTTGTGCTCATCGGCCTGCTTCTGCTGGGGGCGGATGAGGAGGAAATAAAATATGAGGAAGATCGCGATAAGCGGGATCATGCTCACGAACGCGTTGGGTGGCGGGGTCATGGGATGGCTAGTCTATCAAATAAAGAGCGGGGCCAGGACCAAGGTGATGGTCGCCAGCAGCTTGATCAGCACGTGCAGGGAGGGTCCCGCGGTATCCTTGAAGGGGTCTCCCACGGTGTCTCCGACCACCGCGGCCTTGTGGGGGTCGGAGCGCTTGCCGCCGTGGGCGCCGGTCTCGATGTATTTCTTGGCGTTGTCCCAGGCTCCCCCGGAATTGTTGAAGAAGAGAGCCATGAGAATGCCGGCGATCGTGCCGACCATGAGCAGACCCGCCACGGCCTCGGCCGCGATCGTCGTGTCGGCCTCCGTGATGAAGACCCTAAAGAGCAGGCCCACGAGTATGGGTCCGGCCACGGCGAGCAGGCCGGGCAGGACCATGGCCTTGAGCGCGCCCAGGGTGACGATATCCACGCACTGCCCATAGTCGGGCTCCTCGGTGCCCTCCATGATGCCCGGCTTCTCTTTGAATTGACGGCGGACCTCGTTGATGACGGCGAAGGCGGCGGCGCCGACCGCGCGGACGGCCAGGGCCGAGAAGAGAAATACCAGCATCGCGCCGATCATGGCGCCCACGAAGACTTCGGGCTTGGCCATGTCCACGGTCATGCGCCGGCCCGTGTAGTTGTAAATCTCGTCCAAATAGGCCGAGAAGAGCAGGAAGGCGGCCAGGGCCGCGGAGCCGATGGCATAGCCCTTGGTCAGGGCCTTGGTGGTGTTGCCGACCGCGTCCAAGCGGTCGGTCTTCTTGCGGATCGCCTCGGGCTGGCGGGACATCTCGACGATCCCGCCCGCGTTGTCGGTGATGGGGCCGAAGGTGTCCATGGCCAGGATGTAGGCCGCGGTGCCGAGCATGCCCATCGTGGCCACGGCGGTGCCGAAGAGCCCGCCCTGGGCGCCCAGGGCCATGATCCCGAGCTTGTAGGACGCCAGGATCGCCGCCGAGATCACGAAAACGGGGATGGCGGTGCACTCCAGGCCCACCGCGACGCCGGCGATGATGTTGGTGGCCGGTCCGGTCTCCGAGGCCTGGGCGATGCTCTTCACCGGGCGGTACTTGTACTCGGTGTAGTACTGGGTGATGTAGACGAAGGCCTGGGCGGTGAGTATGCCGATCAGGCCGCAGACCGAGAAGTAGATCCAG
>CAYJXJ010000085.1:0-18852 GCA_964374095.1 uncultured Elusimicrobia bacterium
GAGCGAACTCGCTACGTACCGAGTTGCGGGTTCGCGCCTGAGTTGTCCCCAGGAGGCGCGGTTATCCACAGCCATCCACCAAGAGAAAAAGCAGCAAAAAGAGAAAGGACCGGCCTACGACGGCTCTATTCCTTCGGTCACCTTTTTACGTGACTTGACACGTGCCGTTGTTCGTCCGGTCAAGCGAGGCCGCGGGAGCCGCGGAAAATTGCCACAATCTCCGCATGAGGCTTTCCTTGGTGATGGCCGCGCTGCTCGCGGCGGGTCCCGCCCTGGCCGCCGGCGCGAGAGCCAGGCCCAAACCTAAGCCCAAGCGGTTGCCCGCGGTTCTTCCCGGCGCGACGCTCATCCCCGAGGGCAAGGACATTTTCGAGTGGCTCGAAAAGGGCGACGACCCCAAGGTGCAGAAATGGTCCGACGAGCAGAACAAGCGGACCCGCGAGGCCTTGGACAACCGGCCCGGCCGGGCCAAGCTCCGCGCCCGCCTCGAGGAGCTCATGGCCATGGGCACCCTGCGCGAGTTGGCCTACCGGCCCGGCAAGGTCTTTTATCTCAAGCGCGAGGGTCTCGAGAACCAGCCCAAGCTCTATGTCCGCTCCGCCCAGGGCGACTCCCCCCACGTCTTGCTGGATCCCAACACCTTCAGTTCCGACGGGACCGCGGCTCTGGATTGGTGGTACCCGTCCCAAGACGGGTCCCTCGTCGCCTACGGGATATCGGAGAAAGGCTCCGAAGACTCGGTCCTGCGCGTGCGGGAGGTGGATTCGGCCCTCGATCTGCCGGACCGCATCCCGCGCACCCGTCATTGTTCGGTGGCCTGGCTGCCGGACCGCTCCGGATTCTATTACACCCGCTACCCCCAATTGGGCAGCGTCCCCAAGGGCGAGGAGCAGTACCACCGCCACGTCTACTTCCACAAACTGGGCCAGGATCCCCCGCGCGACGAGCGGGTCTTCGGTCCGGGGCGCGCCAAGGAGGACTGGCCGGGCGTCCAGGTCTCGCGCGACGGGCGCTACCTCCTTGTGAGCGTATCGCAGGGCTGGTCCAAGACCGAGGTGTATTACCGCGATCTCACCGAGGAGGCGACGGGGTTCGCGACCATCGTCGCGGGGGTCGAGGCCACCTATGAGGGCGAGATCATCGGCGATGTCCTCTATGTGCGCACCAATGAAGGCGCGCCGCGCTATAAGATCGTCGCCGCCGAGCTCAAGAAGTCGGTCCGAGTCTTCGGGTCCCAGCTGGCGGCGGCCCCCGCCAAGCGCAAAGACTGGCGCACGCTGGTCCCGGAGGGGCCCGCCACCCTCCAGGGCTTCGACGTGGCGGGGGGAAAGCTCGTGGTCGAGGCTCTCGAGCGCGCGACCTCTCGGCTGCGGCTCTACGACCTCAAGGGAAAGGCTTTGCGGGAGCTTCCGGTTCCGGCCCTGGGCACGGTCTCGGGGTTTGACGGGGAGCCCGGTGCGGGGGAGGTCTTCCTGCTCTATCAATCCTTCTTCACGCCGCCCACCCTGTACCGCTTCGACCTGAAGTCCGCGGGGGCGTTGGCGACGGTCGACGCCGTCTCGGCGCCCGTGGATCTGTCGGGGTTCGAGTCCGAGCAGGTGACGTACAAGTCCAAGGACGGCACTCCGGTCACGATGTTCCTGGTCCACAAGAAGGGGATGCGCAAGGACCGCGAGAACCCGACACTGCTCTCGGGCTACGGGGGCTTCAACATCAGCATGACCCCGTCGTTCTCGCCGCCCTTGCTGGCGTGGCTGGAGCGCGGGGGACTCTACGCCCTGCCCAATTTGCGGGGGGGCGGGGAGTACGGCGAGGCCTGGCACAAGGCCGGCATGCTCGGCAACAAGCAGAACGTCTTCGACGACTTCATCGCGGCCGCGCGCTGGCTCATCGACGCGGAATACACCCGCCCCGGGCGCCTGGGCATCTCGGGAGGATCCAACGGCGGTCTCTTGGTGGGCGCGGCCATGACCCAGGCCCCCGAGCTCTACCGCGCGGCGGTGGCCTCGGTGCCCCTCATGGACATGCTCCGTTACGATAAGTTCCTGCTCGCGCGCCTCTGGATCCCGGAGTACGGCTCGGCCGACGATCCCGCGCAGCGGGCCTTCCTGGCGGCCTACTCCCCCTACCACCGTGTCCGGCGGGCGACGCCTTACCCCGCGGTCCTGCTCATGACCGCCGAATCCGACACGCGTGTCGATCCCATGCACGCCCGCAAGATGGCGGCCAAACTCCAGCGCGACTCTTCCTCGGGCCTGCCGGTATTCTTGCGCCTGGAGGCCAAGGCGGGCCATGGCGCGGGCAAGCCCACCTCCAAGCAGGTCGACGAGCTCGCCGATCGCTACTCTTTTCTGATGTGGCAGCTCGGCATGGAATAGGGGCAGGCCATTTCCTTCGGTCATGGAATTAGTGGTCCTAGGCTCGGGGGCTTTTGCGCCGGCCCGCGATCCAAGGCGGGTCAGAAACCCGTCGGGCTACGCCGTCCGCCTGGGCCGTGAGCTCATCCTCTTCGATCTGGGCTTTGGCAACCTCCGCCAGTTGGCGCGGGCGGGATTGGACCCGGCCGAGATCACGACGGTCTTTACCTCGCATCGCCATCCCGATCATTGCGGCGACCTGCCCGCCCTGCTGTTCTTCCTTAGATACGAGCGGCCGCCGCGCCGGGGAGACCTCACGCTCTTTGGTCCCCAGGGGTTCGCCCGCTTCGTCGGCGGGCTTCAAGGGATTTGGAAGCCGTGGCTCGGGCCCCGGGACTATGACCTGAGGATCCGGGAGGTCAAGTCGGGGGAGCTCATCGTGGCCAACGGCTGGCGGGTCACGACCCTGGCCGTGCCCCATCCGACCCCGGCGCTGGCTTTCCGGCTGGAATCCAAGGGCCGGAGTTTCGTCTATTCCGGCGACACGGGATACTCCGACGCCCTGGCGCGCTTCGCGTCGGGCTGCGACCTCTTCCTGTTGGAATGCACCGTCTCCGACCGCGAGCCGCTTCCGGCCCAGCACCTGACCGTGTCGGAGGCTCTCAAGCTCGTCAAGGCCTCGGGTTGCCGGCGGGCCGTGCTGACTCACCTCTCGCCGGAATCGGAAGCCGCGTTGTCCCGGCGCCGGCTCGGCCCGCGGGTGCGGCTGGCCCGCGACCTCCTACGGGTGCGGATGGTGCGTTGATGAAGAGGGCGCTGCTGGCGAAGGAACCGGCTTCGGCAGGCCTAGCGCGGCGGGCCTTCGTCGATCTCGCGATCCGTCAGCAGCCAGTAAAGCGCCGCAAAGGCGTCGCGTCGTCCCGGCGCGGTATAGTTGCCCCCCATATCATCGTCACCGCGCCGTAAGATCACGATCCGGCCGGCTATCCTCTGCGCGTAGGCCCGGCCGCCGGCCTCCGGAGTCGGATTCTCGAAAGACTGGTGGCGATAGAAGAGGTAATAAGCCTTGATCAGATCGAGCCTGTCTTTCGTAAATCCCATGCGCTCCGCCATCGCGCGCGTGAACCGGCCCTCACGAATGTCCGTGGCGACCCGCTGCGGCCCTAGCAGCTCGCTCATCCCCCAGAATGCGCTCATCTCTTTGCGATGCTTGATCTTGTCAAGGCCGGTCAGGATCATCGAAGGCCGACTTCGATCGAAAGGGATGTCCAGCTTGTCGGCGATCTGCTCGAGCTCCTTGGCGGCCGCAAGCATTCCCTCGGCGGCCGCGCGCGCGCGCGCCTCTGAAACGTACCGGGTTGGGACATAGCCCACCAGATCGTCACCGTCTTTTAGGATCTCCTCAGTCGACTTCCCGTCCGGAAAATAGAACTTCTCTCCCAGGTTCGTTTGCTCCTCCGGCGTCGGGCTGCGAGTTCCAGGGACGTACTTCGGCTTGCGTTTCGTCAGCGCCAGGCTCAATTCGTCGAAGAGCTCCGCCGTCGCCGCAAGCTTCTTGGCGCGGTACTCGTCCGCCCAGGCTTGCGCAAGCCGCGCGTCCCAGCCCGCCTTCTCGAACTTCTCCCAATGGAGGTCGCCGTTGCGGAGGCGATGCCGGGCGATGCGCGCATCGATCGGCTTCGACCCCTCGCCAAGCTCGAACATCGCGAGCGGGTCTTTCGTAACAGAGAGCAGTCTCTTGCCGCGCAGCTCGGCCTCAAGCGCGCCAAGGGCCGCGGCGTCGCGGCTCTTGGGCTTGCCGTCCCAGTCGATCACGAAGAAGCGCCGGCGCCCGTTCGTCGGCTCCCTGCCGACCAGGATATTGCTCGGATTCGACAGGTCTCCGTGCTCGATGCCGGCCGCGTTGAATCCCTCGAAGGCGCGGCGCAGCGCCTTGAAGTCGGCCGCGGAAATCGGGGCCTCGAGCGCCGCCTTGCCCCGCAGGACGTCCTTGAGCGAAACGAAGTCGCCGGGCACGGCCTCCGACACGACGGCGTCCTTCTCCGAGTAATGCTCGAGATGCTCGTTGGCCCCCAGCGTCTCGCGAATCCGCGCCGCCTCCTCGGGACGCAGGGCGTCGGCCGTCGGCTGGCGCCCCAACGGTTCGGGGACTCGGACGACGGAGTCGGGACCGAGTGCAGCCGCCTCGAACGCCCGCCGCTGCGCCGCGAACTCTCCCGGCTCGGCGTTGAGCTTGAGCACCACGTCGCGGCCGTTCATCCGGCCTCTGAGCACGTTGTCGCGATGCGGAACATCCGGGAACATGAACTTAAATCCCCGCAACTCCGGCAGCTCGCCTTGGCTCAGGTCCGAAGGCGGCGCGCGCGGGGCTACGGCGGCGTCCTCGACGTATAGTGCCGGCACAAAGCCCTTATCGATGCGTCCGTTCCTCCGGCAATCCAAATAGAACTGCAACAGCCCGTCCAGGGCCTCTTCGTTGCTCTCGGAACCGCGGGCCCTCCTAGCCAACTGATGGCCGTACTTAAGCTCGCCCCCTTCTGAACTGACGAGGTTTCTAAGCTCACGAGTCAAATCAGAAGGTCGCGCCCCCATGAGAGCCAGCACCGTCGACGCGTCCGCCCCGTCCGAAAAATACGGCAGAGGCATGTGATCCGAGCCGCCGCCATCGGCCCGGCTCGCCCCAGGTTTGGAGCCGGGCGCAAAGGTTTCGGCGACCGGATCGAAACCGCTCGCGCCGTTGTTTTCTCTTATGGCATTGACGAGCTTGGTGGCATCGCCGATTGCCTTCTCGGAAACGACAATCAGCTCGACTTTGAGATCCCTGGGCGAGTTGAGCTCGCCATTGGCCTTCTTGATCGCGAATAGGCGGCCGTTGCCGTCATAAACGACGACCTTTCCATCGCGCATTTGGATGGCCCGCATTGCTTCTTTCGATCGGAAGCTCGTCACGGGGCCCTCCTGCTGAAAGTTCAAGTCAAGAACATCAATCTCCGGGTGTTTATTCAGGAATTTCGCCAAGTCGGCTCCCCGTGTCTGAGCCTTTCGATAGGCCGGTCCAAAATTGGGGGTGATGGGGTGAATCAATTCAACGTCGTTCAAATTCATCAACTTCGTTGTCTTCGTCGACTTGGCCGCCGTGGATTCCGTCAGGGGCCTCAATCGGACGATTTCCAAGAACTTGCCGTAAAAATCGCGTCCCGACATTCCCCAGACTTCGCCCAATTTGGACATATTGCGTCGAACGGCGAAAGCAATCCGCTCTCCTTTGCCGCCGGCGGTCTTGCTTTCCGACGGCTTGGCCTCGGCGGAAGGCTCCTCCTGGGGCGGCCCCCGGCCGCCGCCCCTGCGGGAGGCGATGAGGTCCCCCAAAGCGCGCACCTGCTCGACCGGGCCGAGCCCGGAGACGTCGATGGCCTTGGCGGCCTTGGCCGCCTTTAGAAAGGCGTCCGTGACCGTCTGATTGCGCCCCACGAGGGCCGCGGCATCCACATTGGCCAGGAGAGCCTCGATCTTCTGCTCCGGGGAGAGTTTCCCGTTTTCCAGGATCCGCCTCACGGCCCCCTCGGCGTCCGCCCGGAGGGCTTCGATTTTCTGTTCGGGGGTGAGGCTGGGGTCGTCGTGGGCCTTGCCGGGCGCCTCCTGATGAGCGCCAGGCTTTCCCGTGGATCCGGTCTTGCCGGCCGCCGTTTCGGCGATCACCTCGGCCGGGGAGGGGTGGGACTGCGGCGGACCGCGGAAACGTTGCGCCAAGGCCGTGCTCGCGGTCCTGCCGTAATGGAGCGCGAACCCCCCGAGACTCACGGCGTGGGTGAACGCCGCGTCAAAGCTCGCTGCCGCGGCGTCCTTGTCGCCGGACACCCCGACAGCCCAGGCCAGGTGCGCGCTGTCTCGGCCGGCGTAGAGCGCGGCGGGGGTCAGCATCAGCGCCGCCTCGCCCTTCTCGATTGTGTGCCAGGTATTGAGGCCCTTCGTCAGCCGCTCGAGCTCAGAGGGCTTGAGGGCGAGCGTTTGGAGCAACTTGGGGTTCTCCTTGGCCGCGAGCACGACGGCCGGGGGCAGCTTCGTCCATTTGGCCGCCGCCAGCGCCTTCGTCACCCCGATCATCTGGGTGGTCGCGGCCACCTCGCCCCACACCATCAGACCCGCCAGGCCGTAGAAGCCCGCGCCGGCGGCGAACCCGTCTTTCGCGTAGGCCTCGCGCCCCATCCGCATCAGCTCGCGCGAGAGGTTCGCCATCCCGGCGCTCTCAAAGGCCTCCATGGCCTCCTCCTGGAAACGGATCGGGAAATCCTTGAACACGGTGCCTTCGCGCTTCTTCTTGATCCTCAGCTGCATGGCCTTGCGGATCGCCTCCCCTTGATCCCGGCCGAGCCCCAGCAGCGCTTCCTGATAGGCCTCCCGGACCCCGCGCTCAAACGCCGCCTGCTCCGTTTTGAATCGCGCGGCTTCCTCCTGACCTTCCCCAGGAGGCTTGGGGGGAACCAGGCTCTTCCCGAGCCAGCGATCGAGCCACTGCCGGAAAGCGGCCTGCCTCAGCGTATAACCCGCTTCGACCTCGATGGAGGCGTTCCACGCGTTCTCGCCTCGGATGAGCGCGTCGCCCGAAGCATAACCCTGCAAAAGCCAGCCCTCGGCCGAGTAAAACGCCGACTGAAAGGGCGAAAAGACATAATGGCCGGCCTGCGAAAGCCGGTCGACGCCGCCCCAGAACCTCTCGGAATACCAATCGAGCGCCATGCCGACCGCAAGCTTCGGGTAATCGCGCCAGGCGACCCACTTCTCGGGCGCCTCGGGCTTCTTGGTGAGCGCGCTCCAGGCTCCGTCGACGCGAGAGTCGATACGCTCGGGCGCCTCTGCGATCCGACCGTCCTTCGGATTGACGGCGTACACCGAACGCTTGTCCCCGTCGAGCCCGAAGCGCCAAACCTGCCACGGCAACTCCCAGCCGCCGCCGGACTCGTCGAACTGCGCGATCATGACGGCGAGATGGCTCGGCGTGTAATCCTCGTCGTAGCCCCCGAATTCTCGATAGGCCGTCATGCGCCGCACCGGCCGCGGCGTGCCGTCGGCACCGCGTTGGCCGAGCACGATGTCCATCTTGCGCCCCTGGGTGATCGCCACGGACATGACGACGAGATCCTGGTCGCCCGCCATCGCCCGCGCGAAGGCGTTGTCGAAGGATGGCAGCTCGCGCAGAAAGCGCTCGAAAATATGCTGGTCGTCTTGCACGAGCAGCGGGACCGCGGAGAGGTTCAGGCTGGGCCCGATCGTCTCGGTACTGAGCTGGAACTCGTAATAGCCGAATCTCTCCTTGTCGTTTGGGTCGTCGCTGCCATGGAACATCGCGCCGAGGAGCTGGCCCTCGGCCGAGCGTATGTATTCGATCCGGCTGCCGTCGGGATTCAGCAGCTCGATCACGATCGGCGTCCCACGCTCGTCGAGGATGGGCTTGCCGGCTCCATCGACCTTGCTGATCACCAAAGACGGGTCCGGGCTTTGCCCCGAGGGCTGCCTCGGGTCTTTCAGGTAGAGGAGCTCGGGTTTGAGGCCCGGGGCCAAGCTCAGCGGGCGATCCTTCGGGAGGCGGCCGTGCCCGTAGTACCTTAAGATCTCGTAGCGGCCGAAGCTCGGGTCGAACTCATAGAACAGCTTCCCCTCGCCGTCGGAAATGATCCGCGCGAACTTCTCGGCGCCGTCCACGGTCTGCTCGTACTTCCCGTCTCGAGATTTGATCGTCACGCGCGACCTGTCGCCGCTGATAAACTCCATCGTTCCATCCTCGAAGAAGACCTGACTCCCTGCCCGTCCGAGCTTATCATCGGGAAGACTCGTCCAATCAAAGCTCTCGATCTTCTCTCCGAGCTCCCGCCGGGCCGAGACCACTCTGTGGAGCAACGCGCGCTGCGCCAGCCGCGAGGCCTCGGGAAAGCCGCTCATCTGCGCGATCTGGCGCAGCGCGATCAGCGCCGCGGTCTCAAGAGGCCCGCCCCGATCGGCGGCCTCGCCCCACCGGCGGGTCCCGTCAAGGGCAGTCCGGTCTTCGCCCTCAAGGCGCGCGAGGAACTTCCCTAGGGAGTCCGTCTTCTTGAGCCGCGAGCGGGCGGCCGCAGGGGCGCGCTCGCCGCTCGAGCGCAATTTTACCAGCACCGACTGAAATCGGATGGGATCGGCGCGATGGAGCTCGCCCCAGTCCGCCGCCGCGAACCCGTCGAAGAGCCGGCCCAGAACGCGCTCAGCGCCGTTGGGAGAGTCCTCCAGCACCAGCGCGATCGTCTCGAGCGCCGCGTCGAGCGTCTTGAGATCGTCGCCTCGGAGAGGCCGCTGCCGGTAGGCGTCAAAGAGCTCGCCGAGTTCGTCGGCGTCGAGCGGCCGGCGCTCCAAGGCGCCGCCGAGCTTCATGAAGACGCCGTTCTTGTTGTCCCACCCAACCGCGCGCTGATCGAGTAGATCAGGGAACAGCCCCAGCCGCTGGGCCGCGCGCAGCTCAAGCAGCTCCGAAACCGTGAGCTTCGTCCCTGGCGTCTCCTTCGCGTCGAGGAGTCCCATCGCGGCCAGGAGGCGCCGGCGCAATCCCTCAAGCGCGAGGCGCATCGGACGGCTGCCTTCGGCCTTGAGTTCGAGCTCGGAGAGCCGCCGGGCGAGCCCCTCGAGCTCGTCCTCGGCGGCCGCGCCTCCCGCGCCCTGCCGGGCCTCGAGGGCCGCGATCTCGCCGCGCAAATCCTCGTAGTCGGGCAGCAGGCCAAAGAGCGCCTCGATCTGCTCGGGAGCAAGCTTGGAGCTCGAGTCCAGCAGAGCCCCGCTCCCGGGATACGGCCTCCCGGGTTCCTCTTTGATCTCGAAACTCGGAAAATCTCGGGCCGTGCGCCTGAACGCGTCCTTGAGCTCGGCCTGTCGCGCCGGAAGCTCGCGCCCAGGCGGGCTCCCCGGCGCGCTCCCATCGAAGTTGACGAGCCCGGCCTTAACGGGGCTCGCCCCCGAGGGCGCGCGCCAGGGAGGCAAGGGCGGCCTGCCGCCCTCCTCGACCGCGGCTCCCGGATCGATCGCGCGCCGGAGCAGGTCACCCTCCCCCCGCGTGAACATCCCGGCGACGATCCGAGCGTGGCAGAGATAGGAGCGCTTGAGCTTCTCCTCCTTCCATTCAAGCGGCGCGCTGAGCACGCGCAACTCGATCAAGATCCGGGGGAATTGGCCCTGCGCGATCGCTTGGTCGAGGCGCTCGAGCGAGTCGATCGTCCCGACGAGGGTCTCGCGCGCCGAGTCTTCGGGATCTTCGGAGTCCGGCGCATAGCCCTTGGCGAACTCGTCTTGAAGCCTCTTGAGCTTCTTGAGATAAAGCGGATCGCCGCCGGGCCTGACGCAGCGCGGGATTTTCTCATCCGCCGAGCTCTCGAGCTGCTCCCGGAGGACCTTCATGAACTCCAACTCCGGCGAGTCGAAGTCCTGCGGTTCGGCCGCCGCGGCGCTCGCGGCCGCCAACAGCAGCGCCAGGAGGCCATAGCGGCTCATCAGGCGGACCGAGGGGCCCATACACCCGAAGTTTAGCCCAGGTTCTCCCGGCGCGCAAGACCGACCCACAAAAGAGCGTGGGGGCGATGGACTTCGGCGGGGATTTGCCTTGAAATTTCGCGGTTCCGAGGCTACACTTCAAGGGATGAACCCCCTGTTCCCGGGCCTGCTGGCGGCCGCCCTCCTCCCGGCGGTTTCGTTGGCTCAGACCGTCTCTCTTAAGCAAGTTCGCGCCGAGCTCGAACGCGACGAATACGGCCCCTACCTGACGCAAGTCTTCGACGAGGCGCTGAAGCGGGAGGCTCCTGGGGGCCCACCCGCGGTCGATCTCCGTACCTTCCGCGTCATGCTCAACGCGATGCAGAGCGATATATTGAAGGAGCGACGTGACGCGCTGACCTCTCCCGCCCCTCCTCAATACCTCTCCGCGGGCGTGCCCAATCCAGCTTATGAGCTCTGGAAGGGCCAGGCCACCGCGGTATCCGGGACGTTCGAGAACGCAGCCCGGCGGCTCACCCAATTCTCACGACAATGGGGCGAGCAATTCAGGCAGCAGGGCCGCGGGACGCAAACGCCTGGGGAGAATCCGGTCGATGACACGAGCGATCCCGGTACGCGCGGCGCCGCGAGTCCCCTCGATCCCGCGGCGGCTTTCGACGCGGGGCTGGGAGAAGGCCCCGGCGCCGGTGATTCCTCAGGCGGCGCGCCGCTGCGCCAAGGAATCGCCCCCGGGCTGAAAAGCGCCGAGGTGACGGTGGCGCGTGCGGCCGGCCAAGGCGCGGCGCTCAAGGGCAGCCTCAACGCCGACGACGGGCTCGCGGGCCCCGCCGGAGCCGGCGGGCAGTTCGGCAATTCGGCGCCGGGACGCGACGCGGCGGCGCCCGCCGCCGGTGCGGCGGGCTTCCCCGTCGGCGGCGCGGGCGCGCTCAATCTGGCCGACCCGCAAAGCCCCCAGGACCTGGCCTTGGCCGCTTCGGGGGCTTTCCGCGAGTCCGCGCGCGCGCTGGGGCTGCGCGCCGGCGCCGGTTCCGATGGGCGCCCGGCGCTGTTGGGGCCAGGGGGGGTGCCGGCCACGCCCGCGCAGGTCGCGCAGTTTCGCGAGCGGGTGCAGTCGGAGCCCGCGGCCTTGACCCAGTTTCCGAACCTCTTTGATCCCGCGGCGGGAGGCATCGAGCGCTCCCAATTCCAGGACCTCAAGTCGGATTTCGCGAACAAGCCCGAGATGCGCGACAAGGAGTTCAAGCACGTCGCGATCACGGAGAAAGAGCGCGATTTCGTGCGCTCGCAATCGTGCGAGAAGGCCTCGGGCGAGTGCAACGAGAGCGCCGAGAAGTCCTACAAGAAAGACGAGTTCGTCCCTCCCCCCGATCTTAAGGCGATGTGGAAAAAGGCGCGCGAGGCCTACCGCGAGACGGCCAAAGCCGCGCGCGCGGCCCGCGCGACTCTCGGCGGCTCGCGGCTGAGCCTGGGCCGGGTCGGCGAGCGGCTCAAACGCTTTTTCGGCGGGGCGCTGTCGGAAGGATCGGGAGGCGGGGAGACGGGGACTCTCCTCGCCGGCTCCGCGGCGCCGGCCTACGTGGGCGGGGGCCCGCCGCGCGCCGAAGCGGTCTCGGCCGGCCGGTCCCGGCAAGGTCTCGGCGCGCGCCCGGCCTCCGAGCCGGTCTTCCCGGCCAAGAAGGGGCCGCCCGGCTGGTGGGTCTGGCTGATGACCGTGGCGCTCGGGCTTGCGGTGCTGACGCTGGCGCGGCGCTAGCTACTGTTTGAAGGTCCTCCATCTGGATCGTGGGGGGCGCGGTGAGGCTAAATCGCGGCGCCCCGATCAGGCGGGGGGTTGCCAGTCGGGGCGCGGCTAGGCCCCCGGCGACGCCTAAAAACAGCGGCGCGAGAGAGGGCATGTTCTCATTCTAGGGCATCGGCGACGGCGCCGTATCGACCGGAGAGCCTAGAACGGCGCCGCCATTGGGCCCTCGCGGTTTTAGGCCATTGCGGACCAACTGCCGCGGGGCAGTTCTGCTCCGAAGCGTTCCGGATCAGTCCCGCAAGAAATGGCAGGTGTAGCCGCCGGGGTTCTTCTGGAGGTAATCCTGGTGGTAGCCCTCGGCCTCGTGGAACTTGACTGCCGGGACGATCTGGGTCACCACGGGCCGCTTCCACTTGCCGGACTTGTCCACCCGGGCTTTCACCTTCTCGGCGACGCGGCGCTGTTCCTCGTTTTGATAGAAGATCGCCGAGCGGTACTGGGTGCCGCGGTCGTTGCCTTGCTGGTTTAGGGTCGTCGGGTCGTGCATGCGGAAGAACCAGCCGAGCAGGTCTTCATAGGTGATCTTCGAGGGGTCGAAGGAGACCCGGACGCTCTCGGCGTGTCCGGTCGAACCGGTCTTAACCGTTTCATAGACCGCGCTCGGCGTGGTCCCGCCCGTGTAGCCCACCACGGTTTCAACGATTCCGGGGATTTTTCGCAGAAGGTCTTCCATCCCCCAGAAGCAGCCCCCGGCGAAGATGGCGACCTGGAGTTTCTCGGCGGCGGCCTTATCAAAGAGAGGCGCGTACTCGCTGAGCCCCTCCTCTTTGAGGCGCTCGGCCGGGACGAAGCGCAGGGACGCCGAGTTGATGCAGTACCGGAGGCCCGTCGGGGCAGGCCCGTCGTCGAAGACGTGCCCGAGGTGGGAGTCGCCGTGCTTGGAGCGTACCTCAGTCCTGCTCATGAAAAGTCGCCGGTCTTTCTTTTCAACGACGTTCTCGGCGACCAGGGGCCGGGAAAAGCTCGGCCAGCCCGTGCCGGATTCGAATTTGTCCTGGGAGGAGAACAGGGGCTCACCGCTCACCACGTCCACGTAGACTCCGGAGGCGTGGTTGTCCCAGAACTCGTTGCGGAAGGGCGGCTCGGTGCCCTCCTCCTGGGTGACTTTGTACTGCACCGCGGTCAGGCGCTTCCTGAGCTCGGCGTCTTCCGGCTTGGCGTGTTTCTTCATGTTTTTCCCCGTGGCGGCCGCGGCAAGCGCGGTCGCGAGTATCATCAGGCATACGATCCGCAGGTAGTTCATCGTTGTCCCTCCCATCTCTGGGTGAATGGGAGGGGTGATTCGTTACAGGCCGACGGAAGCCGGTCCGTCCTGCCTGACAAGGTCCTTCACGCCCGGATGCTCGCCCACGTCGGGCTTGGCCGCCTGGCGGCGCAGGCCCAACAGGGTTTGGCGCGGCCAGCCCTTTTGAACAAGATTGACGACCCAGGCCGGGACGAGGCCCTTGGGGTCGGCCTGGATCTCCACGGTGACGAAGGTGGAGCGGCCTCCGTGCTTGGGCCGGAGAGTAAAGAGGCTCTCTTTTAAATCAGCGCGGATGATGCCGGGTCTGGGAGGCTGGAGCGGGTCCTGCACCGAGCGCATGCGGATGGTGAGGGTCTCGGTCGCCGCGTCCCAGGAGGCCTCGGAGCGGATGACGAAGTCCCGGTCGCGGGTGGGCCACGGGGCGGCGGTGTGGTTGTACTCCACGCGGTCGGTCGGAGAGGATTCCCGCAGGATGCGCGACTCCCGGAGCCGGGAGATCCATTCGACATGGCGTGGCGCGTCGGCCAGGACCGCCGCGACCCGGGCCATGCCGGCCGGCACCAGGGTCTCCCCTCGGAAGGCGACCAACCGGCTGCCCGGGACATCGCGGCTGAGCACCAGGACGCCGTCGGCGTTGCTGAGGACATGCCAGGGCCTCGCGGGGGGGGACGCGTGGCTCGTTCCGGCGAGGAAAACCCAGGCGGCGGCGCCGGCGACGCTACTGGACACGCTCAAGAATCCTTTTCGACCAGGACTGGAGGTTCTCGGCCTCCCGGCCGAGGTCGGCGCAGCGGTTCTCAAGGGCGATGGATTCGCCCGTGAGTCCCGCGCGGCGCAGTTCCCAGCCGGCGGATCGGGCGTCGCGCTCCAATCGGGCGGTCTCCTCGGCGAGCGCGCCGGCGTCCGCGACCAGTTGCTGAGCCGGCGTCACGAGCTCCGGATCCTTCTGGACTTGGTGGGCCAGGACGAAGGCGCGGCCTTCGGCGTTGGAGGCCCGGGACGCCAGCTCGCCGATGTCGGAAATGAGGCGGTCGAGCTCATGGCGAAGCCACGGGTCTTGCGGGTAGGGCGGGTACGGGTAGCGCGGCGGATAGGGTTGCGGCGGGACGGGCTGGGGTGGATAGGGACGCCGGGGCGGGTAGGGCTGAGGAGCTGTCAACGCGCGCCGACGCAGCTCTTGGATGCGCTCCCGCAGGGACGGGATCTCTCCGGCGATGGTCCGGGCTTCAAAAGCCAGCTCTCCGAGCTCGCGGGCGGCGCCGGTCCGCATGACGGCGTGCCGGTCGGTCCGTTGGGCCTGGAAGGATTCGCGCAATCGGCTCAGGCGGGACTCGAATGAAAGTCCGGAGGCGGCCGCGGGCCCGGCGAACAAGACGGCTGTGATCATGGCGGCGGTGGTGGTCATGGCGCTCCTCCTCGACGAAGAAGCTACTTTAGCAGGCCTGCTGGGCCCCTGTCAACGCGGCGGGAGACAGCTGCCTCCACCGATGGAGGCGGCAGGTCTTCCCACGCCCGCGCATCGTCGGAATGAGGGACGGGCCATCTCCCGCCCGCTTGCGTCGGTTCGCGGGCATTTCCCGAGATTATGATATGATCCAAGCCGTCATGCGGGTCCTTTTCGTGACCGAGCGCTTCACTCCCGACCGCGGCGGGGCGGCGGTCTCCGCGGCGAGGCAGGCCGCCGGTCTGGCGCCCCGGCTGGAGCGCCTGGACGTCCTGCTGCTCGACGGCTCCCTGCCTCCCGGGCGTTCCCGCTCGGAGGACCACGCGGGCGGCGGGACCCTCCGGATCGGACGGGCGCCTTCCAACGCGGAGTCCCTCCAGTTGCTTTGCGAGGCCGCCCTCAATCTGCACCGGGCGCATCGCTACGATCTCTTCCATGGATTCTACGCCGTCTACGCCGGCTACGTGGCCGCGCTGGCGGCGCGGCGCGCCGGCGTGCCTTGCGTCGTGAGTCTGCGCGGCAACGACGTGGACCGCTGTCTCTTCGACGGAAAGAGACTGCCCATGCTGCGCTGGGCGCTGGAATCCGCCGACGCGGTGGCGGGGGTTTCCCAAGACCTCCTGGACAAGGCACGGGCGCTCACGGGCCGCGGCAACGGGCTATGGCGTATCTCCAACGGGGTCGATGCCGGGCTCTTCTCCCCGGATGGGCCTTTGCCCGAGGGTCTGCCGTCCGAGGCCCCGCGGCCTTGGATCGCCTTCTCCGGGGAACTCCGGCTCAAGAAGGGCCTGCCCCTTCTCCTGGACCTGGCCGAGCTCATGGGGCGCGCGGGACGCGGGACCCTGTTCGCGCTCGGGGGCGCGCGGGGCGAGTGCGCGGGGGAGCTGGAATCCTGGCGCCGCCGGCAGCCGGCGGCGAGCCGAAGGCTGCGCGCCCTTCCTTATGAAGGCGACCCGGCGCGGCTGGCCGCGGCCTATCGCGCCATGGATCTCTTCGTGTTCCCATCCCTGTGGGAGGGGATGCCCAACGCCCTGCTCGAGGCCATGGCCTGCGGCAAGCCGGTCCTTGCCTCGGCCGTCGGCGCCTTCCCCGAGGTTCTGCGCCATGGCGAGAACGGCTTCCTTCTTCCCGCCGAGCGCCTGGCCGAGTTTCCCGGGGAGGCCCTGCGCGTCGCGGCGATGCCTCAGGCGGAACTCGATCGAATCGGCCGGAACGCCCGCCTCGAGGCCTTGTCCCGCTACACCCCGGAGGCCGAGCGAGACGCGATTCTAACGCTTTACCGCCGGCTCCTCCCCGCGCGCGCCGACCGCGCGCGGCGCGCCGCGGCCGCGGCATGAAGGTCCTCTACCTCGCCCCGGACCGGCTGGGCGCGCCCAAGGGCGCGGGTTCGCGCATCGCGCGGACCGTGCGGGCTTTGGGGGAATTGGGCTGCGAGGTGGAGGTCTTCGGTCCCGGCGAGCCGCCCCCCACCGACGCTCCGGTAAATTTCCTGGCCCGCAAGCTTGAGCTGCGCCGCGAGGCGCGGACCTGGCTCGAAGGCCGGCGGGCCGACGTCGCGATCGTGCGCAGCATCTGGGAAGGCCTCCCGGCGCTCCGCTGGGCCCGGCGGAGCCGGGCCCAACTCATCTTTGAAGCCCATGGATTGTCGTCGGTTGAATTGCCCTACCACTATCCCTTCCTCCACCGGCACGATGAAGTCCTGGCCAAAATCGCCTGCGAAGAGAGGGCGTTGATCCTGGGCGCCGACCGGTTGATAGTCCCCTCGCGCACCAACGCCCGCTTCATGCGCCTGCTCGGCGCGCGTACCGACCGCGTCGCGGTCGTTCCCAACTCGGTGGACGTGGAGATTTTTTCCCCGGCTCCCGAGCTCGCTCCCGCCGGCCCGCCGTGGCGGGTGGTCTATGTCGGCACGCTCTCCCCCTGGCAGGGCTTGGAGCTGCTATTCGAGGCGATCTCGCGCCTGCCCCATCGCGCGGCCGTCGAGCTGATCGCGGTCGGCCCGGCCAAGAGCCTCTGGCGGCGGCGGGTGAAGGCCCTGGCGCATCGCCTGCGCATCCACCGGCAGGTGTTTCTTTCAGGGCCTTCGGCCCAAGAGGACTTGGTGCCGATACTGCGCACGGCGCATATCTGCGCGGCACCCCTGCCCGCCGACGCGCGCAACGTCCTGCAAGGCTGCTGCCCGGTCAAGATCGTCGAATACATGGCTGTGGGGAGGCCGATACTCTCGACGGCCGTGCCTCCGGTCCTGGAAATCCTCGAGCACGGAAAGACCGCGCACCTTGTGGAACCCTCAAGCCCGCTGGCCCTGGCCGACGGCCTGCGCTGGATGATGGAGCATCCCGCCGAGCGCGAGGCCTTGGGCGCGCAAGCCCGCGCCGCGGCCCTGGCCGGGTGGACCCACGAGCGCTTCCGCGAGGATTTAAAGGCGGCGGTCTCGGGCTTGGCGGGGGTCCCGGCGTGATCCGCATCGCCGACTACCCCGCCGCCGAGTTGGGCCAGCGGCTCAAGGTCGTGAAACCCCCGGCGCCGTTGGGGGCATGAGGAGGGCCAAGAGATGAGGGCTTTGGAATACGACTTCCAGGATACGGCGGACGGGCTCCTCGCGCGTCTGGCCGTGGCCGCCTCCGAGGACCGTCAGGCTGAGGCTAAAGCCAAGAAGTTGGGCATTTTGGCCGGATTCTCGCTCCTGCTCAGCATCCTGCTGGTGTTCGCCAACTTCTTCAAGGCCGCGGGGTTCGTCCTCGTCTCGGTGATCGTCTGGCTTGTCTTCTACAAGCTCACCAAGGCCCACGATCTCGAAAACCGCAAGGTCGAGATGGCCGCCAAACTGCTCAAGATGATCAGGGCCGACGCTCCGGCCCAGGAGCAGATCAGCCTCAAGATCGACTTCCGGGGCTACAAAGAGGGCGGGGAGGTGGTGGATGCCAAGTCCGAGGGCTTTGGTTCCACCGTGCAGAAGTTCCGTGACCCGTGGCTGGCGCTCGTCGCCCGATTGGCCGACGGCAACGTCGTGCGCCTGGACGTGACCGACGATGTGACCTTAAAAAGCAAGCGCAAGCGCAAATACACCAAGGAGCGCGAGCGTTTCGCCACCCAGGTGGATCTCTCCCTGCGCCCGCAGGCCTGCTATGGCGATCCGACCGCTATCGCCGGGAGGCTCAAGCTCATCACGCCGCCGCGCGTTTTCACGCTGAAGGGGATCCGCGTGAACGAGTCCCGGATTCACGCCTCCTTTGAAACCGGGCCCATGCTGACCGTCCGTTCGCCGCGCGCGCCGCTCCTGCCCGACATGAGCAAGGCCCTCACCGCGGAGGACCTTTTGGGGGTCTTGATGTGGGCGTATCGAGGCTTACGGAAGGGGACGGCCTGATGTACAACCTCGCCGAGCTCATACGAAACCATGCCTTTATGGAGGGGTTTAACGACAGTTTGACAACGGGGGCGGTGCCCCCGTTGTTGCGGGACGCCAAAATCAAGCTCACCTCCCGCTGCAACCTGCGCTGCGTCATGTGCAAGTACTGGCAGACACGCGGGGAGGAGGCCTTGGCTTCCGACCGATGGCGTGAAGTCTTTTCCGAAATGGCCGCGCTGGGCTGCCGCAAGGTGCATTTCTCAGGCGGCGAAGTGTTCTTGCGCCCGGACTTCCTCGATCTGGCCGAGGACGCGGTCAACAAGAAGCTCAAGGTCAACATGACGACCAACGGGACCCTCATCGATCGTGAGCGCGCGCGCCGGATCGCCGACATCGGCATCAACGCGGTGTCGATCTCGCTCGACGGGCCGGACCGCAAGTCCCACGAGGCCGTGCGCCGCCGCCCCCTCGCCTTCAAGCGGAGCTTAAAGGCCATCCATTGGATCAAGAAGTTCTCGTCGAAGGTCAAGGTGCGGGTCAATTTCGTCATCATGCGCTCCAATTTCAGGCAGGTCCCGGAGATGGTGGAGCTGGCCGGCAAGCTCGGGGCCGAGAACCTCGTCGCCATGCCGGTGGACGAAAAGGGCCCGCGCGTCAACCGCCTCTCCAGGTCCCAAATCCGCGAATACAACCGCGACATCGCGCCGCGGGTGGCCGAGCGCCGCCGCCGCCACGGCTTGCCCACCACGATGCAAGACATCCACCCCTTCGGCGTGACGGAGAGCGAAATCGCCCTAAGCTCCCAGGGACTCTACGCCCGGGGGTACTTCGAGCGCCGGACCTGCCTGGCGCCCTGGCTGCACCTCTTCCTGGCCTGGGACGGCAACTCCTACCTCTGCTGCATGACCAACGGCCGCATGGAATCCCTCGGAAACGTCGGCCGCCAGAGCGTGCGCGAGGTCTTCCACGGCGAGCCCATGCAGCGGGTCCGGCGCGAGTTCCGCGCCGGGCGGCACCTTCCGACCTGCCAGCGCTGCGACCTCTTCCTTAAGGAGAACTCGCAGCTCCACGCCGCCCTGACGGGCTAGGGCCAAGGGCGGGGATGGGGCCGGGCCCAAGGACCTAGGGCGGCGCGCCGGGCCCGCG
>CAYJXJ010000086.1:0-18559 GCA_964374095.1 uncultured Elusimicrobia bacterium
TGATCGCGAGGGCGGAAGCGTCCACCACCGCGCCGGCCAGGTTGATCGTCACCGAATCGTTCTTGCCCGGCACCCCCGAGGGGTTCCAGTTCGTCGCCGTGTTCCAGAGCGCGTTCGTCGCCCCCGTCCAGGTGCGCGGCGAGGTCAGCGTGGAGGAGGACCCCGCGGCTTGGTAATGGGCGGCTCCGACCCAGTTGAGCGCCCCCACCCGCAGGAAGTAGGTCGTGCCCGCGTCCAAGTTCTGCACCGAAAGGGAGGTCGACAGCCCGTTGGCCGTCGCCGAGGAGAGCACGGCGCCCGAGAGATCCGACGCCGTCGAGGCCTCCAGCACGTAGCCCTGCCCCGTCACCGCCGTCCAGTTCACCGTAATCGAGGTGAAGGACACCCCGTTGACGGCGGGCACGTTGGGATCCACCGGCTTGTTCGTCAAGGTCGGCGTCGAGACCGCCGCGGCGAAGCGCCGGCTGTCGCCGTGGTTGATCGCCCCCATCCGCACGAAATACGTCGTGTCCGCGGTCAACCCCAGCACCGACAGGGAGGTCACGGCGGGGTTGATCGTGATCGAGGAGGCCGCGATGGTCCCGAAGTTCGCGGCCAGCGAGGCCTGCAGCTCGTAGCCCTTGGAATCGACCGTCGTCCAAACCACCGCCAGGCTCGAAACATTGACGACCTGCACCGCAGGCGAGCCTGGCGGTTGAGCGAACGTAGCGGAGGAGCCGCCGCCGACGAAGTTGGCGGCCGAGCCCCAGTTCAGGGCTCCGATCCGGTAAAAGTAAGTTGTGTTGGGGCCAAGCCCCAACACGGTTAAGGTGGACAGGGCCACGTTGGCCGTCCGCGACGAGAGCACCGCCCCGCCCGGCGTGAGCGCGCCGAAGTTCGTAGACGACGCCTCCAAACGGTAGCCTTCGGCGCTGCCGGCCTGCGGCGAGTTCGGCAGGGTTGCCCAGTTGAGCGTCGCCGAGGTCTCGAAGTTCTCGTAGACCTGGACGCCAGTCAGCGCCACGGCCAAGGTCGCGGTGGAGCCGGCCGCGGCAACGCTGGGATGGGAGTTGTGGTTCAGGGCGGCCACCCGGAAAAAATACGTCGTGTTCGCGTCCAAACTCAGCACCGAAAGCCCCGTGCTCGCGCCGTTGGAGGTTTGGGACGCCGCGATGACGGTGCCGGCCGCGAAATTCGTGGAGGAAGCCTCGATCCGATAGCCTTGCGAGGTCACGGCCGTCCAGGCGAGGGTGACGCTCGTCGCGTAGACCGCGGCCACCGCCGGCGAAGCCGGCGGCTGGCTCAGGGTCACCGTCGTCCCGAGGACGGTCTCGGCCGGGACGGAATTATGGTTCATGGCCAGTATGCGGAGTTGATAGGTGGTGTTGGGCAGCAGGCCCGTGACGAGATCGCTCAAATTGGCCGTGGCCGAGGCCGCGATCACGGTTCCGTCCGCGTAGGCCGCGGAGGAGGCGCGCAGGGTGTAGATCGTCCCCGCCGCGTTGGCGGGGCTCCCGGCGTTCCAGACCGCCGTCACGCTCGTGATGAAGACGCTCGACACCGCGGGGCTCCCCGCGCCCGGGGGGCTCGCCAAGGTCGCGGTCGCGGGCAGGGCCTGGAAGTGGCGCAGGTCCGACCAGTTGAGCGAGGCCACCCGGAAGAAATAGGTGGTGTTGAGGGTCAGACCCGGGACCGTGAGCGTCGAGAGGGCGACGTTGCGGGTCTGGGACGAGAGGATCGCGCCGCCGGCGAAGTTCGTCGAGGAGGCCTGCAGGAGATAGCCCGAGCTCGTCTTGGACGAGGCGTCGGGCGGAGACAGCGGCAGGCTCGCCCAGGAGAGGGCCGCGCTCGTCACGAAGAGGCCTTGGAACTGCAGGGCCGAGACCGCGGTCGCCAGGGTCGGGGTCGAAAGGCTCGCCGCATAGTCCGTGGCGTCGGACCACAAGGACGCGACCCGCAGGAAATAGGTGGTGTTTGTATCAAGGCCTGTGATCGTGAGGGCGCCGACGGAGCCCAGGGGGGTGTGGGCCGAGGAGAGATAGCCGGTGAAGTTGGACGCGGTCGAAGCCTCGGCCCGGTAGCCGGAATCGGAATTGACCGCGTTCCAGGTCATGGTGACGCTGGAGGCGAAGACCCCGCCGGCGGCGGCGTTGGAGGGAGGCACATGGGTGATCAGGGTCTTGGTCGAGCCCGCGGCGATGTAGTTGCCGCGGCCGTCGTGGCCGCGGGAGCCCACGCGGAAGAAGTAGGTGGTCCCGACCTCCAGCTCCGTCACGGTGAGCGTGCTCAAGGCCACGTTGGTCGTGACCGAGCTGTACACCGTCCCGCCGGGGAAGTCCGCGCCGAAATTCGTGGAGGAGGCCTCCAGCAGGTAGCCCTGGGACTTCTCCGTGAGCGGCGACGAGGGGCGCGGGACCCAGGTCACCGTGATGCTGGTGGGGAAGACCCCCTTGAACGCCGGCCCGCTCGCCGCCTGGGGCAGGGTGGGGGACGTCGAGCGGGTGGAGGCATAGCTCAGGCCCCCGTCGGCGTCGCGGGTCCAGAGGTGGATGAAGTAGGTGGTGTTGGGGTCAAGGGCGCTCAGCAGAGCCGAGTGCGCCGCGCCCGCGGCTCCGCCCGATGTGGAAATCGTGACCTGGGCCGAGGCGAAGGCGAAGGCCGCGTTGGGATTGGTCTCGCGCTGCAAGCCATAGACCGTGCCCTCCTGGTGAGTCCCCTGGCCGCCGTCGTAGCCTGGGGCGGACCAGGACATCGTCAAGGTGGTCGAGGTGTTGCTGACGCCCGCGAGGCCGGTCACGGTCCCCGGGTAGGAGCGTCCCGCGAGGGCGCCGGCGCGCAGCACGGAGCCGCCCTCTCCGGAGGTCATGGTCGTGACCGCCACCTCGCCGGCCGAGCCCTGGAGGCGGCTTGAGCCGCTGTCTAGGTCCGCCCGTCCCCCGGAATCCGCGCCCGAGGGGCTGACGGAGCTCGAGCCGCTGGACATGCCGGCCGCGAGGGCCAGCGAGCCCGACAGCAGGCCGGCGACGCCCGCGATCCAGGCGGCCCGCGCCGGCGCTCCGGGCATCAGCCGCGGCTCCTCACGAATTCCTCCGCTCCCCGGCCATATCCCTCCCGCTCAACTTACTCGTTGGCGCTCATGAACGGAACCAGCGTCCCGTCCGTCAACGACCCGAGGTTCACGCTCGCCGGCAACGTCGAACCGGCGCCCGCGCTCAGGGCCTCGGTCCCCAGGCCCTTGAGCACGCCGGCCGTGGCCAAGTCCACGCCGCGCAGCTTCGCGGCGCCGCCCGTGCACGACACCGCAAAGTAGTACTGGCCCGGCTGGAGCAGCTTGGGCGCGCCTTGCACCCCGATGACCTTGGCTCCGGTGGTCGTGTAGTCGGCGGAGTTGGCGCCGCCGCTGGCGACCAGTTGCCCGCTCGCGTTGTAAAGGCCCACGTCCCCGGTCGAACCCACGACCGCGTTGCTCACGCGGAAGCGGATCTGGTTGAGGGAAAGAGTGCCGGCGATCGCCACGGGGATCAGGAAAACGGTGTCCACGGCGAGGGTCGTGGCCGCGGTGGGAGCGAACGACACGTAGACCGCCGTGATGGTCGAGGAATGGACCGGATACCACTGCGAGCCGGCGTTGTCCCACTCCAAGGTCATGCCGTCCGACGGCGCGCCGGCCGAGATGGTCCGGGTGTGGATGCGGGTCGCGTCCACGACGTTTGAGTTGGTCGAGGCGATGACCTTGTTGGAGAGGGAGTTCGACGAGTTGAGGTCGTCCATGGTCTTGCTCCCCGCCCCGGTTCCCACGCGCAGACGGTCGTTGGCCGCGTCCCAGCTCACGGAGCCTTCGGCGTTGGAGACCGCGGCCTGCGGCGCCACCAGCCCCGTGACGGCCGAGACCGTCGTGGCGTATACCGTGTTTTGCACATCAACGTTGGCGCCGCTCTCAACCCGCAGGGTGCCGGCCTGCACGCGCAGGCCCGAGCTCGTGACCACGCTGAAAGTCTGCGCTCCGGTCGCGGTGAAGCTCGAGGTGCCGGTGGCCATGAAGGGCCCCGCGACCGTCGCGCTGCTGACGTGAAAGACCGCGCCGGACTGAAGGGTCGTGCGGGCCTGGATGTACTCGGTGTCTCCGGCGGCCAAATCCTCGGCGTAAAGCGCGCGGAAGGCCGAGGGCGACATGAGCAGGAGCTGGCGCGGCGCCATGGGCGGCTCGCCTTCGACCGTGACCTCGAGGTAAGCCGAGGCGTTCAGGAACAAGCTCGATGCCAGCGCCGTGACCGCGCCCAACTCCACGCTCAAGAGCCCGTTGGTCACGGCCACGCCGTTTTGCGTCTCGGTCCAGGCGGCGACGCCGCCGCCGGCCCCCGGAAAGACGCCGAAGGTGATATTGAAGCTCCCGTTTCTAGGGTTGTTGGAGGTGTCCAGGAGCTTTCCCTGGAACCCCACCCGCTGGGGGCTGGTCGCGGCCTGGGCGGCGGAGGCCGCGAGCGTCAGACTCAAGAAGGCGATTCTGGTCAGCATGGCAGACTCCTTTCCTAATTCGCGCGCGCGCGAAGATAACATGACCCTCCGGAGACAAGAATTCCATCGGGAAAAATTTGATAAAATGCCGAGAATCAGGCCGCAAATAAGTATAGGCCGCCCCGGACCGCCTGTCAAGGTGAAATTAATCACGCTCCCAGCCGCCCTCCTACTCCTGCTGACTCGGGGGGCGGCGGCGGCCCCTTTGGCCTTCAGCACCTCCAGCGTGGACGCCTCGGGAAACACCGGCCATTGGGCCTCCCTGGCCATCGGTTCCGACGGCATCCTCCACGCCGGCTACTTCAACCGGGCGTCGGGCGATATCCTCTACCGCACCCGCACCCCCCCTGCGGGCTGGGCCGCCTCCGAGACCGCGGCCAACGGCCGCAACCCGCCGCACCTCTCGCTCGCCCTGGGCGGCGACGGCGCGGTCCACATGGTCTTCTTCTCGACGACCGCGCCCTGCGCCGGGGTCTGCCACGCCAAACGTACCGGCGGGGCCTGGGCCGTATCCGCGGTGGAAGCGGTGCTCTCGTCTTTCACCGCCGTCGCCGTGGACCCGGCGGGCGTCGTCCACGCGGTCTACGCGACCGTGCCGACGGGACTGCGCCACGCCCGCTTCGACGGGACAACCTGGGGATTTGCGACCATCGACGCGTCGGCCAAGCTCGAGCCCGACGTCATGGCCGGCCGGCCTTTCCGCACCGTCGCGCTCGCGCTCGACGCCGCGGGCAAGCCGCGCGTCGCCTACTTTGACGATGCCGCCAGCGAATTGCGCTACGCGGCGCACGACGGGACTTCCTGGGGGACCCCGGAGTTCGTCGGCCAGCCGGGAGCGGCGCTCTCGGCGGTCTCCCTGGCCTTGGACGGCTCGGGAGTTCCCCGGATCGCGGCCATGGTCTTCGCGCCGGGCCGCCTGCTCTATGCCTCCAAGGCCGCCGGGGCCTGGACCCTGGCCGAGGCCATCCCCAACGGCTCCGTTCCGTCGCCGACGCTCGCGGCCGCGCTCGCCCTCGACGGCTCCGCCAACGCCCACGCGGCTTTCCACGACGACTTCGACCCGGGCGGCAACCCCGCCGCGGCCTACGCCGACTTCGACGGCGTGGCGTGGAGCACGCAAACGGTCGATACCGCGGGAGGCGGCTCGCCCTTCACGTCCCTGGCCCTCGACGCCGCGGGCAATCCCCATATCCTCTACGCCGACCCGGACGCGGCCGCGCCTGAGCTCAAATATGCCTCCGCCACCGGCGCCGGCTTCCCGGCGCCGCTCGGCGGGGGATCAGGGTCCCGCGTGCAGGCGCCGACGGGTTTTACCCCCACGGGGGTTTTCTTCACCTCGGTCACCTGGGTCTGGACCGATAACTCCTCCAACGAATCGGGGTTCAAACTTTTTGGGGCGACCTCGGCCGCCGGGCCATTCGCTCAGGCGGCCTCGGTTGCCGCCGGCTTAACCACGGTCACCGAGACCGGGCTCCTCCACGGCGCGACCTACTTCCGCTACGTCGCGGCGCTCAACACCGGGGGCGTCGCGTTCTCATCGGGACAGGCGCGGGGGCTGGCCGTCATCCCGGCCGCGGCCGCAAGCGGAACGTCGGGACAGACTTTGACCTATGCGGCCGCCGCCGGGGAAGCCAGCTTGAGCATCCCTCCGGGAGCCTTCCCCGGCGCCGTTGTCGTCAGCTTTTCGGTGCCGACGGTCTTTCCCGATGTCTCGGGCGGCTTCGCCGCCCTCGACGGCATCGGGATCGGGCTTGAAATCACCGCCGCCGGAGGGCTTCAACCCAGCCGGGAGCTGACGATCTCGCTTCCCTACTCCGACGCGAGCGTGGGCGGACGCGACGAATCCAAGTTCATCCTCGCCCGCTTCGACGCGACCGCGCGCCGCTTTGTGCCGCTGGTCTCGACCGCCGACCCGGGCAATAACCGGGTCACCGGCAAGACCTCGCGCCTATCGTTATTCCAAATCATGTCGGCGATCCCCGCGGGCCTGGCCGCGGTCAAGCCTTTCCCCAACCCCCTGCGCCCGGCGGCGGGCCACGCGTCGATGATCTTCACGAACCTTCCCGCGGGCGCGGTCGTGCGCATCCTCACGCTTGACGGCCGGAAAGTCCGCGATCTCGCCGGCAACGCCGCAGGTCAGGCGGCCTGGGACGGCCGGGATCTTTCCGGAGACAAGGCCGCCAGCGGAATCTACCTGGCCCTCGTCGAATCCGCCGATGGACGCCGGACGATCAAGATCGCGGTTCAGCGATGAGGCGGCCGCCGACTTTTCCACCGTGCTTGGAACGTTCCAAGTGCGGTGGAAAACTCTTCGCGGCGCTGCTGGCCCTCTCGGGGACGAGCGCGGCGGCCCTCGGCGGCTCCGGTCCCGCGTCGTCGGCCGCCGGTTTTCTCCGGCAGTCGGGCGGGGCGGCCGTGGCGGCCATGGGCGGGGCCTGGGCGGCCTCCTCCCAAGGGCCGGAGTCGCTGCACCTTAACCCCGCGGCGCTCTCGCTCGTGCCGCGCCGCGCGGCGACGTTCACGCACGCCGAGCTCGTCGAATCCGTCAGCCTCCAAGAAGCGGCCTATGCCCACCATATCGAACGGTGGGGCGTGCTCTCCGCGGGTTTTCAATACCAATCGGCGGGCGGTCTCGTCGAAACCGACGCGGCCGGATCGGACCTCGGCAGCGTCTCCCCCGGAGACCTGGCGTTGGCGGCCGGCTGGGGGCGCGAGTTATCCGATCCGGGACCACTCGATGGATTCGCCGTGGGCGGCGCGGCCAAGCTCGTGCAGTCGCGCATACTTAAGACCGCGCGGACGGGAGCCGTGGATCTGGGCGTCCTCTCGCCCCCGCTTTGGGAACGCCGCTTGCGGTTGGGCGCCGCTCTGCGAAATGTCGGCGGGGAGCTCCAGTTCGACTCTGAATCCTCGCCCCTCCCCCTCGAAGGCCGCATCGGCGGGGTTTTTCGCGGCGCCGCGGGGTGGCTCGCCGCTTTCGATCTGGTCTTGCCGCGCGCCGGCGGGGCGGAAGTCGCCCTCGGCGGCGAGTACTCGCCGGCCACGGAGTGGGCGTGGAACCCCGCCCTGCGCGCGGGCTACGGCTCGCGCGGCGCGGGAGACGTCAGCGGCTTCTCGGGCGTGACCTTCGGCTTGGGGGTCGAGGGAAAAAATCTAGGCTTCGATTACGCCATCCTGCCGCTGGGCAGCCTCGGCCTCGGCCACCGCCTCTCCCTCACCGCCCGGTTTTAGGGGTCAAGTCACCGCCACGGTTTCAACGACTTCCTTGATGTCGGAGGGAACCGGCTCGCCGTGCTTCTTGAGGCTGGCCGGGGGGCAAATTCATGACTCCCGACCGAGAGCGCAGGCCGTAGCGGCAACTACTTCTCAGATAACCGAAATAACCGAAGGCCTGACACCTTTCCCATTGACAACTGTATATATGAGAGATATACTCCGATAGATGGGGCTTCCCTTGCATGGACTCCTGGGTTTTGACTGGGACAAGGGCAACAGCGGCAAAAATGAAAAAGGACACGGGGTCGCCGACAAGGAATGCGAGGAGGCATTCTGGTGCAAACCCCGCTGGATCGGTCCCAGCGCCCACCCCGCTCAAGAACGGCGCTACCTTGCCCTTGCCAAAACCCTTGCGGGAAGACTGTTGGCCGTCGTATTTACCGTCCGAAACCGGCATATACGCGTCATCAGCGCGCGGCCCATGAGCCGCAAGGAGAGGAGAACATATGAAAAAAAAGCGATATAAACCGATCCCCAAATTCAAAAATGAGGACGAGGAAAGAGACTTCTGGCAAACTCATGACGCGACGGATTATTTTGATCTCTCCAAAAGCCGCCGCTTGGAAATTGAATTCGATCCCGGGGTCGAAGCTCCGGTTAAGATGATCTCGCTGAGGCTTCCCCGGGAAATGCTCAAAGACCTGCATGTGCTGGCGAATACAAAAGACGTGCCCTATCAATCCTTAATCAAAATTTTTCTGGCCGACAAAATTCTCCGGGAAAAAAGGAAGCATTCGCATTTCCACCGGCCCGGAGCATAGCATCCGGGGGCTGAGCGAGCTTCCGCCGGTCGCCGCGACGCCGCAACTCGCCGCAGGACAGACGCGAGCGGCTTCTCGGGCGCGACCTTCGGCTTGGGCGTCGGGCAAGAGCCTGGGCTTTGACTACGCCGTCCTGCCGCTGGGCCGCGCCGGGCCGCGACGGACCCTTGCGGAGTAGTACTATTTCTGGTACTATATCATCATGACGACCCTGACAACCAGCCAGGCCAGGACCCGGCTCTTCCAGCTTGTTGATGCGGCCGTAATTTCGCACAAGCCGGTGCAGATCAAGGGGCGGCGCTCATCCGCGGTTCTTGTTTCGTCCGAAGATTGGGACGCCATCCAGGAGACGCTTTACCTCCTGTCCATCCCGGGCATGCGCGAGTCCCTAGTCAAAGGCATGAAGACTCCCCTCGGCAAGTGCTCCAAGAGACCGCCCTGGTGAACTGGGAGCTCGTTTTCACGCGGGACGCCTACAAGGACGCCAAGAAGATTGAAGCCGCCGGACTTCGGGCTCGTGTCGATGCGCTGCTGGCGATCCTGCGCGTCAATCCATTCCAAAACCCTCCCCCTTACGAAAAACTCGTCGGTGATCTTGCCGGTGATTATTCGAGACGCATCAATATCAAGCATCGTCTCGTCTATCAAGTTTTCAAAGCCGAGCGGACGGTGAAAATACTGCGGATGTGGACCCACTACGAATGACGCTCGGCCGGCTTGAGCTCCAGGAAAAAAGGAAGCATTCGCATTTCCACCGGCCCGGAACATAGCATCGGGCGGGCAACGTCGCCGCCACGGTTTCAACGACTTCTTTGATGTCGGAGGGAACCGGCCCGCAAACGCAAGACACGGCGCGTTTCCACAACGCCAAAAGCTTGCGCGGGCTTTGGGATGATTGTAAAATAGAAGTCCGCCTGCTATACTACACATATGCTGGCGCGCCACGCCGCTTCCGCCCTGTCCCGCCTGCTCAAGGGATTCCCCGCCGTGACCATACTCGGGGCCCGTCAATGCGGCAAGACCACCTTCATCCGCCGCGCCCTCCCGGACTGGACCTACCTCGACCTCGAGCGCCCCTCCGACCTGGCCCCGCTCGCGGAGGATCCGGAGGCCCGCCTCAACCAACTGGGGACCCGCGTGGTGTTCGACGAGGCTCAGCGCCTGCCGGCGCTCTTCCCGGTCCTGCGGGGCGTCATCGACGCCCACCGCGGCCGCAAGGGCCGCTTCGTCCTGCTGGGCTCGGCCGCTCCGGCCCTCGCGCGGGGCATCTCCGAGAGCCTGGCGGGGCGCACCGGTTTTATCGACATGACTCCCCTGCGCTGGGACGAGGTCGCGGGCGGCAAGGGCGCCGCGCTCGAAACCCTTTGGCTGCGCGGGGGATTCCCGGAGGCCTGGCTGGAGATATCCAACGCCTCCCGCTTGGACTGGTCCGAGGCCTATACCCGGACTTTCATCGAAAGAGACCTCGCCGCGCTCGGCGTCGAAGTCTCCGCGCCGCGGATGCGCAGGCTGTGGGGAATGCTCGCCCACTGCAACGGAGGCATCTGGAACGCCTCTCAATTGGCGGCCTCCCTGGGGGTAAGCTACCACACGGTCGAGCGCTATGCCGACATACTCGAGCAGACCTTTCTCATCCGCAAGCTCCCGCCCTATTTCGCCAACCTCGGCAAGAGGCTGGTCAAGAGCCCCAAGCTCTATTTCCGGGATACCGGGCTCCTGCATTATTTCCTAGGCATCCGCGACCGCCGAATGCTCGACGTGCATCCGGCGCGCGGGGCCAGCTGGGAGGCGCTCATCGTGGAGCACCTCATCTGCGGGTTCCAAGCGGCCTGCCCCGGGGCGCAAGCCTACTACTGGCGGACCGCCGCGGGCGCGGAAACCGACCTGCTCATCGACCGAGGGGACCGGCGGGTGGCCTTCGAGATCAAACTGCATTCCGCCCCCGGGCGGGCGCACGCGGCGGGCCTGGCGAGCTGCATGCGGGACTTGAAGCTGTCCCGAGGCTACGTCGTCTACCCGGGGAGTTCGGCCTACTCCCTGGATTCGGGCATCGTCGCGCTCCCGGCCGCCAAGACCCTCTCCGACATCGCCGAACTCAAACAGCTCTGATCCGCAAGGCCCGTCCCATGGCGAACACCGCCGTGCAAAACACCCCAAAGACCAGCCCGAGCCGCCCGCGCGTGAACACCCCGCCGGAGGCCAGCACGGCCGTCACCCGATCTTCCGCCACCACATGCAAACTGACCGTGCCCGCGTCATCTTTGATCCAGAGCCTAGGCCCGCGCCGCCGCCACACGCGGTGCATGAGCCTCTTGCCGTCCAGGTCGTAGAGGACGATGTCGCCGGGGCAAGGGCCGCCGGTCGCCGGGGGCGCGACGGCGACGAGATCGCCGTGGCGAAGAAGGGGACGCATGCAGCCGCCCTCAACCCTCAGCCAGCGCAGGGAGGGCTCGGCTATGAGAGCTTCTTGGCCTGCTTGCACACCTGGGTGCTGGCGCCCGTCGGCCCGCCCGTGCTGCACTTGCCGCAGGCCAAGGTCGAGGTCTCGGTCACGTCGTCGGTGCGGATGGTCGGCGGCTGGTAGGGTTTTCGCTTCGGATACTTGTGGGTCATCAAGAGTCCTCCTGGATGCGGCGCATGGCGCCGCTCAAACGGCAGCACTCCGACGAAGGAATAAGGGGATCGCCGCGCTCGAGCTGACTCGTTCCCAGGCAATGGACGAAATGCGGCTTGCCGCAGTCGGGACAGGGCTTGACGTCCCGGCCCGCGTAGCGCCGGGCGTCCGACATCGCCTTGGCATTCTTCCAAATGTCGCTGAAGCTCCGGCGGCGCACATTGCCCGCCGGGACCATCCACTGGATGCAGGGAACGACGACGCCGTAAGGCCCGATGGCGCCCGAGGTGCGTCCCGCGCTGCAGGTCGACTGGTCGGAGGGAAGGGGGATGGCCTGCGCGGCTGCGCCGTCCGGCGAGAGGCTCTCGTCCCGGTACGCCGCCGCCAGATCTTCATCCGAGATGCCCAGCCGCGTCGGCCCCGTCCAGCCGTCGTTGCGCGGAACGAGTATGGGATCAAACTGGTAAGCCACCCCCAGGTCCCCCGCCAGCGCCTTGATCGCCTCGATGGCGCGCAGATTCATCTTCATGAGCGGGCTCTTGAGCTTGACGCGCAAACCGCGCCCGGCCAGAAGCCTCACCCCGCGCAACGTGGCCTCATAGGAACCCTTGAGCCGCGTCATGCGGTCCTGCCAAACGGCGTCCGGGGAATACAGTGAGACTCCGACGTGGGATACCCCCTCCCGAGCCCAGAAGTCCGCCACCTCCGGAGTCACCAAGGTGGCGTTGGTGAAGATCTCGATGTCGAAATGCAAGTCCCGCGCCCGGGTGACGATTCGGTCGAAACCTTCCTTAAGGAGGACCTCCCCGCCGCTGAGGATCAGGTAGAAGGTCCCGGCCGCCGCCAATTCGCCCAGCACCCGGCACCACTCGTCGGCCGATAATTCATCGCCGAGGCGGACGGGACGCGCGCCCTGGGTCTCAGGCAGGTAGCAATGCAGGCAGCTTTCATTGCACCGGTAGGTGAGCTCGAGCATCATGTTGAGCGGCACGAAATGCCGCTCGGCGAGGGCGTGGAGATCCTGCGCGGCCGTGGGGCAAGCCGGCATTCAGGCCAGCAGGCCCAGATCCTTTATCTGGGCCATAAAGCGGCGGGTGTCGGCCTCAGCCGCGCCGACGTCAACCTCGAATTCAGCCGCGATCGTTTCTGAGATCTCGTTCTCAGCCGTTCCCTTTCCCAGCAGTTCCCAAATCCGGCTGGCCGTTGGGTTCAGGCTGTGAAGCTTCCGGGCCTGAGGGTCCAGGACAAAGGCCTGTCCCGCGATGACGCGGTGGGCAAGACGGCGGGCGGGTTTCATGGGAATTTCCTCCAAATGCGGCGCGCCAGGCCCCCGGGCTCCTCATCGGGCCGCCAGGCCAACTCGAAGGCGGGGACGGCCCGGGCCAAGGACACCACCCGGTCCCAGCAGCGCTTCAGAAGATCGCCCGAGTCCTCGAAGAGGACGAGACACCGCATCAGGCGGCGCTGGGCCTCGGCCGGCGTAAGCCGCGCCATCGACCTTCCCCCGCGGGCGAGGAACACGATCCGGCGCAGGGGCGCCTCCCGGGACCCGCGCGGCAGGCGGAACTCGCCCCAGAACGGGGACGGGTGCAGTCCCCAGCCGTCCCGGGAAGGGAGCATCATGGCCAGTTCATCGGTGAGCAAGGTCAGGCCCCGCGCCCGTGACAGCGACCTTGAGAGCGTCGTCTTGCCGCTGCCGGATACGCCGGGAGCAAGGACCCCGGCGCCCAGACGGGAAAGCGCGGCGGCGTGGAACATGAGGCCCTTGCGGCGCGGCAGGAGACTGGCCCACAACGTGCGCAGGAGGGAGTCGAGGTGCTGCGGCCGGCGCGCCCAGCCCGCGCCGGCCCGCCTTTCCAGATTCACGCTCCAGCCGAACCCCGGTCCCGAACAACGCAAACGCGGCCCGCCGTTTGAAACGCTCACCTCGCGGCGGCCCCGGCCGCCCGCGGCGAGGCGCAGCCGCCACGGCGCGCGCCCGGGGGTGGAAAAGGGATCGTAGCGGCCCGGCTCGACGGACCGGGGAGGAGGGGTTTCCAACTCGACGCTGATCGAGGCGGCGCCGACTTGCAGGACTCGCATGGAGGACCCTAGCGCACTATAACACTTTGCCCGGAGGCTTACAACCCGACGCCCTGCCGAGGACCGCCGCCATTCCGATCACGCCTGACAACGACGGTCCCCGGTCCGGACTGCAGCGACGTTTCGGGGAGCGGCCGGTCTAGCGGGGCGGCGCCACGAGCGGGCGCCAGACGGCCTCGAGGTACGGGCTCTCTCCCCGATATCCATGGCCCCGGAGAAGACCCTCCAATCGAGCGCGGAGCTCGCCCCCTTCCGGGAGCTGAGCCAGGGCGCGCGCGCGCGACCAATCGGCCTCGGCCCCCGCCCGGTCGCCGAGGTCCAGGCGGGCCAAAGCCAGGTTCGCCAAAGACCAGAGGCTCTCCTGCGACCGGCTCAGGAGCCTTTGGCAGGCGCGCGCTCTCCCGCTCAGGCGCAAGGCCTCCCCCCGCCAAACCGCCGCCTCCCGGTCCCCGGGGTGAAGGGCCTGAGCCCGGTCCAGGTCGGGCAGGGCCTCGGCCGGCGCGCCCAGGCAGATCCTGGCTCCGGCCCGCCAGCAAAGAGCCCACCGCGCCCCCCGGCCGAAAGCCTGGTCCAGGATCCTCAGGGCCCGGCGAAAGCGTCCGGCCCACAGCTCCAGCGCCCCCTCCCAGGCCCAGGCGTCGGGCTTATCCGCCTCGGGGGCCAGGCGCCTGGCCCGGCGCATGCATGCCAGGGCCTGCGGCCGCCGGTTCAGGCAGAGCAGGGCCTCGGCGCGGAAACCCAGGGACCTCCAATCCGCCGGGGTCTGGCGCGCGGCGCGGGCCAGGAGCGCCGCGGCCCGGGCGTAATCCCGGCTCGCGAGCCGAAACCGCCCCGCGCGCTGGATCATCCAGCCGTAGCGGCCGCCGGTCAGCGCCTCGAGCGCCGTGAAATCCCCGCCGGCCGCGGCCTCCTCCGGAGCCAATTGCGCCCTGTAATACCGGGCCCAAGGCTCTCCCGCGCCGCGTTTGATGAGCCGGGTCAGGGAGGAGCGGTAGGCCGGGCCCGCGGCCTCGGCCAGGCCCGCGGTCCAGGGGTCGATGAGGACCCAAAGCCCCCGCGTTCCCAGGTCCGGGAGAAGGGCCTCTCCCAGGGCGAAGGCCTCCTCGAACCGGCCCGCGCCGGCCAGGGCCCGGAAGCGGTCGAGCCTCTCCGCGGGCGCCAGCCGGGACAAGGCGGATTCCCACACCCGCGCGGCCTCCTCGGGGCGCCGCTGCCGCCAGCAGGCCTCGGCGGCACGGGACCAGGCCGCCATGCGCTCCCCCGCGGCCTCCGGTCCCCGGGCCGGTGGTTCCTGCCTGGATCCCGAGTCCAAGGCCGCTTCCGCGCGCCGCAGCGCCCGCTCGGCCGCGGGGAAATCGAGGGCGCGAAGCCACCGGCGGCGGGTCCCCTCGAGGCGGCCCTCCGTCCGGGCCTTTTGCGCCAGCTTCAAGAGGATCCCCCCCAGCTCCCGGCGCGCCTCCCGGTGGACCGGCTCCACGCGCAGCAGCGAGGCCCAGGCGGCCAAGGCCTCCGCGTCGGACCCGGCGGCCTGCGCCGCGAGCGCGCGCTCGCGCAGCAGCCCGGCCAGCGCGCGCCTCAGCAGGACGTGGCGCGGCGCGCGGGCCTGGGCGCGGCGCAGCGCGGCGATGGCTCCCGGCAAATCGCCCTCGGACCGGAGCATCCCGGCCAGGCCCAGGGCGGCCTGGGCGCAGCCCGGATCGCCGCGCAGCGCCGCGAGGAACCGGCCGCGCGCCTGGCGGACGCGGCCCAGGGCCCGGAGGCAGTGCGCGGCCATGACCGCGAGGTCGGGGGCCCGGGTCTCCCGCAGGCCGCGCTCGAAGACGGCCAACGCCGCGTCGAATCGGCCGCTGTTGAAGAGCCGGGTCCCGCGGGCCCGGATGCCGGATCCCGGGGATCGCAGGAGACTCTGGATACAGCCCGTCAGTTCCTTCAGCTTGGCAAGTTCCTCGTCATCCTCGATCACGAGTATTCGGCGGTCCAGGGTCCATTCTACAAACATTCGCGCCCGCGGGCGCGGGCTTCTCCCTCGACTTCTTCCTTAGTGAAGAGGTGTTCGTACGATAAATCCGTCCTGATGATGTCCCCGGGCCGCGGCGTACCGAGGGCTTCTTCCTTCGGTCATCAGTAGTGTCCCAACGTGCCGTCGGCGCGGGCCTCGCGCAAGGCCGCCCGAAAGGCCAGGAGGCCGAGCGGGAGGAGAATCACCGTGAAAGCCGCCAAGGCGGCCAGCCGCGGCGCGATCTGGGCGATCGTGGCGGACTTGAGCAGACTCAGGCGCAGGGCCTCCAGGGCGTGGCTCATCGGCACCAGGAGCGAGAGCCCGCGCAGCCACTCGGGCAGCAGCGAAAGCGGGAAGTAGACCCCGCCGAGGAGCTCCGACACGGCCCCGAGCACCCAAGCGACCGGGTCTCCCCGCTTGAACTTCAGGATGAAGGCCGCGGAAAGCAGGCCGATGCTGGCCAGGGCCGCCAGGGTAAAGGCCAAGGCCAGCGCGGCGGCCGGCAGATTGGCCAGGGGAAAGCCCGCGCCGAAGAGCATCGTCCCGGCCAGAAGATAGATGGAGACCTGCAGGGTCGCGGCGAGAAAATCCCACTGCGCGGAGCCCAAGAGGAATGCCGGAACGCCGACCGGCGCGGCGAGCACCGACTCCAAAGTGCCGAGGTATTGCTCGTGACGGATGCTCTGGGCCAAGGAATGCAGGCCCACGTTCTGGTAGGCGGAGAATGCCAGGCCCACGAGAACGAACGGGAAGTAATCGCCCCCGTAGGGGGCGAGGGCCGGCGCGGCCTGTGGTCCGAGGAGCTTGGCGACGAAGTAGAAGGTAGCCACCGACAGGACGATCGAGAGGGCCTCCAGCGCCATCCCGAGCCGGTAGGAAAGGCTCGATAGGATGTCCCGGCGCAGGAAGGCCCAGAGCACCCGCGCCAGGGCCGTCATGCGCCTTCCCCGCAGAGCCGGCGATAGGCCTCGGCGGGCTCCTGCGTTCCCGCGGTCCGCAACAACTCGGGCGGGGCCGCGCAGGCCGCCGCCCGCCCCCGCGCGAGGACCAGGATTTCCGATGCCGTTGTCCAGGCCTCATCGAGGCGGTGCGTGCTCCAAAGGACCAACCGGCCGCTGCGGCCGGCGTACTCGCCCCGCACCCAGGCCGCCACCCGGCCGGCCGCGGCCGGGTCAAGGCTCTTGGTCGGCTCATCGAGAATGAGCAGAGCGGGCTCATGGAGAAGGGCCCGGGCGAGGGAGAGCCTCTGCTTCATTCCCGCCGAGATCTCCTGGTAGCGGATCGGCAATACCTCCGCGAGCTCCAAGGGCGCCTCGAGTTGGCCCAAGCGCCGCCGCAGGCCCGCCTCGTCGAGACCGCGCAGGCGGGCGAAGAACCTCAGGTTTTCAAGACCGGACAAACGGCCGTAGAACGAGCGCTCCTCTCCCGGGGAGAACCCCGCCGCGGCCGCCGCTTCCCAGGGACGTCCCGCGACGTCGGCGCCTCCCAATTCGAAGCGGCCCGCATCGGCCGAAAGGAGGCCCCCCAGGACCTTGAGGAGCGTGGTCTTGCCGGCGCCGTTGGGCCCCAGAACGCACACGATGGATCCCGCTCCGGCCGAGAAGGTCACGCCGTCAAGGACCCGCCGGCGCTCGCGCGGCGCCGGAAAGGTCTTAATCAGCCCGTCAACTCTCAGGAAAGGGGTCACGCCTGCGCTTTGCACTTCTAAGCTCTAGCCTATCCAGCTGGAAAGTGCAACGCGCAGGCGTGACCCCGCTAGGCGATCCACCAGCGGTTGGCCTGGAAGGCCAAGAGCAGCTTGCGGTCCCGCAGCCGCAGCTTGGTCTCATCGATGGCGCGCGAAATGTGGATGAGACGATTTTGGGCGAGATTGATGACCCTGGGGGGCGAGATGGGCCGGCCGTGGCCGTCGAGACGCACCTTGACCGCGGGCAGGGTCGGGGTACGGTGATGGATCTCGATGACCGTGGCGATTTCGCCGCCGGAGAGCTCGACGAAGGACCCCGGGGGATAGAGCGTGATGCGCTCGACGAAGGCCTGCAGCAGTTTACGGTCGAATTCGGGGGCGTGCTCGCGGATGAGCTTCTTGACGGCCTCATGGGGGATGAGCGGCTCGCGCCAGGCGCGGTAGTGGCTCATGGCCTCGTAGACGTCGACGAGCCCTATGATTTGCGCCGCCATGTGGATGTCGGCGGACTTCGTGACGGCCTTGGGATAGCCGCTCCCGCCCTTGCGCTCGTGCGCCTGGCCGATGATGCCGGAAATCGTGCGGCGGGTATTCTCCTCGATGTCGTCGATATTCTCGAGGAGTTTTTGGCTCTCGAGGGGATGCAGCCGGACCTCCTGGTATTCTTCCGGGGTCAAAGCGCGCGGCGCGGCGGCGAGCCCCAGGTATTTGACCATGCCGATATCGTGCAGCAGGGCGGCCAGGCCGATCTGCCGGAGGCTTTCCCGATCCCAGTCCAATCCCTGGGCCACGTACATGGATAGGATCGAGACGTTCGTCGCATGGGCGTAGAGATAGTTGCTGGCCGTGGAGCGCGTGGTCAGGGCCAGCAGGGGATGGGGAGCGGTCTCCAGATTTTGGAGCAGCGCGGTCACCGTCTGGTTGAGCAAGCGGCCGAAATTGACCGATCCCCGGTCCAATTCCCTCAACAAGTCGCGCAGGACGGATACGGCGTGGCCGTAGGACTCCTGCGCCAGGCGCCGCTGTATCGGCGAGGCCGCGGGCGAAGGCGCGGCGGTCCGGGCGGCGGCCGCAGGGGGCGTCGGCCCGCCCGCTTTCGCGGCCGGGGCCGACGCGGGGGATGCCCCGCGCGGGAAAAGCGGCTTGGGCGGGGCCTTCTCCGCCGGCGGGGGCGCGGGAACCACCGCCGCGGGCGGCTCGGCCGGGCGCGCGGGGGATTTTTCCTTTTTCTTGAAGTCCGAGAACTTCATGCTTGCACCTGTTCGAGGAATTGTAGCACATGGCCGCCGCTCCCGGGCGCGCCAACGGCACGGGATGGCGGCCGTCGATCCGACCCGTCTGGGTCCGACATAGGTTTTTCCGCCGCCGCCTCCACCGGTGGAGGCGGCGCCTGCGCTTCCAATAATTGGCGGCGCGGGTATTGACAAAATCCCGGTGGCGCCCTACACTCTAGAGTCCAGAGTCCAAAATGGCCACCCCACACGAAGATTTGCGGGCCGCCCTGAAGCGGATCAAGTCCGATATCGAGCGGCAATCCTCCCCGCCCCCCGGCGCCGACCCCCCACCACCCCCCGCGTCCCCGAAGGCCGACGAAGGGCCAGCGCTCCCGCCCACACTCCCACCCGGCGCCCGTCCCCCCCGCCGCT
>CAYJXJ010000087.1:0-18539 GCA_964374095.1 uncultured Elusimicrobia bacterium
CTGAGATTTTAAGTCAAATCAGGCAGGCCAACCGACTTTTGACGCTGTGGGAATTTTGTGAGACTCGGGGGAGTCAACTGCTAGACGATAGGTCACGGGGAAATCAAATTCTGGCGGCGGCGGTATTTCACCGGTGCTCACCTCCACCGGTGGAGGTGGTTTGCAAGAACCGCGGGCGATGGCCGCAAGGGGCAACCCGACTAAACAACGCGGGCGACTCACCGCCCCCCGGGGACGCTTACGGCGGGGGGCATCGAGTTGAGTCCTCCCCTCCGTCCTTTGGTAGAGAACAGTGGGAGTATGCCTGGCTCGATGCTTCCTTTCCGGCTGACGCTTGTCACAACTGCCCAGGGGCAGTTGGTCGTCGAGTCCTACTCGCCTCACAATTTTCTGTCATGAGCCGGATTTAGTAAATGAGGTGGGGGAGCCAAAGCACGAGGTCAGGGAATGGCGGAACGGCATAGAAGGGAGTTCAAGGAGCAGGTCCGGTGTTCTCGGAAACTGGCTGCGGTAACATTCACCGCGACCGCGACCGTCCAAAAATGGGGCAACAGCCTGGCGCTGCGAATCCCCAACGCGCCAGAGACCCCGACGGGGGATGCGCGGGTCGGCAGCATTGCAAATCAGAGCGACTGATGACGGAAAACGACTCAATCGAGCGGCATATCCTGAAATTAGAACAGCGCCTGCTTGAACCGGAAGTTCGCAAGTCTCCGGCCGAAGTGGGAGTTCTGCTAGCCGACGATTTCGAGGAGATCGCCAGTTCCGGGCGGACCTACAACAAGGCCCAAATCCTTGAAGCCATCCGGTGCGCCCCGCCCGCCCATTTTGCGCTCACGGATTTTAAGGCGGTTGTTTTGGCCCCTGATATCGCCCTTGCGACATTTCGCGTTTCCCGGGACTCAACACATGACCGGCCGGCGGCCGAATCGCTTCGCAGCTCCATTTGGAAGCGGGCGAATGGGCGCTGGCGAATGGTCTTTCACCAAGGAGCCTTGTGCTACGAAAAGTGACGCGATCTGGCCATGCGCTTCAGCCGACCGCGATTGGCGCGGCCCGGGAGCCGGCATGACCGCTGACGATGCAATGTCCTATGTTCGAAAACACGGCGTGGTCCTCGTGTCGGCACGGGGGCCGGTTCTCAGTCTGGTCGAGGCCATCGCCAATGAGCCCATTAAGGGAAGTTGGTGGGGGCATCCCAAGGGCCGGCAAATCTTTGCGATTCTCGAATCGGTGACCGATTCTCCGAACATCCTCGTCTGCCGGCTTGTCGGGGGTAAAGTAACTCTTGTCCATCGGCGGCTTTGGCCGGCCTTGGTTCGAGCCTCCGGGCGCTTCCCGGCAATTCGGCTCGCGCGGGTGCGCCAAGAACACACGCCTTCGGGCCATCACGTCAACCGTGAGGTTGCCTTCCCGAAATGGGTGCCCGCTGGGATCGTCAAAGCGGGGCGGCGCCTCAGTGAGCAAGCCGCGATCGAGGCTTTGGGTCAATGGGCTAAGCTGCCCAACTAGGCGCTCAATCGGACCTGCCGCGTAATTTTTCGGGAACTTTTTGCCCCCTCGATCGTATAGTAGGCATGGCACGCGGAGGCCCCATTGACATACACCGTTATACAGTGTATGCTTTATGAGAATACTCCATCTTCGTTGCGAGGAGGAGGTCGAACTCCACCTATGGTCGAGACACCGGGTCACGGCGCGGGAGGCGGAGGAAGCGGTCTACGCGAACCGACTGGCGATCCGCGGCAGGGAGCCGGGGGTTTATGTGGTATTCGGGAGGACGGATGCGGGCCGTTATATTATGGCAGCCGTTCGTTATCTGGGAGCGAAGGTCGCCCGGTTGATTACGGCCCGGGATATGACCAGTGTGGAGCGGAGGCGATACGTCAGGCATACGGCACACTGACATTATGAACAAACGAGAGCGCAAGACGGGCGCGTCCGATAGGGACCTGCGCGCCTATTACGATAAGAGCTCCGAGCTGGCGGAGGACGCCGTGATCCGTCCGGTCAAGATTGAGTTCCCCAACCCGCGACGGTTGGTGGCCCTGCGGCTGGAGGAGGAGACGCTGGCGGGCGTAAAGCGCCTCGCAGCGAGCAAGGGGCTCAACTATTCGACGCTGATGCGGATGTGGATAACCGAAAGGCTCAGGCGCGAGAGGGAGTAGTTTGGTCGGGCCTTGGAGGTTCTTCTAAAGCGATTCAAGCCGGCCGGACAGAAACCCCGTCAACAGGCGGTTGACCTCCTCCGCCCGCTCCCAGTGCGGCCAATGGCCGGCGCCGGCGAGTATGCGAAGGTCCAGCGTGGGCACCCATTCTTCAAGGCCATGGGTGAGGTTGAGCCCGAGATAGGGGTCGCGCTCTCCCCAGAGGACGAGGGTGGGTGCTGCGACCTTGCCCCGCGATGACAGCAGGGCTTGCCGGTCCCTGAAGGCCGCGCGGTAGTAGTTGAGCGCCGCGGTGAGGGCCCCGGGCCGGCCCAGGGCCGCGATGGCCAGATCGAGTTCCTCATCCGGAAGGATGGATCGGGAAAACCCCCGCCGCAGGGACTTCCTCAAATAGGCGAAGTCTCCCGCGCGGATCAGGGCCTCGGGCAGGCGCGGGATCTGGAAAAAGAGCATATACCAGGAGCGCAGGGCCTGGCCCGGCCGGCGCAGTTCCCGGGCGAAGACCGCGGGGTGAGGGGCGTTCACGATCGCCAGTTTGTCTACCAGCTCCGGCCGGGCGAGGGCCGTCGCCCACGCCACCCCGCCTCCCCAGTCGTGGCCCACGACCGCGGCGCGCTTTTCTCCCGCGTGCGCGATCAAGCCCGCGACGTCTTCCACCAGGCGGTTGATGCGGTAGTCTTCCACGGCCGGCGGCTTTCCGGAGAGGTTGTAGCCCCGCATGTCCGGGGCGATGACCCGCAGTCCGGCCGCGGCCAGGGCCGGGATCTGGCCGCGCCACGTCCGCCAATGATCCGGGAAGCCGTGCAGGAGCACGACCAGCGGCCCGGCCCCGGCCTCCACATAGCGCAGGCGCACGCCCTCAAGATCGGCTTCCTTGTGGGTCCAGGGCTCGGTCATCAATTCGCGGCGGTTCGTCAGAAACTGCCGGCGTACTTGAGCTGGACCACGCGCTCGGGGCCGCGCGAAGTGTCGTCGTCGAAGCGGCCCCCCATGCCCATGGAGCGGAGCGCGAAATCCAGGTGGAGGGCCGGTGTGATGTAGACGCGCAGGCCGGAGTTGGCCCGGCTGAAGGCCAGGTCGTTGATGTTGTCCCACTCGGCCATGAGGCTCACCCGGTCGCGGATGTTGTAGCTTAGCGGCAGGGCCGCGAAGATGGAGTTGGAATCGAAGTCCGAGATGTTGAAGGAGGGGTGGACTTCCAGTCCCGGCAGACCCAGTTCCTGGGTCGCCGCGATGAAAAACCCGCGGTGGCGGTGGTTGTAGCGCTTGGCGACGGGGTTGTAGCGCCAGCCCTGGCCGTCGAAGCCCACCGCGAGGGAAGGGATCCAGTGCTCGCCGTCGTAGAAGCGGTACTTGACCTGGACGTTGGGGGCGCGCACGCGGGTGGGCTTGTCGGAACCCACGAGCTTGTCGATGTTGAGCGAGGCGCCGATGTTGAGCCGTGGATAGACCCCGAAGCCCACGTGCTGGAGCACCCCGCCGGCGGTGAAGAAGCGGGTGGTCGTGGCGTAGCCGCCGTAGTCGAGGACGGCGGTCGTCGGGGCGTCGATGAGGTTCGTGTCGGGAGACAGCAGGCGGGATGATTCGGCGCGCCCGCCCCGGGGGGCCTTCTTGGGGCGGATGCGCACTTCCTCCGCGGGCGGCTCGGGGGCGCCGGTCTCGGCCGCGAAGCCCGGCGGGGCGGCGAGGAGCCAGAGGCTGGCCAGGGCCAGCGCCGCGCCGGCGCTCACTTGCGGGAAAGAACTTCGGCGAGCTTGGCGTGGAGCGCGGCCATCTCGAAGGGCTTCTGGATGACCTCAAGGGCGCCGCTCATGAGGGCGATCCCCTTCTCGCGGTTGGTGTCGCGGCTGGTCATGAGCACGATGACAGGGGCGGAATTGCCGAGCTTGGAGGTCACTTCGTAGGCCACGTGATAGCCGTCGATGTAGGGCATCATGACGTCGAGCAGGATGAGGTCGATCTTCTCGGACATCGCCATCTGCAGGGCGTCCTTGCCGTTGGCCGCCACCAATATCTCGTAGCCCTCGTTGGTGAGGTCCATCTTGAGCAGGTCGATGAGGTCCGGGTCGTCGTCGGCTACGAGGAGGCGCTTTCGATCCGCCATGATTTCGGTCCTAAAATGGACTCGATGGATTGTAACAGATTTTGATCGAGCCTCACCCGGCAATCGACATCAAGGACGGCCACGCCTTCCGCCGTTTCCTGCTCGAGCGTCACCGGGCAGCGGCCGGGGTGCTTGGCCAGGGCTTCCTGGAGTCCGGCGAGCTTGGCCTCGTCGAGCGCCTCGGCCCGGCAGGCGATGAGGAGCCGCCGCGCGTATCGAGCCAGGGCCGCTTCCAGGGGCATGAGGTCCTCGACGATGAGTTCCGCGGGTCCTTCGCCCTCCGCCGCGGCCGAGACGGGGCGGTTGAAGCTGAGCTTTCCGCCGGCAACGACGATCGTGCCCGGGACGAGCCGGGCGCCTAGGCCGGAGGCGTAGGCCTTGGGGAAGACCAGCATGGTCAATTCCCCGGTGAGGTCTTCCAGAATGGCGCGGGCCCACTGCTCGCCCTTGCTCTTGGTGATCAGGCGTTTGACTTGGCTGACCATGCCGCCGATGCGGACCGGCGCGGTGACCTGGGGAGAGAGTTCCTCGATCTCGTGGGTGCACGCGGCGCGCAGTTCCTCTCGGACTTTCAGCAGGGGATGACCCGAGAAATAGAAACCCAGGACCTCCCGCTCGTACTTGAGCATGTCGTTGTCGCCGAGCGCGGCGGAGGGGGAGCCTTCCTCCGGGGGGGGCGCGGCCGGCAGGTCGGCCAGGGAGAAGAGCTGGCCCTGCCCGCGGGCGAGATCCTCGCGGGCGCGGGCTTGGAGCCCGACGGCTTCGTCGATCCCCGCGAGCAGGCGTCCCCGGGCCGCGGCGGCCGAAGCGCCGGGCGCGAGCGAGTCGAGGGCGCCGGCCTTGGTCAGGGATTCGATCACTTTCTTATTTGCCGCGTGGAGGTCGATGCGGCCTAAGAGGTCGTGCAGGTCCTTGAATGGTCCCTGGCGGCGGGCCGCCACGATCGAATCGGCCGCGCCTTGGCCCACGTTCTTGACGGCCACCAGGCCGAAGCGGATCGAACCGTCTCCCTCGATGGAGAAGGCGGCTTCGGATCTTTGCGCATCGGGAGGGAGAATATTCAGGCCCATGCGGCGGGCTTCCTCGAGGTAGGTCACCAGCTTGTTTTCCTTGTCCGTCGCGCCGACCGCGGAGTGGCCGATCTCGGACGTGGCGACCGCGCACATGAACTCGAGGGGGTGGTTGGCCTTGAGATAGGCGGTCTGGTAGGCCACCAGCCCGTAGGCGGCGGTATGCGACTTGTTGAAGCCGTAGCCTCCGAACTCGAGGAGCTGGTCGTAGATCTTGTTGGCGAGTTTGGGGGCGATCTTGCGCTTGGCCGCCCCCTGCACGAAGTGCTCGCGCATCTTCTTGAAGTCCTCGGGGTTCTTCTTGCCCATGGCCTTGCGCAGGGTGTCGGCCTCTCCGGGCGTGAAGCCCCCGAGGACCTTCGAGATCTCCATGACCTGCTCTTGGAAGACGATGCAGCCGTAGGTGTCCTTGAGGATGGGTTCCAGGTCCGGGTGCTCGAAGGAGATTTTCTGCCGGCCGTGCTTTCGGTCCACGAAGGTGTTGTGCATCCCGGCCTTCATGGGGCCGGGCCGGTAGAGGGCCAAGAGGGCTACGATGTCGTTGAACGTGGTGGGCTTGAGACGGAAGAGCAGGTCGCGCATCCCGTCCGAGTCGAGTTGGAAAACCGCCAGGGCTTGCCCGGTGCGCAGCAGCTCGAAGGTCTTGGGGTCCTCCGGGGGAATGTCGTCGATGTCGAAGTCGGGCCGGCCGCGCCGGCGCAGAAGCGCCACGGCGTCGGCGATGATCGTCAAAGTCCGCAGCCCGAGGAAGTCCACCTTGAGGAGTCCCAGGCCGGGGAGAATGTCGCCGTCGTATTGGGTTGTGACGACGTCCGAGCGGGGGCTTTTGGCCAGCGGCGCGTAGCGCACGACCGGCTCCTTGGTGATGACGGTTCCCGCGGCGTGGACGCTGGAATGGCGCTTTAAGCCCTCGAGGCGCATGGAGAGGTCGAGGAGCTTCTTGATTTGGGAGTCTTTGGCGGCGGCCTGGAGGTCGGGGTTTTTCTGGAGCGTCTCGTAGAGGGTCGTTCCCGGCAGGGCCGGGATCATTTTGGCGATCTTGTCGACCTCCGCCAGGGGCAGGCCCATGACGCGGCCGACGTCCCGCACCGCGAGCTTGGCTCCCAGCGAACCGAAGGTGATGATCTGGGCGACGTTGTCGCGCCCGTATTTCTGGCGGACGTACTCGATGACCCGGTCGCGCCCGGTGTCGGCGAAGTCGATGTCGAGGTCCGGCATGGATTTGCGGTCGGGATTGAGGAAGCGCTCGAAGAGCAGGTTGTGGGCGAGGGGGTCGAGGTTGGTGATCCTGAGGGCGAAGGCCACCAGCGCCCCGGCGCCGGAGCCGCGGCCGGGGCCGACGGGGATGCCCTCCCGGCGGGCGAAGGCGATGAAATCCCAGACGATCAGGAAATACCCGGAGAAGCCCAAGCGCTTGATGACGGAGAGCTCGTATTTGAGGCGCTCCTCGTGGGAGGGAGTGACGGTCTTCAAGCGTTCTCGCAGGCCCTTTTGCGCCAGTTCCTCCATGTAGGAGTCTTGGGAATGCCCGGGCGGGACCTGGAACTCGGGGAGGAGCAGCTGGTCCTTGGGGAGCTCCAGCCGGCACATGTCGGCGATGACCAGGGTGTTCTTCAAGGCCTCGGGGATATGCGCGAAGCGCTCATGCATCTGGGCCGCGGTCTTGAGGTAGTATTCCTCGCCGTTGAACTTCAGGCGGCGTTCCGGGGGATCGGCGAGGAGCTTGCCGGTGCTGATGCAGACGCGCGCGTCATGGGCCTCGACATCGGCCTGCTTGGCGTAGTGGCAGTCATTGGTGACGACCAGCGGGATGCCGGTGCGCTTGTGGATTTCCAGAAGCGTCTTGTTGAGGGCCTGCTGCTCCGGAATGCCGTGCTCCATGACTTCCAGGAAAAAGCAGCCGGGATCGAGGAGGTCGCGGTAGACGGCGGCCAAGCGCTCCGCGGCCGCGAGGTCGCCCGTTGCGGCGAGTTGGCTGAGTTCCGACTTAAGGCAGCCCGATAGGACGATCAGCCCCTTGGAGTGCTTGGCCAGCAGCTCGCGATCGATGCGCGGGTCGTAGTAGTAGCCTTCGAGGAAGCCCGAACTGGAGAGCTGCATGAGGTTTTGGTAGCCCTCGAAATCCCGGGCGAGCACCGTGAGGTGGCAATTTTCTTTCTGGGAGTGCCCCCGGTCGAAGCGCGAGCCCTTGGCGAGGTACATCTCGCAACCGATGATGGGATTGAGTCCGATGGCGTTGGCGTGGTTGTAGAACTCGACGGCGCCGAACATGTTGCCATGGTCGGTAACGGCGAATCCCCGGGCGCCGGACTGGGCGAGCGATTTCAGGGCTTCCGAGGGCTTGCCCTCGTGGTCGGTCAGGCGGATCAGCCCGTCGAGCAGCGAGTATTCCGAGTGGTTGTGCAGATGCACGAACTCGGTCTTGGCGCTCATGGCACGGGGCGCCTGCCGTCCCGCTTTGCGGGACAGTCCCTTCCTATGACTTCAAGGAATGGGACGGCGCCCAGTGTGTTATAATCGCCGCGATGTCCAAAAATCTCGTCGAAGCCTGCGTGCGCCGCCGTACGGTTTACCACGGTAATTCCGTTGATTTTCGCGCGGACGTAATCCGTCTGCCCAACGGCCGGAGGGCGCGGCGGGAATTCATGGATCATCCCGGGGCCGTGGGGGTCGTGCCCTTTCTCCCGGATGGTTCGGTCGTCCTGGTGCGCCAGTACCGCTACCCCGTGGGGAAGGTGACCCTGGAGATCCCCGCCGGCAAACTCGACGGCCGGGAATCCAGGCGTCGGTGCGTGCGCCGGGAACTCCGGGAAGAAACCGGTTACGGCGCCCGTCGGATCACGAAGCTCCTGAATTATTGGCCCACCCCGGCGTTCGCCAACGAGGTCCTCTTCCTTTATGTGGCCGAGGGGCTGATCCCAGGACGTCTCTCGCCCGATGCGGATGAGTTCCTGGAGGTTGTCACGATGCCCTTCGCGCGCGCCCTCGCCCTGGTGCGTTCCGGCGGAATCCGCGATTCCAAGACGGTGATCGCCCTGCTGGCCTGCGCCGTCCAGCGGGGGAGAACGCCCTCCATTATATCAAAATGACTCCCGAAGAAATCCGGGCCTGGCAGCCCTTCCTCAAGCGCGTGGCGATGTTCTCGGACCTCACCGCCGGGGAACTCTCCGGAGTCGCTTCGCGCATGGAGGTGCTTTCCCTGCCCAAGGGGGCCACGCTCTATTCCCAGGGCGACGAGGGGGACGCTCTCTACATCATCACCTCGGGACAGGTCCGGCTGGTCAATCCTCAGAAGGGAGAAGACCGCCTCGTCGCCTTGATGGGGCGGGGCGACGCGTTGGGAGAGACGGGTATTCTGACCGGAGAGCGGCGCTCCATGACGGTGCGCCTGGACACCACCTGCGAATTCCTAAAGCTCGGGCGCAAGGACTTTGAGGCGGCCCTGCGGGACAGCCCCTCGATTCTCATGCACCTCTCCCGGATGATATCGCGCCGCCTGGTCGCCTCCACGCAGCCCGCGCGGCGCCGTTCGGAGCTGGGGCCCCAAATCGTGGCTCTGCACGCGGCGCTGGAACCCGGGGACAGCCTGCTGTTCACGCTCCACCTGGCCGTCGAGCTTTTGGAGCAGACGCGGCGGCGGACCCTCCTTGTCGACATGGCTCCCGACGCCGGAGCCGTCGCCCGCGCCATGGGATTGAACGCGACCCCCGCCACCGAGGCCCAGATCCGGTCCCTGGAGCCGCATGACCCGGCGGCGATCGGCCGCATCACCCAGCAGCACGCCTCGGGCCTCGACATCTTGAATCTTCCGGCCGCGGTCCTCGGGGGCCGACTTTACAGCGGGATTTATCTTTTTCTGAATTATCTGCGAGAGACGCACGATCTGATCCTGGTTTCCCTGCCCGCGGAGTTGGGCGACATCGAGCGCTCGGTCCTCAGCGAGGTCGATCGGAGCATACTCGCCGGGACCCGGTCCCGCTTGGCCCAGTGCCGCCGCCTGGAGCATGATATCGCCGGCGTTCTCGGCGGGGCCAAGCGGCTCCAGGTCTGGCTGGGTCCGCCGCCGGAAGAGGAGCCGCCCCAGCCGGGAGGGTCCACGCGCGTGAGCCTGGATTGGAGCCCGGCGATCTTGGAAGTCTTCGAGCGGACCGGCTCGCCCTACGCCGCGCTCCAAGCGCATCCCAAGGCCCTGCGCGGCATATCCAGGCTGGCGCGTTCCGTGGGAGGCGTGCGGGTGGGATTCGCCTTGGGTTCCGGGGCGGCGTTGGGTTACTCCCTGATCGGCATACTCAAGGTCCTCATGCGCGAGCATATCCCCATCGACATGATCGCAGGTACTTCGATCGGCGGCTTCGTCGCCGCCTTCGTCGCCATGGGGGTCGAGCCCGAGCAGATCGAGGAGGTGGCGGTCAAAGTCGACCGGGGCTGGCTGCGGGAGAACCTATTCTGGGACCTGACGCTGCCGCGGGCCGGCATATTCGCCGGGGAGACTTTCCTGCGCTTCATCCGTTCCTACTTCGGCGACCGGCTGTTCTCGGACCTCGAAATCCCGTGCGCCTGCATCGCCACCGACATCGAGACCGGCGAGGAGGTCGTTCTGCGGGAGGGGCGCGTGGCCGAATCGGTCCGGGCCTCCTGCGGCCTGCCCATTATCTTTACGCCCCTGCGCTGGAACGGGCGTTTCCTGGTCGACGGAGGCCTCGTCAACCCCGTGCCGACCGGCGTCGTCTCGGAGATGGGAGCCGACATCGTGGTGGCGGTCAATCTGACCCGGCCGGCCGGGGAGCGCAAATCCGGCGTCCGGGACCGGCGCTACAAGGGCGGGGGCCTCTTGGGCGCTTCCGTGGACTTGGCCAGCCTCAAGGACATGGCGCTGCCCGACGCCCTGCGCGCCCCCAACCTTCTCGAGGTCCTGTTCCAGATGGTCTACACCATGGAATACGAAATCTCTCGCAGCCGGATGGACCCCGCCCACGTGGTGATCCACCCCGAGCTTTCGGGGTTCTCCTGGACCGAGATGCACCGCGCGCGGGAACTCATCGCCGCCGGGGAGCGCATCGCGGAGGCGCACCTGGCCAAGGTCAAGTCCCTGATCCCCTTTTTCGCGGACTACTGCACGGTCCCGATCCGGCTGGCCAAGCCCTTTTAGGGGTCAACATTCAACACATTTTTACGCCCGCCGCCGTTTCCAGAGCGCCCACAAGTCGCGTGAACCATGGATGAAGGCCAGAATGTGGACGGAATCTCTTCCGGCGCGGTAGATGAGGCGATGATTGCAGACGAAGAGTTCCCGGGTGGCCGGGTCGTCCGATTCAGGAACGATTCGCCCTCTCTTGGCCAGCGTGGTCAACGATCGGGACGCGGAGATCGCTTCCCGGACCAGGACCGCGGCATATCGAGGGGAATCTCTCGCGATGTAGTTTGCCGCCGATTCAACGTCTTTCAGCGCGGCCGCGGTCCAGACGACCCTCAGAGCCACTTAGCGAGTCGTCGTTCGACTTCCTGCTGTGTGAGAACGCGTCCTTCTTGAACATCCTTCAAACCGCGCCCGATCTTCTCCCGGACATAGATGTGGTACTGGATGTCTTCGAGGGTCGAATCGTTCGGAATCCGCTGGAGAAGCTCCCGGACTTCTTGTTTCGCTGTTCTCATGCCGGTCAACCAAAGTGTAACAGCTTTCCGAGGATTTGTCGAGATTTCGATTCCATGCGATTGACTAAACCTGAAGCGGGGGCTATACTTTTGGAGGATGGGCCCAATGCGGGATGCGCGGGGGCGCGAATGAGTTTTCGATCCATGGGCGGAGCGTTGGCCTTGATTGCGGCCCTGGCGGCGGCGCCGGCGCGGGCTTCGGACCTCTGGCCCGATCTGTCCCGGCCCGCGGCCGCGGTCGGCGGCGGGGAGGAGGACGCGGGCGTCGTGGTGGGCATCGAGGGCTACGGCTTCGTGCCGCCGGTCCCGGGCGCCGAGCTCAACGCCAAGGCCTGGTATGACTACCTCACGCGCACGCGGGGGGTAGCGCCCGGCAACGTCAAGCTCCTGCTCGGCGTGGACGCCGAGCGTGACGACATGCTCGACGCGGCGCAGGCCGCCGCCTCCAAGGCCGGCCCGCGGGGGACCTTGTGGTTCGTGTTCGTGGGCCACGGGGCGCCGAGCGCCGACGGCAAGGATGGGCTTCTTGTAGGCGTGGACGCGCAGCAGAAGGCGAAAAGCCTTCAGAAGCGAAGCCTCAAGCGCCAGGAGCTCCTTGCGGCCCTGGCCAAGAGCCGGGCCGGCTCCATCTCGGTGATCTTAGACGCCTGCTTTTCCGGCCGGGGGCAGGACGGCGACAGCATCGTGCCGGGCCTTCAGCCATTGGTGAGCGTGGCGGCCGCGGGCGCTTCGGACCCGCGCATGGTGGTCCTGACCGCGGCCCAGGGGGACCAGTTCGCGGGCGCCCTCCCCGGGACCAACCGGCCGGCGTTCAGCTATCTGGCGTTGGGGGCCTTGCGCGGCTGGGCTGCCGGCAAGGAAGGCCGCGTGACGGCGGGGGATGTATGGCGCTACGCGACGCAGGCGCTCGATGCCACCTTGCGCGGCCGCAACCAAACGCCGGATCTCATGGGAAAAGAGGGGGCGGTGGTGGGGGTGTCGGCCGGCGAGAAGGGCCCGGATCTGGCGGCCCTGGCCAAGGCCACGGCGGGCGGCGCCATAGCGTTTAACGTCAGCGCCCTGCCGGAGGTGCCCAGAGCCAATCAGCCGTCCCTGGGCGCGGTCGGGCGCCTGCCGCGGCCGCGTTTGCCCGGGGCCATGGGGCAGGCCGAGGGAATCGATTTCAGCGCGGTGGACGTGGACGCGCTGGGCAAGTACGATGCGGTCGTGACCTTCGAGAAGGGACAGGCGCCGCCGGAGTCCAAAGCGGCCAAGTGGCGCGCGCTCGGAGCCGAGGTGAAGACCTACGCGGACCTCGCCGCCAAGCGCGCGGGAGAGTGGGACGACTACGCGGCTCAAGCCGCCTTCAACTCCGTTCTCGAAAACGACAAGGGCGAATCTTCGCCCGAGGACAAGGCGGCGCGGTGGGGGGATCTCGCCTGGAAATATCCGAAATACCGGGAGACCGCGCGGTCTCGCGTTTCGGAATGGGAGCGTTACGCCAAGGAACTGGCGGCCGCGGCGGCGGCCAAGGACAAGCGCGACGAGTTGATGGGCAAAGACTGGTCCAAGCTCGAAAAACTGCTGTCTTACTCCGTGGTCAGCGAGGCCGACAAGCAGAAGTTCGCGCTGACTTTCGTGTCGGCCTACGGCAAGACTTCCGAGGACAACCCCTATGTGGCGGAGTTGGCGGCGTATCTTCCGGCGGGGACGGTCAAGGTGACGCCGGGGGTGAAGGCCGCGGCGAGCGGCCGGGCCGGCATTCAGTGGGTGAGGATTCCCGGCGGGACGTTCTCGATGGGCGCGGATGACTTGTCGGATGCCTGGCCCAGACATTCCGTGACGCTCAAGTCCTTTCAAATGGCCAAGACCGAGGTGACCAACAAGCAGTACAAGGCCTGCGTTGAGGCCGGGGCCTGTACGCCGCCAGGCTCGTATGAGGGAGCCCCGGAGCAGCCCGTGGTCAACGTGGACTGGAACCAGGCCAAGGCCTTTTCTGAGTGGGTTGGCGGCAGGCTTCCCAGCGAGGCGGAGTGGGAGTACGCGGCGCGCAGCGCCGGCAAGGACTGGAAATATCCTTGGGGCAATGAAGACGCGACCTGCGAGCGCGCGGTGATTGCTGATGGCGGACATGGCTGCGGGAAAAACTCGACTTGGCCCGTGTGCTCAAAAGCCAAAGGCAACACCGCGCAGGGCTTATGCGACATGGCGGGCAATGTTTGGGAGTGGACGCAGGACTGGTATCACCGTTTGTATGAAGGAGCGCCCACTGACGGCAGCGCGTGGGAAAGACCTGCGGGCTCGTACCGCGTCGTTCGTGGCTGCTCCTGGTACGACGACGCCGGGCGCGCCCGGTCCGCGGTTCGCTCCCGCCGCGCCCCGGACAACCGCGGCGACGTCCACGGCTTCCGGCCCTCCCGGTGATGGTCGACCGCCGTTTTACCCTTTTCCTTTCAACCTTCTCACCCTTTGAATCGTTTTTGCGCAGCGAGAGAGCCGAGCGCGCGCGCAGCCGCGCCGGGCAAGACGCTAGGGGGCCGCCTAGGACCCGGCTGGCCAAGCCCTTTTAGGTACAGCCCCGGGCGATTCTACCGGGAGGTCGGGGGAGGCTCGGGGATTCGCGGGAGAACCCCCTGTCCTCTGAGAATTTCCTGGTACTGGGCCAATGATAGGCTGCATTCACAGAAATCTCTGACCTGCCGACTTGATTGAAGACGCAGCTGCCTTTTCATTTGGCCGACAAGATTGTCCCCGATAACGAAATCAGCGCCATGGGAAACCTTCGTCCAACAGCCCGTGTAGCGACCGTTGAGGTAATACCGAAACATCAGGTCCTTGCTGCGGCCCTCACGGAACCCTTTGTTTCGCAACCCCCGTTCGACAACGCTCTTTCGGAGCGGCACAATAGAGCCGTTAGAGTGGAAACGCCAATAGGAAAGTTTCCCGCAACCGGGCGCCCAGGCCGACGACATCGTCTGGACCTAGAGAACGATACTCCGCCACGAAGTAGGATGCCGTCGCCCGAAAGTCGGCGATTGCGTCCTCCGGAGAAAATCCGGAACCATAAAGCGCGAGGGCGTCGTTCTCAGCTAGGAAGCAGTCGCCTTCTCGGCGCAACTTGATTCCGACCGGAATGGCCGGCCTGACGACTTGCCCGCCAACCTCGAGATCCCACAAGGGAATGACAATTTCCACGGCACGAGCAAAGGACGCCGAGTCATCGCGTGGGGCGCTGACGGATTGCGGAGGCATGTCGGCTTGTCGGTACTGATCCGGAATGCGGGGGCGAAGTTCTTGAAGCTGGGCTATGGGGCTCACAATAGTGGTTTGCCTCTGATGAAGTCTCGGTACTGATCTGTAATGATGTTCTCAAAGAAACTCTTGGTCTGCTCATGGCTCTCTTCTAGACAAGCCGCCCACGCGGAAGCCTGGAGGTTGTCTGTCTTGTAATAATCAAAGTCCAGAAGCAGGGCCTCCTCTTGCGTCTTCTGTTCCTGCAAAGTTTCAATTCGGGTGATAATGTGGCCCTTTCCCACGCTCTGAACAAACGCAACCGTGCAAACCTCATACCTCTCCGAAAGTCCGGGTGACAGAAGAAAACTCGACTTGAAGAACCGGCCCAGCGGAATCGCGCCGTTCTCTCGAGTAAATGGCACGGTGTTGATGTACCTGAGGCCGATCCGTCTTAGCGTACCTATCTTAAAACGGTCGCAGAAAAAACCGAACAATGGCGTGAGCCGCTCCTTAAAATCAGCAAATCCGGCATAGCGTTTATTCGAAAATCCAAAGGAGTTAAGGCCGACCATGACGGTGAATGCATCGTCCGCCGAAGCAAAGTGATACTTTCTGAACCTAAAGTTCTCTGTCGCCTGCATCTCGGGAACCTTGACGACCGGCATCTCTTTCCGAACGAATTCAAAGAGTTCATCGCGACGGCACTCAATGGCCGGTTCGCCGGGGAAGCGGATCTCAAAAACAACTTCAGCGAGGGGTGCTTTCGGATAGACTTCGTCACCTTTCCCCATAATGCCAGAGCTAGCTTAGAGGCGAAATCGATCCCATGTGAAGGCAGTGACGAGAGTATAACACTTGAACTCAAAATCCGCAAGATGCGAATTTGGGTGCCTATTGCGGAGTATCCTGGGCAGCGCCACCATGGAGCTCTGGCCGAACGCATGTTCCGGGCTACCATTTACGTGGAATTATTGGCGGCGACATTCTCACGGTCGGCCCCCGTAGTGGATTTTGACATTTCGAACCCGAATCAAGAAATGTCGGGGCCGGCTCCTAGGCGACCGCTTTGGGACAGGCTGGTTCGGGTGCTGGGGACCCCAGTCCGAGATCTTTCAGTCTTAGCCCGGCCCAAGTCCCTGATCCCCCACTTCGCCGAATACTGTAAGGTCCCAGCGCGGCTCGCCAAGCCGTTTTAGTTGGACAGCTCCGGGGCCTCCTCAGGAACCCAGCCCCGCAGACGCCCCAGCCAGTAGGCGACGAGATAAGCGCCGCCGCCGTCGACCTTGGGGTCAAAGCCCCCCCCGTCCATCTGCAGGGCGTTGTGCTGCCAGGCGAAGGAGTGCAGTACCCGGTCCTCGAAGGGCAGCGGTTCGGTCGTGAACCAATTCCAGCGCTGGTCGGACTTGAAGAAATTGGTCTGGAGCCCCTTGTAGCGAGGGAGGTCGGGGTTCTCGCTGTTGCGCACCTCGCCGCGGCCCTCGATCGGGAAACGCTCGATAGTGTCGAGCCCGTCGGCCACGCCTTGATCGGGTCCCCACTGGGAAGCATGAAGGAAGTTCCAGAAGGCGTTGCCGTGGGCGGCCACGGCCGCGTGCGCGCTGTGCAGGCCGTTCAAGTAATACTGCCGGAGCTCCGGGTCCTCCTCGAGCCGGGCCAGGTTGTAGATGGCGACATGCCCGAGGTTCATGCCCACGGATGAGCGCAGGGAGTCGGGCGTGGGCTCGACGTCCCAGCCAAAGAGCAGTTTGACCAGGGGACGGACCCACCAGCGGTTTTTCTTAATGAGCTCTTCGGAGCGTCCCTGCGTGTGATCCTGGACGCGGCGGTGGTAGTCTTTTTCATCAATGAGTTTTCGGTAATAGCCTTCGATCGCGGGGTCCTGCGTGATCACCGAGGCGACTTTCAGGAGATGCAGTCCATGCATGGCGTTGCCGCCGCGCGCGGGCAGCAGGTTTGTGAGGGGCTTGAGCCAGGCGAGCCACCACGGCAGGAGATGCTGGTAGTAGTTCTGGGGCGAGGAGTCGAGGTAGGTGTCGAGGGCGACGATCTTGCCGTCGTTGGCCATGAAATGGAGGGCGACCTGGCGGACGTCCTCCTGGATTTGCCGGCGCAATTCCGGGTCCTGGATATGCGGCCAGGCCTCGGAGACGCCGTAGAGCCAGCCCAGATACTGGTCGAAGGAGAGGCGGCCCTTCCAGGCGCAGCCCGCGAAGCGCCCGCGTCCGGGGTGGCGGCGGTCTTCCTTAGATAAGGCGGCATCGCCGCAGTCGATCTTGCGCGCGATGAGACCGGGCACCCCGGTCACCTCCTGCAGGGCGTGCAGGCCCGCGAGGGATTTCTCCATGGCGGCCAGGGCCGCGGGGTCTTTGGTCGCGGCGTAGCGATAGGCCATGCCCGCCACGTACATTCCAGTCCAGATGGCGGTGTCGGAGTTGCTGCCGATGAGTCCCTCGGGAGTCAGGACGGCCTCGGTTTGGCGCTGGGCCCGGCGCGCCTTGTCGGCGAGCTTGCGGGCCAAGGACGCGATGGGCTCCGGGGCTTCTCGGCGGTCCTCCGGGATCGGGGCGGAGGGAGTCTCCCGGGCCGCATCGGCTGGTACCGGCACCGGGATCGGCTCTCCCGCCCCCCGCGCCCCGTCGAAGAGGCGGTCGAGCCGCGGCCCGGTAAGCCCCGAGGGCCCCGGCAGGGAGGGCAGGGCGTCGAGAATGGGCGTCTCATCGGCGGCGCCCAAGCCCGCGAAAAGCCAGGCCGACGCGGCGAGGAGCGCGCACGCATTCATGAGATTATTGTACCGCGGGTCCGGGGAGTCGACTTGGGGCCAAGTGCCCGCCGGGATCGGGCAGGCGCCCTAGAATGTAGGGGTCCTTATATCAGGGCGCCGGCGAAACATCGTTTCCATGTTCGGGAGCTGCCGCGCGTTAGTCGTGGCGTGGGGGACTTGAGTTGGTTTCTGTCCATCCGCAAGAATTTACTCCCAGCGCTGGGAGTAAAAGAGAGATTGGTGGAGAAATTTAGAATCGAGGAATGGGGGTTGATAGGGGCCGAATACGGACTGAGTTTTCTTGTTTAGACTGTTTTCCTATGTAGGAAAATATCTGATTTCAGGAAAATCTAGGAGGCAAAATCCCTCAACAGAGCCAGGACCTTATCCGCTCGTCCGGTGCGCGGCTGCACGGCTTCGATGTGACCTTGAAGGCTGTCGACAAAGCGGCTATTGCCCATGAATTCCTTGAATCGCTGGGTCAAAAAATCGCGGACGGCTTCCGGAGCTTTCCCCAACTCTTCCTTGAGGTAAGGACAGCCGTCCAGCGCCGTGATGATGTCCTCCATGTCGCGGCTTCCCATGAAATCTCCTCGCCCGCGGTCCTGGAACGCTTCGATTTTAGACGCCAGGAGATAGGGCACGGAGAATATCTCGACCCTCTGGCCATCGCGCAATTCAGCGGCTCGGGTATTTGCCATCCCGTCGGCATACCAGCGGTTATTGAAGCCGAGTATGCGAAGCTCCTCCTCCAGCGCGTAATACTTGACGCGGCTGGCCATCTCCACGATGCAATCCACGTCATCGGTGGCCCGCCCTTCTGGCGCGGAAGACGCGACGTAGAGCTCTAGCGTAGCACCGCCCACGAAAACGACCCGCTCCTTAAGGCCTTTGAGGCCCTTGGCGACAATCGCCAGCATGTCGAGATTGGCCGATGGTCTAGGCTTCATGAAGCCTCTGCTTGAGCTCATCGGCGGCGATCTGCCTTTCCCGGGCGCGCCCGACCCGGAGGGCGTCGACCAAGGCCAGAAGCTCATGGAGCTTCGGGTCTTTTCTCGCCGCCTCCGGCGCGGATTCGTACAGGGGCGGGATGCCTTGTCCGCGGACCTCCCCGAGATCGTGAGGCCAAACATATTGGTCATGCGGCTCGGACACGATCTGCTTTGAAATTGGAGGCGCCGAATGGGACGTGGGCACGCCGCGGCAGACCGGCCCGGGCCTGGCGGGATAGACATACTTAAGCCCGTGCAGCAGAAACTCCTCCAAGGCTGATTTGTTGAGTCTCTTTTTGGAGCGATCCAGAAAGCCGGAATATTCCGCTCGCGCCAAAGCCGCGCTGATCTCGTACTGCGAGAGGCCAAGCTCCTGAGCCAGATCCACCTGGCGCCATTCCCGGCCCTGCGAAGCAAGCAATTTGAGCATGACAAGGATATCCTGGGGCCTTAGACCGTGATATTCCCGCATAGAGGTTAGTGTAGCAGATTATATAGCATAATGCAATATGCTATATGCAATACTGAAATTTCACCATAAGCAGGGGGCACGGCCTGGAGCCCGGCGCAAACGCGCCG
>CAYJXJ010000088.1:0-18420 GCA_964374095.1 uncultured Elusimicrobia bacterium
GGGGTCTCGAGGTTGCCGGCCGCGTCCTTGGCCTGGATCGCGATCTTGTAGACCGTGCCGTCGGGCTGGGTGATGGTCGGAGGATTGTGCTGGCCCGCGGCGTATTGCGGGGGCCCCAGGCAGCTCGCGGGGTTGACCGGGTTGCAGGGATAGCCCCAGCCCAGGGTCCCGGTCGAGCCCGCGACCTTGACCGGAAGCTGGGTCTGCACGTTGGCCGCGCCCCAGCCCGAGCCGTTCCAGTAGAACTCGTCGGGCCCGAGCACGTAGTAGACCCGCAGGTAGTAGGTGCTCTGGCCCGCGAGGTCGGCGTTGGAGGTGCCCGCGATCGGGTCCAAGTTCTGGATGAAGCCGGTCTGGGCGGGCTTGGTCACGAGCGAGACCGGGGGAGTGCCGTCCACGATGAAGCTGACCAGGCTCACGCCGGGGGTGGAGAGCGCGATCGCGTTGCCTTCCTTGTTGCCCGTGATGACGCCGGCCGCGGTGGCCGCGCGGTCGGTGGCGCGCACGCGCGCCTTGTAGCGCTTGTCCGAGATCCACTTCGTCGCCGGCGTGAAGAGGAAGCGCCAGGTGTCGGTCGCGGTCGCCGGCATCCAGCACACGCCCGCGTTCCAGCCGCCCGGGCACGCCTCGGTCGCGGGGTTGGAGGCGAAGTAGACCGCGTTCCCGTTATCGGTGTTGTTGAAGTAGTAGCTGGTTCCCCCCGCCAGGTTGATGTCGGCGGGATCGGCCAAAGACCAGATCGCGACCTCGACCCCCCCGTCGAGCAGGGCGTCGGAGAAGGGATAGACCGGCGCCTCCGAATCCGAGCCCGTGCCCGTCAGGCCGGAGGAACCTGAGAGGTCCGAGGGGCGCTTCGTGTCGGGGGCGGCCTCGGTGCCGACAGGCTTGGTGAAGGCCGCGTGCGGATACTTCTTGTCAACGTAGACGGTCCGGCTCGACACCGGGTTGGAGAAGGCGCTCTGCTGGTTCGAGGCCCGGTCGCGGCCGCGGGCCGTGATGGTGTAGGCCGTGCCGTTGGTGAGCTGGCCGTCGAGCTGAGGGTGCGAGGAAGTCCAGGGGGTCAGGCCCGAGACCGGGAAGAAGTAGGGGCAGGCCAGGAAGCTGCCGGCCTCGCGCCAGCAGATGTCCTGGGTGGTGTCGCGGATCTGCAGTTCGACGGCGGCCATGTCGGATTTGAGCGCCCCCCACTGCCCGGCGGGGTCGTTGGAGGTGCCCGAGATCGGAGTCAGGCTCTTGTAGACATAGCCCGTGGGCGGCTGGAGCAGGATGCCGGTCGGGGGGCTGGTGTCGAAGAGCAGCGAGAACTGGTCCATCTGCCCTTCGAGCGCGTCGGTCGCGTCTCCCTGCTCGTTTCCGGCCTTGTCCCTGCCCCGGAATAGTATGCGGTAGGAGATGCCATCCAAGAGCTGGGAGCCGGCCACGGTGGCCGAGGACCAGCGGAAAATCGGCGCCGAGGCCGGGCCCTCGTTGAGGAAGGCGTCGGGCGGATACTCCTGCACGCCGGCGACGAAGGCCGCGCCGTTCCAGTAGGTGCCGTTGTCGAGGCGCTTGAGCCGGAAGCGCTGGTCGGCGAGCGCCAAGGAGGGCGGGTCCGCGTTGCCGGGGTCGGTGGTCGTGCCCTCGATGGTAGGCAGGGAGTTCAAGCAGGCGGAGAAGCCCGGGCAGGTGTTGGCGACGGGCGCGGTGATCAAGCCCGCGGGCTTGCTGTGATCGATGACGAAACTGCGGCTCTGCGCGGGGCCGGGCTGGTTGGCCCCGTTGACGCCCGTGACGGTCAGGGTGTAGGAGGCGTTGGCCGTGGTCCAGGGGTCGGGGTTGGAGTCCGGGTCCGGCCCGTCCCAGCCCAGGGACCAGGTCACGGGGCCGTCGGTCTTCTCGGTGAAGGTCGAGGAGTCGTTGTTCCAGCTCTGGGGCACGTCCTGGTACCACCAACTCGTCGGACTGCTCAGGCGCTCGAGCTTGACGCGCACCTTGGCGATGTTGGCTCCCCCTCCCGAGGCGCTCAGGGCCGAGGCGTCGGGAGCGGCCTTGACCGCGGAGAAGTGCTGCAGGGTCCCGGAGGGCGGGGGCTGACTGATGGTGATCGAGGCGGCCGGGGTCTCCAGGTAGAATGTGGTATCGACGAATAGGTGTTGGGTCTCTAGATTATTGGCCTTGTCCAGCGCCCTCACCGTGACCGTATAGGTGGATTTGTTGTCCCAGATCACGGCGCCCGTGTCGAATTTCCACGTCCAGGTCGTGCCCGTCACGAAGACCTGCTTGGTCCCGGAACTGAGCCACACGATCGGGGTGTCCCAGGCGTAGCCCTTCCAGTACTTGTTGACGTTGCACAGGCCGTCCGGGTCCTCGCAGGCGGTCTCCTTGATCAGGAGCTGGACGACCGGGTTGGGGCTGTCGGGAAGCTCTCCGGGAGAGTCGTCCCGCGCGGTGCCCTCGATGGCGGGAAAGCCGTTGGTGAAGCCCGCCGGCCAGGTGGAAATAGAGACCGGGGCGGTGATATCGTAAATGAAGGTGTTGGTGGTCTGGACCTGCTGGAAAGAGGGCAGGCGGTCCTGCGCTTTCGAACTGACCTGGTATTGCCGCGGGCTGACAAGGGTCCCGGCCGGCAGGGCCATGCTCCAGGTCCCGCTGGAGGGCGTGGGGGTCCCGGTGAAGGTCGCGGAGCTGTAGATGGGATCGGCCTGGTCCACCCAGGCGCCGGTGTTGTGGTTCCACCAGCAGGCGAGCACCCAGGGCACGGTCGGGCAGACCACGCCGGCCGTCATGTCGCGCAGGGAGATGGTGATGCTCGAGCCCAGTATGCCCGACTCGTAATCCCGGCCCGCCGTGGAGCACAAGGGGTCGCCCTGGGTCAGGTCCGCCAGCTCGCAGTAGCGGTCCGTGGCCGTGCCCGAGAGCGTGACCGCCGCGCCCCCTATGAAGCCGTTGTGCGCCGGGATGGCGACCTTGGAAGTGGGGGTGGTGCGGTCCACGGTGAAGGTGTAGGTCGCGTAGCGCACCTCGTCGTTGGCGGCCACGTCCGTGCCCATGGAGTTGACGTCGTAGCGGTAGCCGTCCTCAAAATTCACCGCGGAAAGCCCGGTGAACTGCCAGCCCGGCAGCAGGCCGTTCCACTTGGAGGGGCTGAAGCTCCCCCCTCCCAGCCAGTTGTCGCTGGCCAGGTCGTAGTAGGCCGCGTCCGAGCGCCGGATTCTAAGCTGCATCTGGTTCAAGCCCGAGGGATCGCGGTCATCGTAGGCCTCCCAGGAGGTTCCCGCGATGCTCGTGACCGCGGCGCTGACATAGGTCGCCGGGAAAGTCGAGCGCGAGAAGGGCGCCGAGGAGTCATAGACGAAGGTCCAGGCCAGGCTGCCGTCGGCGTTCTTGTCGTCGTCGAGTTGGGCATTCGAGGGGGTGTCGGACCAGTTTCCGGCCCTGTCCGCGGCCCGCACCCACAAACGGTAGCGGCGCGACTCCAGGGCCGAGTCGGGCGGGAAGGTCGGAAAAGCCTTGGTCCAGGAGTTGTAGGGCGGCGTCACGATCTGCCACTGCCCGCGCTTGCCCAGGCCGCTGTCCCAGTTCGTGGCGTAATCGCCGCCCGCCAGGTCGGTGCCCTTCCAGTAGTCCTCGTTGGACTGGTGCTTGAGCAGGATTTGCACGAGCTGGAGGCCGGAGGCGCCGCGGGTCTCGTCGTTGGCGGTGCCGGACATCCCGGCCGCGACGGAGTTGATGATGGCGTTGTTGCCGGGGGCCGTGGCGGTGGAGAGAGGCTTTTCCGTATCATATCGGAAGTAGACCCCGGCGCCCGCTTGCGCCGGGGTCGGTTGGGGATTGGAGGCCCAGTCCTCGGACCGCACGATCACGCGGTAGGTGTTGGAGGAGACGAGCATGGCCGGGACCTGGGATTGAGCCGGGGGCGTGGACCAGGCCACGCTCTGGACCCCCGCGCCCTGCACCGAGGTCGTGGCCACCTGGGTCCAGGCGTTGCCCGGGAAAGGCGGGGGGTTGGTGCCGATGGAGTAGCCCGGCGTGGTCCAGTCCCACCAGTCCGTGCCGCCGTTGGATGTGTTCTGCACCGCGGCGTAGATGATCTTGATGCCCGACACCCCGGTTCCCGGGTCGTTGGAACTTCCGAAGAACTGCGGCACGCTCGCGGTCGCCGTGCTGTTGACCGGGATCGTGACCGTCGCGGTCGGGTAGCTCAGGTCGTACTTGAACTGCAGGTGGTAGGGAAGGACCGAGTCCGCCGGGTTGTTCGCCGGGTTGAGCACGTTGCCGGCGCGGTCCCGGGCCTTCACGTAGACCTTGTAGGTCACGCCGTCGGAGAGAGTCCAGCCCGGATCGAAGCTCCAATTGGTCCCGGAGACGTAGACGTTGGTCGACCAGTTGATGCTGCTTTGATTGACGATGAACCCCGTCCCCGGCCAGGTCGTCCACCAAGTCCCTTCCGAGTCGCCCGAGGAGATCGCCACCCAGACCTCGGTGATCCCAGAAGCCAGGGGGCCGGTCTCGGTGACCGTGCCCGAGGTCAAGGTGATGGTCAGGTTGGCGTCGACGTTGTTGGAGTAGTACGGCGGGTTCGGCGGGGTCCGGGGCTTGAGCAAAGTGATATTGGGAAGCGAGACGTCGAAGGTGACGGCAAAGACCGGAGGGGAGGTCTCGACGTTTCCGGCGAGGTCCGTGGCCCGGGAATAGATGTAATACAGGGTGTGATCCAGGAAGGTCGCGGGCGCCAAGTTCGTGAATTCGAAAGTATTGCCCGCGACCGCGGCGGTAGACCAAGTCTCGGTGAAGACGTACTGCAACGCGGCGCCGTTCCACCACGGGCCGGTGGCGGGGTTGGAGGTGATCTTGACCTCCATCTTGAGCGGGTCGATGCCGGACAGGCCCGCGCTGGAGGTGCCCGTGATCGAGGTGATGTTGTTCACGTAGTTCCCGTTGAGCGGCCAGGTCATGGAGGACACGGGCGGGGTCGTGTCCATGATGAAGGTGCGGTAGGCCGTGAAGGGGCTTAGGCTTCGGTCCGGGAAGCCGGCGGGGGTCTTGGCGTTGTCGCGGGCGCGGGCGCGCAGGCGGTAGGTCTGGTCGCCGCGAATCTGCCAGGAGTCGGCCCCCGCGCCGGGATCGTTGGCCGGCAGCGGCAGGAGGCGCCAGTAAGTCGCCGGGTCGGCGAGCTCCCGCCCGCGCAGGACCAGCGACGGCGTGTTGAAAGCCCAGGCCGAGCCCGTCCAGTAGTAGGTGTCGGGGCCCGCGGTATGGGAGAGTTCGATGTCCACGTCGTCGCCCGCGCTCACCAGGAACTCGGAGATGGCCTTGCCGTCGGGCTCCTCGCGCGCGGTGCCGGTCAGGGCGGCCAGCGACGCCGGCCGCCAGATGGTGCCGTCCACCGCCGGAGCCGTCACCTGGATCGTGGGCGAGGATTTGTCCACCACGTAGGTGCGCGAGGAGGCGGGATTGCCGTAGCCGATCTGGGTGTTTCCGGCGGCGTCGCGCGCGCGGACCAGGAGCCGGTACCACTCCCCGGAGACGTGCTTCTCCGCGAGGTCCGCGTGCTGATACGTCCACGAGGAGACGTGGATCACGGCCGGCTGCCAGGTCTCGACCCCGGCCAGGAAGCCCGTGGAAGGCGTGGTCCTGAACCAGTTCCCGGCCTGCGCGCCCGTCAACTGAAGAAAGGAGACGTCCACCCCCGCCAGGCCCGAACCGTCGGTCCAGCCCCCGGGGTCGGTCGGGTAGGGGTCGGGGTCGCGGGTTTGGGAAACCGACAGCGTCCCGGAACTCAGGTCAAGGTATCGGATTTTATACTTATCCCCCGGCACCTCCATGGTGGCCGTGGGAGTGCTCGCGTCGTGGCGGAAGATGGCCTCCGGGGTGATCGCGGAGTTGCCGGCCTTGTCGTCGATGCGGAAGGTGACCCGGTAGCGGGCGCCGTCGAGGAACAGGCTCTGGTCCGCGAGCTTGGGGTCGTCGTAGGTGAAGACCCCGGCGCCCTGGAACTGGGCGGTCAGCACCGCGTCGCTCGAGAAAAAGACGCTGCCGTTCCACTGCTGGGCGGTGTCGGTGTCCCGGTGGATGCGGAACTTGCCGCTGGTGTTCACCAGCTCGCCGGGGGCCGGGTCCGAGGCCGTCGCGGAGAGCCCGACCAGCTCGCCCTTCTGGTAGGCGGTCCGCGCGGGGTTGGGCAGGGTGAGCGCCACGGTCGGCAGGTTGTTGTCGATGACGAAGGTCCGCTCCTCGAAGGGCGGGTTCTCGACCGTGATGCCCTGGACGGCCCGGACCTGAACCTTGAGCTGGTTGGTGCCCGCGGGCCAGATGCCCGCGACGCTGCGGTCCCAGGACATGTTGGAGGCCCCGTTGAACCCGCAAGTGGTCTGGTTGACCACGTAGCTGGTGTCGGTGCAGCCGTAGAGATAGGTCTCGGTGGAAACGAAGGTCCCTTGCGCGGGGTCATCACGGGCCCACACCGTGTCGGGCGCCGGCGTCTCGTTGATGATGCGCAGTTGGACGGTGGTGGCGTCGGTGAGCGTGCCGATGATCAAGGTCAGGTTGCCGGGCTGGAAGTGCGGCGTGCCCGCGCCCGGCACGGTGAGGCCCGATTGCGGCGTGGCCCCGGTCTTGGTGATCTGGATGAAGGCCGACTGCGACGGCGGCACGGTGTGTCCCGTGGCGGGGCAGCCCGCCGGGCAGGTCTGCTTGTTGGCGACCTTGTCGATGGCGCGCGCGAAGATCTTGTACTGGCGGTCGATCACCATGGCCGGGATGGAGTCTCCCGTCACCTCCCAGGGCACGGGCGAGGCGGTCTGGGTCGAGGACTTGACGAAGGCCGCGTCTCCGGGAGCGGCGCCGCAGTTCAAGGTCCAGAGGTTGTCCACCGGGTTGCGCCAGCAGTTGACCACCGTGTCGTAGAAGGCGACCTCGACCATGTCCACGCCGGAGTTGGAGTCCGAGGCCGTGCCGCTCACCGTGGAGAGCACGCCCACGCTGGCCGTGTTGGGGGACGAGATGAGCGAGGTCGGCACGGTCTTGTCCGTCCGGAAATTCTTCTCGTTGCGCCCCAGCTCGAAGGCGGTCTCGGTGTTGGAGTTGAGCGATTCCGAGCCGTCGTAGGACTTGTCCTTGCCGCGGTAGCGGATGCGGTAGGATTCGCCGTCGAGCGTCGCGTTGAACAGGTCGGAGGTGTTGTAGGTCCAGGTGTCTTTGTCCACGTCGGTCCGCGTCATGTTGTGCCAGGAGGCCTCCTGCGTGCAGTCGGAGATGAAGGCCGCGCTGTTGTCCCAGCATTGCGTGTCGCTGCCGGCGCGCCGGACTTGGATTTGGACCTTGTCCACCCCGGCCCCCGAGGCCAGCCCGCTGATGGGCTTGTCCCAGACGACACCCGAGCTCAGGGTCAAGCTGTAGCCGGCCTGGGCGCTGTACCAGGTGTTGTGGACGTTGGGCGAATAGATCGTCGAGGTGGGGGGCTGGACTTCGTAGTTGAAGGCCGCCTTGAGGGCGCTGGAGGACTCGACGTTGCGGTAGCTCGCGAAGGGCTTGTCCACGTTGTCCGGGGCCCAGACGTAGATCTCGAAGGACTCCGCCGTGGGCACCCCGGTCCAGAAGCCGCCCATGCTGTCGTGGGACCAGACGTTGCTCGGGCTCACGGGCGCGACCATGGAATGATCGGCGCGGTTCCAGTTGTCCTCCCAGCCCAGGGCCGCCCCGTTCCACCACTTTCCGTCCGACCGCCTCATGATCCCCACGCGCGTGAGCTGAAGGCCGGCGTTGCGGGGGTTCAAGAGGCCGCCCGGCTGGTCCTCGGAGGTGCCGGAGATGGTCACGATCTGCTGGGAGTAGGTCCGGTAGCTCACGGGCTTGGTGACCGTCGAGATCGGAGCCGAGAAGTCGTACTTGAAGGTCGTGGTCGAGTAGGCCGTGAAGTTGCCGGCTTGGTCCTGGCCCCGCGCGATGAAGGTGTACTGCTCGCCGTTGACCCAGGCGATGTTGGAGGACTGCCAGGTCTGGAAGGGCGGGGCGCTGGTGGTCCAGGCCACGTTCCAGATTTCCGGGAGCTGGTCGCGCCAGGTCCCGGAGGTGGAGGTCAGCACCTCCCACTTCTTAAAGGACGGATACTCCAGCTTGAATTCCACGGTCTGCGGGACCGTCGCGGTCGGGTCCCCGGCGTAGCCCATGACGCGGTCGAGGCCGTTCAAGCCGTAGGCCCCGCCCGCCACGGGAGTGCTCACGGTCAAGGTCGGGTTGTCAGCGTCGTAGCGGAAGTAGCGCGAGAAGAGCGGAACCGAGGCCGTGCCGGTCGAGTTCTTGGCGCGGTCCTGCCCGTAGACCTTGAGGTCGTAGCGGAAGCCCCCGGAGAAGTTGGCGCCCGCGATGTCCCACTCCCAGGCGCGCAGGGCGCTGCCGCCCGCGATCTGGACTTCCTTGTAGCCGTCGGCGTCGGTGGGGCAGTCCAGGTTGAAGACCGGGGGACTGCCGGAAGGGTTGAGGCACTTGGCCTCATCCACGCTGAAGAGCTTGACGAAGACCGAGTAGATGTTGAGTCCGTCGGCGGTGTTGTCCTCCATGCTCCCGTCGAGCTTGGTCAGGAGCTTCGACCAGCTGCGGTCGGCCGTCAGCGAGCTCGTCGAGAATCCGGTCAAGAACGAACTCAAGGCGACGGTGGGCCTCTGCACGTCGTAAATGAAGGAATAGGTTCCCGGGTAGGAGTTGGCGAGCTGGTTGGCCGCGTTCTTGGCCTTGACGAAAATCTTGTACTTGCGGCCGTTGTCCCAGGCGGGCATGAGGATGGTGTGGGTGCTGTAGCCAAAGACCACGCGCAGGTTGTTCTGCGAGATGGGCGGGTTGAAAACCATGTCGGGCCCCCCGCCCGGATTGCCGCCGTTGAAATCGTCGGTCGTGAGCCAGAGGTTGTAGGTGTTGGGGCTGACGTCCGGGTCCGCGGGCGGCCACGGGGTCACCGGGGTCGCGCTCCAGGAGGAGGCGGTCCAGTAGTAGGCCCCGTCGGATGAGATGAAGGTGACCCAGACCTGACTGATCCCCGCGCCCACCGCGTCGATATTGAGGGTGGTGGAGGAGAGGCTGTTGACGGCCGCGGCGGCCGGCGGGTGGAAGACGCTCACCAGGGCCGCGCCCGAGCGGAAGCTGTAGGTGAGCTTCAAGGTCTCGGCCTCCTTGCCGGCGTAGGTGAGGTCGGGGTTGTTGACCAGGTCGGTCGCGAAGGTATAGACCGTGAAGGTGTCCTGCACCACCTGCAGGAGGTCGTAGAAGGTGGAGTTCAGGGCCAAGCTCCAGTTCTTGATCCCCGCGCCCTGGGCGATGGGGACCGTGATCGAGGAAGTCGCCGGCGCCGCCCAGGTCGAGCCGTTCCAGTGGAAGCCGTCGGACTCGCGGAGTATTTTGATCCCCAACTCGGAGATGCCGCTGCTCGCGCCCGTCGAGACCGAGGTGTCGTCGACCGCGGTGCCCCCGATGCTCAGGACCTGCACGGTGTAGAGCTGGTTGTTGTTGGGCGAGGTCACCTTGGAGACCGGTTTGGCGCGGTCGTAGTAGAAGGTCTGGGTCTGCTCGGCCGAGAGGTTGCCGGCCGCGTCCCTGCCGCGGACCTTGAAGAGGTAGTTCTCGCTCTCGAACCAGGTGATGTTCGAGGAGGTCCACACCGCGAAGCGATCACCCGGGGGCCCCTGCGGGTAGGCGGGGTTCCAGATGTCGCCGACCGAGGTCGGCTTCCAGGCGCCCGAGGTCTCGAAGTGCTGCCAGTGCGAGGTCGGGTCGCCCTGGTTGACCTGCAGGGTCCATTCCACCTTCACCGGCTTGGATTCGTTGGGGCTCAGCGAGTTATCCACCGCGACCCCGCTCAGGGTGACCAAGGCGTAGGCGCCGCCGATGAACATGGGGTTGGTCACGGTCGGGGTGGTGATGGTCACGACGGGCTTGCCCTTGTCCACGGAGAAGTAGCGAGCGTATTTGGGGATGGCGGCCGTCCCGGTCTGGCACTCGCCGGTCTTTCCATCCTCGCCCACGGGGCAGGCCGCGGCCGGGGCGTGCTGGTTTCCGGCCTTGTCCCGGCCGTAAACCTTGACCCGGTAGCGGTTTCCGGTCACGAACTGTGACTGCGAGAGATCGAAGTTCCAGGCGTCGGAGACCGTGTCGAGATTGGCCCAGGATTGGTCCTCGTTGGCCACGTCGAACTTGATGAAGGTGTTGGGGTTGAGGTAGAGGCCCTGGGTGATGTCGAATATGCTCATGAAGGCCTGGCGGAAGTTGAACTGGTCCGACATGTTGTCGGCGAAGGTGCCGCTGGCGACCAGCATGCTGGTCAGCCAGGTGAAGTTGTCGGCGGCGGTCGAGAGGCTCACCACCGAGGCGTGGGCCGTCACGGTCGGGGCGGAGACGTCGTAGACGAACACGTGCGTCGAGACGGCCAGGCCCGTGTCGAGGGTCAAGCCCGCGGTGTTGCGCGCCCGCACGTAGACCTTGTAGCGCCGGCCGTCGGAGAGAGTCGGCGAGGAGATGAGCGTGGTTTCATTGAAGGTGAGGGTCACCGCGGAGGCGCCGGTGACGGGCGTGCCGGGCTCGAAGGCCATGTCGGGACTGCCCCCCGCCGAGGCCGAGGTCGTCAGCCACACCCCGCCTTGGAACCAGGTGGTCGAAAGGCCGACATGGGCGGGGGGAGGGGGATCGAACACCGCGGTCGCGCTCCAGGAGGAGCCCGTCCACCAGAAGGTGTCGGTGTCGAGGAACACCGCCCAGGCGTGGGCGAGGCGGCCGCCTCCGGGGTCGAGGGTGAAGGTGATCGAGCTCACCGCGTTGAGCGCGCTGTTGGCCGGCGGGAATATGCCCGTGAGCGTCGGCGAGCTGACGCCGTAGGAGAAGACCAGCTTGGACGTGGTCGAGGACTCCGCGTGGGCGGAATTGGCCGGGTTGTTGGACTGGTCCTTGCCCCAGGTATAGACCCGGAAGGTGTCGGTGGCCTTCAGGAGATCGTAGAACGTCGACGACAGGGCCAGGCTCCAATTCTTGACCCCGACCCCGCCGCCGATCAGGACCGAGTGGGAGGTCTGATAAACCGCGCCCGCGACGTTGGCGGTCCAGGTGCTGACCGCCGTATCCGAACAACCGGCGGTCCTGTCGCACCACCAGGAGTCGTCGGAGAGGCGCTGGATCGCGATCCGGAAGGACGCGGAATCCAGGCCCGAAGGCGTGCCCGTGGACAATTGATCCTCGGCGGTCCCCGCAAGCGCGGACAAGCGCGTGGTCATGGGACCGCCCGCGGTGGTGGCCTTGGAGGTCGGCGTGCTCACGTCGTAGTTGAAGCTCATGCTCGCCACGCTCGAGACGTTGCCCGCCTTGTCCACGGCCCGGACCGAGAGGATATAGTTCTCCGCGTCCAGCCAGCCGACGTTGGAGGAGATCCAGACGTCGAAGTCCTGGCCCAAGGCCCCGCAGCCCCCGTCCGGATCGCAGGCCTTGTTCCAGGTGTCCCCGACCTGGCTCTTCCATTCCCCGGAGCTGACGTGGTGCAGCCAATGGTTGGTGGGGTCGCCCTTGTTGAAGGCCAGGCTGTACTCCACCCGCTCCACCCCGAAGCCGATGTCGGCGGCCGTGCCCGTGATCTGCGCCAACTGGGCCGTGCTCCCCATGTTGTTGGGCGTGGTCGCGGCCGGCGCCATGATCGCCATGGTCGGCGCGGCCTTGTCGATCTTGAAGTAGCGGACGTACTTCGGGACGGCGGAGCTTCCGGTCTGGCAGGTTCCGGTCTTGCCGTCCTCGCCCAGGGGGCACCCGGCGGGAGGAGCGTGGTCGTTGCCGGCCTGATCCTTGGCCCAAATCTCAAGCTTGTATTTGTTGCCCGCCGTGAACTTCGTGTTGGAGAGGTCATAGGACCAGTCGTTGCCGGTCTGCTCGATCGAGGCCAAGGCGTTGGCCGCGACTCCGACGTCGAAGTTGATGAGGGTGGTTGGGCTCAAGTACTTGCCGGTGTTGATGTCCAGCATGCGCATGTAGATCTGCCGGAAGTCCGCGGGGTCGCTCACGTTGTCGACGATGGTGCCGCTGGCGGTGTTAAGCGCGGAAAGCGCGGTCACGTCCGCGTCCACCGACGAGGTGGATAGGGAGACGATGGCGTTGTGCGCGGTCATGGTGGGCGCGGTCACGTCGTAGATGAAGACCTGGTTGGACAGGAGCGTGGTGTCGAGGTGCTGGGAGCCGGTGTTGCGCGCCCGCACGTAGATCTTGAACTTGCCCCCGTCCCACCAGGCCGGCTTGACGATGCTCGTGGTGGCGTCGAAGGTCGTGCTGACGACCGAAGTCCCGTCCACGGGGGTCCCGGGCTCGAAGGAGAGGTCGGGCGTGCCGTTGGGCGCCGCGGTCGTCAGCCACACCGCGCCCTGGACCCAGGAGGTGGACAGGTTCACCGCGGCCGGCGGCGGCGGGTCGGCAACCTGGACCGCGCTCCAAGTCGAGCCCGTCCAGTACCAGCCCCCGGTCGACATGGCCACCACCCAGATGTGGTTGATGCGGCTGCCCTGGGGGTCCACGTCGATGGTGACGGTCGCGGCCGAGTTGGAGGCCGAGTTGGCGGCCGGGACCTGGTTGGTCAGCGTGGGGGTGCTGGACCTGTAGGAAAAGACCAGCTTGACCGTGGTGGAGGATTCCACGTGGGCGGAGTTGGCCGGGTTGTTGGACTGGTCCGCTCCCCAGGTGTAGACCCGGAAGGTGTCGGTGGCCTTGAGAAGATCGTAGAAGGTGCTCGCCAGGCCCAGGCTCCAGGTCTTGACGCCCAAGCCGGCGCCGACCAGAACCGAGTGGGAGCTCTCGTAGACCCCGCTGGTCGGCGCGGTCCAGGTGCTCACCGCGGTGTCCGAGCAGCCCCGGGTCGCGTCGCACCACCAGAAGTTATCCGACAGGCGCTGGACCGCGATTCGGAAGCTCTGGAAGTCCATGCCCGAGGGCGTGCCCGTGGACAATTGATCCTCGGCGGTCCCCGCAAGCGAGGACAATCGCGTGGTCATGGGACCGCCCGCGGTGGTTGCCTTGGAGGTCGGTGAGCTCACGTCGTAGTTGAAGGAAAGGGTCTTCTCCACGGACAGGTTGCCGGCCTTGTCCACCGCGCGCACCTTAAAAATGTAGTCCTCGCTGTCGAGCCAGCCGACGTTGGAGGAGACCCAAATGTCGAAGTCCTGGCCCCCCGCCAGACAGCCCCCGTCGGGGTCGCAGGCCTTGTTCCAGATGTCGCCGACGGAGTTCGTCTTCCACTCTCCGGAGCTGATATGGTGGAGCCAGTGGCTGGTGGGGTCGCCCTTGTTGTAAGCCAGGCTGTACTCCACCCGCTCCATGCCGAAGCCCAGGTCCGAGGCGGTGCCCGTGATGGCGGCGAGCAGGCCCGAGGCGCCGATCCGGTTGGGAGTCGTGGCGGCCGGCGCCAGGAGCGTGACCACGGGCGGCACCTTGTCCATGCGGAAGTAACGCTTGTACTTGGGGCTGGCCGAGGAGCCGGTCTGGCAGGTTCCGGTCTTTCCGTCCTCCCCGAAAGGACATCCCGCGGCCGGGGCGTGCCCGTTAGTCGCCTGGTCGCGGGCGTAAACCTCGATCTGGTACTTGTTGCCCGCCACGAACTTGGCGCCGGCGAGGTCAAAGGCCCACTCGTCCCCGGTCTGCTCGATCGACGTCCAGGCGTTGGCCGCCACCGCGACGTCGAAGTTGAGGAGGGTGCTGGGGTTCAAGTACTTCCCGGTGTTGACGTCCAGCATGCGCATGTAGATTTGCCGAAGGTCCGCCAAGTCGCTCACGTTGTCGATAATGGTGCCGCTGGCGATGGAGAACTCCGTCAGCAGGGAGGGGACATTGGTCTCGGTCGACAGGGAGACGATGGCGTTGTGCGCGGTCATGGTGGGCGCGGTCACGTCGTAGATGAAGACCTGGTTGGACAGGAGCGTGGTGTCGAGGTGCTGGGAGCCGGTGTTGCGCGCCCGCACGTAGATCTTGAACTTGCCCCCGTCCCACCAGGCCGGCTTGACGATGCTCGTGGTGGCGTCGAAGGTCGTGCTGACGACCGAAGTCCCGTCCACGGGGGTCCCGGGCTCGAAGGAGAGGTCGGGCGTGCCGTTGGGCGCCGCGGTCGTCAGCCACACCGCGCCCTGGACCCAGGAGGTGGACAGGTTCACCGCGGCCGGCGGCGGCGGGTCGGCAACCTGGACCGCGCTCCAAGTCGAGCCCGTCCAGTACCAGCCCCCGGTCGACATGGCCACCACCCAGATGTGGTTGATGCGGCTGCCCTGCGGGTCCACGTCGATGGTGACGGACGCGGCCTGGTTGGAGGCTGTGTTGGCGGCCGGGACCTGGTTGGTCAGGGTAGGGGTGCTGGATTTATAGGAAAAGACCAGCTTGACCGTGGTCGAGGACTCGACATGCGCCGAGCCCGCGGGATTGTTGGACTGGTCCGCTCCCCAGGTGTAGACCCGGAAGGTGTCGGTGTCCTTGAGCAGGTCATAGAAGGTAGACGAAAGGCCCAGGCTCCAGGTCTTGACGCCCAAGCCGGCGCCGACCAGAACCGAGTGGGAGCTCTCGTAGACCCCGCTGGTCGGCGCGGTCCAGGTGCTCACCGCGGTGTCCGAGCAGCCCCGGGTCGCGTCGCACCACCAGAAGTTATCCGACAGGCGCTGGACCGCGATTCGGAAGCTCTGGAAGTCCATGCCCGAGGGCGTGCCCGTGGACAATTGATCCTCGGCGGTCCCCGCAAGCGAGGACAATCGCGTGGTCATGGGACCGCCCGCGGTGGTTGCCTTGGAGGTCGGTGAGCTCACGTCGTAGTTGAAGGAAAGGGTCTTTTCCACGGACAGGTTGCCGGCCTTGTCCACCGCGCGCATCTTGAGGATGTAGTCCTCGCCGTCGAGCCAGCCGATCCCGGAGGAGATCCACACCATGGCCGCCGGACCCGTGCTCGGCGCCAGGCAGCCCACGACCGGGTCGCAGGCTTTGTTCCAGATGTCTCCCACGAAGTTCGTCTTCCACTCCCCGGAGCTGATGTGGTGGAGCCAGTGGCTGGTGGGGTCGGCCTTGTTGTAGGCCAGGTTGTACTCCACGCGGTCCACCCCGAAGCCCAGGTCCGCGGCGGTGCCCGTGATGGTGGCGAGCAGGCCCGAGGCGCCGATCCGGTTGGGCGTCGCGGCGGGGGGCGTCACGATCAGCAGGGTGGGCGCGGTTTTGTCGATCTTGAAGAAGCGCTTGTACTTGGGAGCGGCCGAGTTTCCCGTGTTGCAAGGCGGCGTCTTTCCGTCCTCGCCCTCGGGACAGCCCGCGCCCGGCGCGTGCTCGTTGGTCGCCTGGTCCCGGGCGCGAACCTCGAGGCGGTACTTGTTGCCGGCCACGAATTTGGCGCTCGCGAGGTCGTAGGCCCAATCGTCACCGGTTTGCTGGATCAGCGACCAGGCCGAGCCGGCCGCGGTCACGTCGAAGTTGATGAGGGTGTTGGGATTCAAGTACTTGTTGGTGTTCGTGTCGAGTATGCGCATGTAAATCTCGCGGAAATCGGCCGAGTCGCTGACGTTGTCGGTGATGGTGCCGCTGGCGGTGTTCAAGGAGGCCAGGGCGGTGACGTCGGCGTCCAAGGACGAGGTCGACAGCGAGACGATGGAGTTGTGGCCGGTCAGCACCGGCGGCGTCTGGTCGAAAATGAAGACCTGGTTGGCCAGAAGGGTCGTGTCGAGGTGCTGGGAGCCCGAGGTGTTGCGCGCCCGGACGTAGACCTTGAACTTGCCGCCGTCCCACCAGGCGGGCTTGAGCAGGCTGGTCGCGGCGGTAAAGGAGGCGCTCACCACCGAGAGCCCGTCGACCGGCGTGCCGGGCTCGTAGGCGAGGTCGGGCGTGCCGCCGCCCGCGGCGTCGTTGGTGAGCCACACCGCGCCCTGCACCCAGTAGGTCGAGAGGGCGACCGCCGCGGGCGGGGGCGGATCGGAGACTTGGACCACGCTCCAGGTCGAGCCGGTCCAATATTGACCGCCCGTGGACATCGCCACGAACCAGGCGTTCTTGATCCGGCCGCCCAGGGGGTCGATGTCGAAGGTGACCGAGGCCGCGACGTTGGAGGCCGAGTTCATGGCCGGGACCTGGTTGGTCAAGGTCGGAGAGCTCGTGGCGTAGGAGAACACCAGCTTGGCGGTCGTTGAGGACTCCCGGTTGGCGGCCGAAGCGGCCGGGTTGTTGATGGCGTCGGACCCCCAGGCGAATACCTTGAAAGTCTCGGTGTCCTTGAGCAGGTCATAAAAGGTAGAGGACAGGCTCAGGGTCCAGTTCTTGACCCCGACCCCTCCCCCCACCAGCACCGAATGCGAGCTTTGATAGGTCAGGGCCGGATTGTTGGGCATCCAGGTGCTGACCGCCGAGTCATAGCAGCCCGCGGTCGCGTCGCACCACCAGTTGTTGTCGGAAAGGCGCTGGATGGCCACGCGGAAGCCGAAGGAGTCCAGGCCCGCGGGCGTTCCGGTCGAGACCTGGTCCTCGACGGTCCCGGCCAGGGCTGAGAGGCGCGTGGTCTGCGCCCCGCCCGCGGTGGTCGCCTTGGAGGTCGGCGAGGAGCGGTCCAAGGTGAAGGTGATGGCGGTCTCCGCCGAGACGTTGCCCGCCCCGTCCTTGGCCCGCATGGTGAAGACGTAGGAGCGGCTGTCGTAGAAGCCGATGTTGGAGGAGACCCACACGCTCCAGTCCTGCCCCGCGGCCCCGCAGCCGCCGTCCGGGTCGCAGGCCATGTTCCAGATGTCCTGGGTGGTGTTGGTCTTCCACTCGCCGGAGCTGATGTGGTGCTGCCAGCGGGAGGTGGGATCGGACTCCGCGAATTTCAGGCTGTATTCGACGTAATCCACGCCCACCCCGACGTCGGCCGCGGTGCCGGTGAGCTGGGCCAGGAAGCCCGCCAGCTTGTCCGCGCCGGCGGTGACGTTGGGCGCCGTGATCCTGGCCGTGGGCGCGGTCTTGTCGCGTTTTACATAGCGGACGTACTTGGGGCTCGCGGAGGAGCCGGTGCGGCATTTGGCGGGATTGAACGGCCCGCCGACCTCGTCATCCGTGTCATAAGGGCAGTTGTCGATGGCCCGATTGGCGGCCCCGTCCTCGCCGTAAATCTCCATCTTGTAGGTGGTGCCCTCGGCGAATTGGGAGAGGGAGAGGTCGAAGGCCCAGGGGGTGGTGCTGGTCGTGACCTGAGTGGTGGTCGTGATCTGGACCTCGGCCCAGGCGTTGGCCGCAACGTCCTGGTCGAACTTGATCAGCGTGTTGGGGTTCAAATACTTGGCCGTGACCGTGTCCTGGATGCGCAGGAAAATGCGGCGCGGCGAGGCCGCGCCGATCACGTTGTCGCCGATGGTGCCGCTGGCCACGCTGATGGCGTTGACGATGGTCGGATTGGCGCTCTCGGTCGAGGCGGGGACGGAAGCGAAGGCCGTGACCGTGGGTATGGACACGTCGTAGATGAAGCGGTAGCCCGAGCTCTTCTGCGGGTACACCTCGTCCCAGGAGCCGACGGGACCGAGGGTCTCCGAGGTGCCGACGCCGTTGCCGTTGGCGGCCAGGGCGTCGGAGGAGACCACCGCGATGTAGTACTCCTTGCCGTCCACCCACTCCGGGATGCGGGCGTCTCCGGTCACGTTTGATATGTTGATGGATCTAAACAAGACCTTGGTGTTCCACTGCATGGCGGGGTTGCCGAGCGTGCCGGTCGTGATCCAATGGAGGTAGCCCGGGCTGTTCTCATCCCAGCACCAATTCCCGTAGGCCGCGCAGTCGCACTGCGCCATCATCCCCGCCCGGCACCAGCCCACCCAGGTTTCGGTGGCCTTGCCCGTGATGTACTGGTTGGTGGTATCGTTCACCAGCGGCGCGGTGGTCATGACCAGGTACCACGCCTTCTGGATGCCCGTGCCGGTGCCTCCGGTTCCCAGCGCGTCGTTGATCGTGAACTTCAGGGGGAAGGCGTTGGGGGCGTTGGCTCCGGAGTTGCGCGCGGGCCGGAGCATCGTGATCAAGGGGCTCTGGCTGTCCTTGATGAGCTTGAGCACGGCGCTGTCGGGTCCGCCGACCCCCGTGTAGGCGCCGCCGCTCCCCTTGGGCTGGTCCGAGGTCCGGCCGCGGGCGACGAGGTCGTATTCGCCGTCGGCCGGGTTCCACGGGTAGGACCAAGGCGTGGAGGACCCGGTGTTGATGTATTTGACCTCGTCGTCGTTGAAGAAGTTCGCGGGCTGGAAGGCCGCGTCGTCCGGGTTCCACACGTAGCCGTCCGCGGGGCGCGTGATCTTGACCTGGGTGCCGGTGGAGGCGCCGCCGTCCGAGAAGGCCTGGCCCTGCTGGGGGTTGAAGTACATGCTGCCGTAGAGCGTGGGGAAGCCCGTCGTCATCGGGCGCAGGGGGTCCCCCGGCTGCGCCGTCAGGCCGTTGCCGAGGATGGGATTGGTGAAGACG
>CAYJXJ010000089.1:0-17913 GCA_964374095.1 uncultured Elusimicrobia bacterium
GCTCCAAAAACGTGAAAGAGAAATACGCATGCAAGGCAAGCGAGTACATTAATCTCAATCATCAGTCTTGTATAGGATGTAGCCAGGAAAGGAATTTAAAGGAACATGACGACGAGGCTCGAGAGCGCGAAGGCCAGGCCGCGCACGGGCAATCGGGAGGCGGCCGCGGGCTCTTCCCTTGGCCGGCGGGCCTTGAGCCGCGCCATGAAGCCGGCCGGCAAGGGCTCGCGGGGCAGGGCCCGGACCAGGCTCGAGGCTTTGCGCAAGTCCTCGAAGGTATCCCGGCACTCGGGGCAGTCGCCCAGGTGCCGCTCGATCTCGAGCCGGTCGATTTCCTTGAGCTCGTCGTCCAGGAAGGCCGAAAGTCTGTCTTTGACGTGGTCCATTCGTTTATGCGTACTTCTTCAATTTATCCTTGAGCGCGTCGCGCGCCCGCGAGAGCCGCGACTTGTCGGTCCCCTCCGGGATCTCCAAGGCCGCGGCGATGTCCTGGTACGAGAGGCCTTCGATCTCCCTCAAGACGACCACGGCGCGGCTCTCCTCCTCGAGCTCGAGCAGGGCCCGCTGGACGGCGCCGCCCTTCTCTGTGGTCTCGAGGTCCTTGTCCAAGGGCGGATCGTCCGCCTGGAAGGCCGGCTCCTCGTCATGGTTTTCTCCCGTGAACAGATCGAGCGAAACCGTTTTCCAGAACCCGCGGCGCTTTTCCGAGCGGACCCGGTTTTTCCAGGTGTTGACCGTGATGCGGTAAACCCAGGTCGCGAGCGCCGAGTCTCCGCGGAAGCCCGGCAAGGCTTTGAGCGCCCTGAGCAGGGCGTCCTGGGCCAAGTCCTCGGCGTCCGGGATCTTGCCGACCAGCCGCACGGCCAGGTTGTAGACCAGGGGCGCGTGCCGTTCCAGGAACTCGTTTTCGTCTATTGAATTGGACACCGCGCCTCTCGGACGCGTTCCCTCAGTTGAGGGAAAATTTCTTCAACGGCTCGGCGACTTGGAACTCGGGTTCCGTGATCTTTTTGAGCTCGTCGACGCTGGTTTCCGGCGATATTTCGCGAAGGACCAAGCCTTTCGGCGTGAGGTCGAAGACGGCCAGCTCGGTCACGATGACGTGGACGACGCCCTTGCCGGTCAGGGGCAGCCGGCACGTCTTGAGGATCTTGGGCTTGTTGTCCTTGGTCGCGTGCTCCATGGCCACGATGACTTTCCTGGCCCCCGCGACCATGTCCATGGCCCCGCCCATGCCCTTGACCTTCTTGCCGGGGATCATCCAGTTGGCCAGGTCGCCGTCTTGAGACACCTCCATCGCGCCTAAGATCGTGGCGTCGAGGTGCCCCCCCCGGACCATGGCGAAGGAATCATGGGAGCCGAAGTAGGAGCAGCCGGGGAGCTCGGTGATGGTCTCCTTGCCGGCGTTGATGAGGTCGGGGTCCTGCTTCCCGGGCTCGGGATAGGGCCCGTAGCCGAGCATGCCGTTCTCGGTATGCAGGGTGATGCGCACGCCGGCCGGGAGGAAGTTGGGGACCAAAGTCGGAATGCCGATGCCGAGGTTGACGTAGTCGCCGTCCTTGAGTTGGCGGGCCGCCGCCCGGGCGATGACCTCGCGCTTGTCGATCACGCCGCGGCCCCCTCCGGGCGCAAGGTCAGCTTCTCAATGGGCTTGGCGTAGCCTTCGCCCTGGAGTATGCGGTCCACGTAAACACCCGGGGTGTGCACCATGTCGCCGTCGATTTCCCCGGGACGCGCCAGGATCTCAACCTCGGCGAAAACCCGGCGCCCGGCGGTGGCCATGGCCTGATTGAAGTTGCGCGCGGTGCGCCGGTATTGGAGGTTGCCGAGAGCATCGCCGCGCCAAGCCTTGATGAACGAAAAGTCGGCGGACAAAGGCTCCTCAAACACGAAGGTCCTGCCGCCGATCACCCTCGTTTCCTTGCCTTCGGCGACGATGGTGCCGGCGCCGGTGGGAGTATAAAACCCGCCCAGACCGGCGCCGGCGGCGCGGATGCGCTCGGCCAAGGTCCCCTGGGGAGTCCACTCCACATCGAGCTTTCCGGAGAGGGCCAGTTCTTCGAAAGCCTTGCACTCCCCTCCGTAGGACATGATCATCTTCTTCACCTGGCCGTTTTTGATAAGGAGCCCGATGCCGTGCTCATCGGTGCCGGCGTTGTTGGCGATGACCGTCAGGCCGCCCACGCCCTTGTTGAGAAGAGCGTGGATCAGATTTTCGGGAATCCCGCAAAGGCCGAACCCGCCCATCATGATCACCGCGCCGCTGCCGACCTCGGCCACGGCCTCGGCCGCCGACGCCGCGCGCTTGCTCAAGGCGTGTCCACCAAACGGACCCGGAAGCCGGGGAAATCCATCTTGAGCAGCTTCTTGAAGGCCCAGAGCTGGGCCAAGACCGCGATCGGCCACGCCAGGAGGTTCATGATCACCTGCGCCGCGCGGGGAGTCAAGGCCGCCGCGAACAGCGTCGAGAGCACCGCGGCCGGCACGAGCATGAACACCGCCCAACGCCACGTCCACGCCCACCACACCCGGGCCACCCGGCCCCAGGACGGCTCCGGGAGCGCCGCCCCCTGCGCTTCCATCAATGGCAGGCGCGGGCCATCAGGCCGCGGCGACCGCCGCCGGACGTTCAGAGCGCCTGGCCCTGCCCTTGGCGCCGACCTCCGACGCCAGGGCGTCGGACTTGTCGGTCTTCTCCCACTCGAAACCCGCTTCCTCGCGGCCGAAGTGGCCGTAGGCCGCGGTCGCCCGGTAGATCGGGCGGCGCAGCTTGAGGGAACTGATGATGCCGCGGGGGGTGAGCTGGAAGTGCTTGCGCGCCGCCGCCTCGATCTTGTCCTCGGGGACCACGCCGGTGCCGTGGGTGTCGAAGTACACCCCGACCGGGTCGGCCACGCCGATGGCGTAAGCCAGCTGGACGGTGCACTCCGTCGCCAGCCCCGCGGCCACGACGTTCTTGGCGATGTAGCGGGCCATGTAGCAGGCCGAGCGGTCCACCTTCGTCGGGTCCTTGCCGGAGAAGGCGCCGCCGCCGTGGGGGGCCTTGCCGCCGTAGGTGTCGACGATGATCTTGCGGCCGGTCATGCCGGTGTCGGAGGCGGGGCCGCCGACCACGAACTTGCCGGTCGGGTTGATGAGGAACTTGGTCCGAGAGTCGATGAGCCGCTTGCCCAGGACGGGCCGCACGACCGCGTCGATGATCTCGTTGCGCGCCTTCTCGGTGACGGACTCCCCGGTCTTGTCGAGTATTTCCTCGGTGTGCTGGGAGGACAGGACGACCGTATCCACGCGCAGGGGACGGCCGTCGAGGTATTCCACCGTGACCTGGGATTTGCCGTCGGGGCCCAAATAGGGAAGGATTTTGGAGCGGCGGACCTCGGTCAATTTCCGGGTCAGCCGGTGCGCCAGCATGATGGGAAGGGGCATGAGCTCGGGAGTCTCCCGGGAGGCGTAGCCGATCATGAGGCCTTGGTCTCCGGCCCCGCCGGCGTCCACGCCCTGGGCGATGTCGGGAGACTGGCGGCCGATGACGTTGACGACCGCGCAGGAGGCGGCGTCGAAGCCGTATTGGGGGTGGTCGTAGCCGATCTCGCGGATCACCCGCCGGGCGAGCTGGTCGATGTCGACGAAAGTCTTGGTCGTGATCTCGCCGCCCACCACGACCATGCCGCGGGTCACGTAGGTTTCGCAGGCGACCCGTCCGGTCGGGTCGTCGGCGAGGACGGCGTCCAAGACTCCGTCGGAGATCTGGTCGCAAAGCTTGTCGGGATGTCCTTCGGTGACGGACTCGGAGGTGAAGAAGAACCGGCCTGTTCTTTGCATGGGGGTCACACCTTGAAAGTTGAATTTTCCCGGGCCGGCGGCTCCCGGGATCGAGCGGCCAGTATACAAATTTCAGCCGGTCCTAAGACGTGAAATTCGAGCGAGGCGGCGGGGGCTACTGCCGTATGTTGAGCACCGCGGCCTCGTAGACCGTGATGTTCTCCTGAACGTTGCCGTTGGCCCCGAGGATGCAGTTGGAGAGGTGGACGTTCTTGCCCACCGTTACGTTTTCAAAAAGGATGCAATTCTTGAGCACGGCCTGGGAGGAAATCCGCGCCCGGTCCCCGACGACCGTGTGCGGGCCGACCTCGGCGCCGGCTTCGATCACGCAGCCCTTGCCGATCAGGCAGGGCGCGCGCAGCACCGCTCCCGGAGCGATGGTCGAGCCCACCTCGACCCACACGCCCTTGGGACCCTCGTGACCCGGGATATTGACCCGCACCCGCCCGTCCAGGGCGTCGATCTGGCTCTTGCGGTATTCGGCCAGATTTCCCACGTCGCACCAGTAGCTCTGCATCTCGTAGGCATAGAGGGGCTTCTTGAGCTTGAGGAGCTTTGGCCACAGTTGGTGTCCGAAGTCATAGAGCCGTCCCGCGGGAATGTAGCGAAAGACTTCCGGCTCGAAAAGATAAATCCCCGTGTTGACCTTGTTGGAAAAAACGTCCTTCCAGTAGGGTTTCTCCAGGAAGCCTTTTATGCGGCCGACGTCGTCGGTCAGGGTGACGCCGTACTCGAATCGGGCGTCTATGGCCTTGAGCACCATGGTCGCCAGGGACCCCCGTCGACGGTGGAAGTCATAGGCCGCGGTGATGTCGATATCGGAGAGCCCGTCGCCCGACATGACGACGAAAGGCCCGGCCGAGAAGAACTTCTCCACGCGCTTGATCGCCCCGGCCGTCCCCATGAGCTTAGCCTCCTGGGAATAATTGAGCTTCAAGCTCCAGCGCGAGCCGTCCCCGCAGTAGCCGCGGATTTGCTCGCCCTGCGCGAAGAGATTAACCATGACATCAGTCACCCCGTGGCGCAGGAGGTTGTCGAGGACGTGGTGGATGACCGGGCGGTTCAAGACCGGGACCATGGGCTTGGGCGTCTCGTAGGTGAGGGGCCGCAGGCGCGTCCCCGCCCCGGCCGCCAGGACCATGGCATTGAGGGGCTTCTTCACCATCCGGGCGCGATCCTCAGGAGGTCGAGCCGACCCACTTGCGGGCCAACTCCAAGAGGGCGGTCGTGCGTTCCGCGGAGTCGGTCTCGGCGTAGACCCGCATGAGGGGCTCGGTCCCCGACGGGCGCATGAGCACCCAGTGGTCGCCCTCGAGGATGACCTTGAGCCCGTCGATTGGGATGGAAGACTGGATCGGCGAACCGAGGATTTTCTTCGGAAGACGCTTGAGGATCTTGGCCGCGAACGCCGCCTTGTCCGCCACCGGCCGATGGACCCGGTAGTCGACCCGTCTAAAGAAGGACTTGCCGAAGCGCTCCTCGACGGACTTCCAGACTTGCGACAGCGTCAGCCCCTGGGTCAGGCACATCTCGAGCGCGAGCAGGGCCGTGACCAGCCCGTCCCGCTCGGGGAGCCCCCCCTTCCACGCGTAGCCCCCGGACTCCTCGCCGCCGATGACGGCCGATCCTTCGGCGAGCTTCTCGGCCACGTGCTTGAAGCCGACCGGAAGTTCTTCGAACTCAAGCCCCAGGGCCTTGGCCATGCGGCCCGACAGATAGCCCATGGACACCGACTGGACGATCTTGCCCCGGAGATTCTTCTTCTCGACAAGGTAGCTGATAAGCATCGGAAAAACCTGGCAGGGGGTAAAGTACGCCCCCTTCTCATCGACCAGGCCGATGCGGTCGCCGTCGCCGTCGAGCGCGAGGCCCAGGAGGGCCTTCTGCTCCTTAACCGCGGCCGATAAGGGCTGGAGGTTGGCCTCGATGGGCTCCGGCGGCGTGCCCCCGAAAAGCGGATCGCGCGCCGCGCGGATGGCCACGATCTGCTTCGAGGGAAGGACGGCTTCCAGGAGTCCCGCGGCCGCCCCGTGCATGTAGTCGACCACGATGGGCCGCTTCATCCTGGGCAGGAGCTTGGCGGGATTCACGCGCGACTTCAAATAGGCCACGTAGGCCTGACGGCAGGACTTCTCGGGGAAGTCGCTATCGAGCGCCGGGAGGCTCTTGTCGAGGTGGCTCTCCAAGGCCTGCGTCACGTTTTCCGGTACCGCGCGCCCGTCGCGCTTGAGTTTGATCCCGTTGTAGTGGGCGGGGTTGTGGCTCGCCGTCACCATGACCCCAAGCCCCTGGCTCTTGTGGGTCAGGAAGCTCACCGCCGGCGTGGGAAGGCTCTCCGCGATCAGGCATGGGCAGAGGCGGTTGCCCTTGAGCACACGGGCCACCTCCCGGGCGAAGGCGTCGGACTGGAAGCGCCGGTCGTAGCCCACCCAGATCGTCTGGCCGAGCGGACTTTTCTTGCGCTGGCCGGGGGTCGCGGCATCCTCGCGGATCATGTCGGCGAGCGCCTGCGCCACCCGCCGCACGTTTTCGAACGTGAACTCGCGGGCCATGAGCCCCCGCCAACCGTCGGTGCCGAATTTGATCGCGTCCGGAGCCGCTGCCGTAGTCATGGTTTTACCTCTGTCGGCCATAATCGTCCTGGAGCCGTACGACATCGTCGAGTTCCGGGGTTGAGACCTCGAGAATGGTGGCCCGCCCGTAGCGCGCCTCGAAGCGGTGGATGGTGCCGGGCGCGATGGCCTGGGCCATGCCCGGGCGCATCAGGATGCTGCGTCGGCCGAGCCTGAGACGGAACCGCCCGCGCAGGCAATAGATCGTCTCGTGCTTTCGTTCGTGGAACTGGAGGCTCAGGCGATGTCCCCTCTCGACCACGATGATCTTGCCCACGTAGCGCCGGTGCCGGGCGTAGATCAACTCGCGGCCCCAGGGCTTGGCGACGACCTCGACGCCGAGGGCGGCGGTCACAGCACGCTGAAAGATCCCACCGCGGACCCCCCTCCCAGGGCGGCGCCCGGCGCCAGGCTCGCGTGAGCCCCCACCCGGCAACGCGCCCCCACGATGCAGCGCCGGAGGCTCGCCCCGTCTCCGATCACCGCGCCGTCGAGAACCACGCAGTCCTCGAGGATGGCGCCGCGGCCCACCCTCGCCCCCGCGCCCACGCAAACCAACCCCGCGAAGCGCGCGAAATCGCCGATCCGCGTCCCGGCTCCCAGAACGGTCCGGGAACCCTCCCCGCCCCACACGACATCCCGGCCGACGCGCACGCCCGGCCCGCGGACCGCGCGGGTCTTGAAGCCCGAAAGCGCGGCGCCCGCCGCGCCGCCGAGGATATCGAGGTGGACCTGCAGATACTTGTCGAGAGTGCCGATGTCGATCCAATAACCCGGGGTGACAAGGCCGCAGACCCGCCGGCGCTCGCGCAGGAGCTGGGGGAAGAGGCCGCGCTCGACGGAATATTCGACGCCGTCGGGGATGGCGGCGACGGCCGAGGGCTCCATCAAATACGCCCCGGCGTTGATCGTGTTGGTCCTAATCTCCTCCCACGACGGCTTCTCCAAGAAGCGCCGGACCCGCCCCGCCGCGTCGGTCTCGACCAAGCCGTAGGCCGTGGGGTCCTTCACGCGCGTCAGGGTGATCGAGACCTCGGCGCGATGGCGACGGTGAAACCGGAGGAAGGCCCGGACGTCGAGCGCGCTCAAGACATCTCCATTCAGGACCAGGAGGGTCGCCGCCGGCGCCGGAGCCGCGCGGCGGATGGCGCCGCCCGTGCCCAGGGGGGTCGGCTCATGGCTGTAGCTCAGGCGCAGGCCGAGCCGGCGGCCGTCTCCCAACGACCTCCGGAAGCTCTCCGGCAGGTAGGAGGTGCACAGGACCGCCTCCCGCACGCCGTGGGACCTCAGCATGCGCAGTTGGTATTCGATGAAGGGCCGGTTCACAACGGGGAGCAGGGGCTTGGGGGTTTCGCAGGTGAAAGGCCGCAGACGGGTCCCCTTGCCGCCGATGAGGATGAGCGCGCGCATGGATTTCTACCTGATATCCTTAGGAGTCAAACCATTCCCGTTGGTCATGCGGCGGGATTCTAGAAAATAGGCGTCTCGAATGTATATACTGGCCCCGTGGCGATCGCGGATTTCAGCGACGAGGACGAGGAGCGTCCCAGCCGCGCCGTGCTGATCGTCAGCCTCCTGGGCCTGGCGGCCTTCCTGGCCGTCTCGATGCTGATGCTCAAGTCCTACATCGCCGGCGAGGACCGTCCCCCGGCCTGGGACCAGTCCGTCCAGCTCGAGATCGCCCTCGACTACAAGACCGCGGGGGCCGCGGGGCGCTGGTCGGAGGTGATGCGCTTGGCGCCCAAGCCCGGCATGCCCCCCTTCCCCCCTCTCTATCACCTCCTGTTGGGAAGGGTGGCCGACCCGGCCGGACCGCCCGCCGCCGCCCTCTGGGTGAACTTTATTTATTTCGCCCTATTGTGCGTCTCGATCTTCGGGATCGTCCATCACTTCAAGCCCGACAGTTCGCCGTTGGCCGCGGTGGTGGTGTTTTCCTGCGCGCCGGTCGTGCAGTGGCTCCTGCGCACCCAACTCGTGGATCTGTCGGTGACCGCGCTGGCCGCCGCGGCCTATTGGGCCCTGCTGGCTTCCGATCTCTTCCGGCGCTGGCTGGGATCGCTCTTCGTCGGAACGGTCTTCGCGGCCGGGATGCTGCACAAATGGAGCTTCTTCTCCTACATGGTCCCGGTCACCCTCATCGGCCTCTGGGGCCTCTTCGAGAGGGACCGCCGCTTCAAGGTATTCCTCGCGGCCGCCATCGGCATCGGCGGGTGCCTGCCGTGGTACGCCCTCCATCTGCCCATCCTCATCCCCCGTCTGGTCGGAGCGACGGCCGACTACGCCGTCCCGGTGACCAAGGGGCTGACCTTCTTCCAGTACTTCTTCGAATCCGTCAACAGCTTCGGCCTCCCCCTGTTTCTCCTGGGCTGGCTGGGCATCTGCGTCCCGGATTCGCGCCGCAACCGGACGCATCTCTGGCTGCTGCCGGCGTGGCTGGCGACCTCCTACATTTTTTGGGCCGTCGTTCCCAACCGCCAGATGCGCTACCTTCTGCCGGGATTGGTCCCCCTGGCCGCCGCGGCCGCCTGCTCCTCTTGGCCCAAGCCGTTCTTGTGGGGGGTGGCCGCTCTCCAGCTGCTCATCGCGGCCAATTTCCACCGCGGCTGGATCGCGCCCGTCGTCCTCAAACTGCCCATCCAGCCCATTGAATTCCTGCCGAGCTTTCCGCCGCGGCGCGAGGACTGGAAGATCGCCGAGATCATCCGGGAAGCCGAGAGGCGCAGCGACCCCGCGCGGATCGTTTCGAACCTCACCTTGGTGGCCAACGACACCTACTTCAACGGCCCTAATTTCAATTGGATCGCCAAGCGCGAAAGGATTCAGCGACTTAAGATTCGGGGCGTCAACAGCCGGCTCTGCGAGCTCTCGGAGTTCATACTCGTCAAGACCGGAAGGCTGGGATCCCCCGAGGTGATCCGGGGCCTGCCCGAAGCCGTCTCGATCATCTCGGACCCCAACAGCTGGGTGGCCAACGCCTACCAAATCGTCCAACGCTTCCCCCTGCCGGACCGCTCCGAGGCCGTCCTCTATCAGCAGAAGGCGTCTTTCCTCGAACCCTTCCGAAGCCGCCTGCTCGCCTCCCAGTTCTTCACCTCGCAGGCCTTCTCGGCCAAGGACCCCAGGATCGTCTTAGGCCCCTGGAACGCCAAGACCTTCACGTACCCGACGGTGGACGTGACGGCCAAGGAGCTCGTAGTCCGCAAGCTCACGGTGACCGATGTCGCGCTCGACATGAAGGACGTCAGGCTCATGGCCACGATCGGACGGCCGGCGGGTTTGGACTTCGAGGACCTGCGCTTCCTCAAGCTCGGCCGGCTGAAGATCCGCTCGGCGCGGGTGACGGCCGACGATCTGCGCGCCTTCCTCGAGAGCCGGGTCAAGGGGCTCAAGGTCTCCAAGTTCGAGATCGACGGAACCCTCCGCGTGGCGGCCGAGGCCCGCAGCCTGGCCTTCGACGGCGAGTTCAAACTGGCCCTCGCGCGCGCGCCCGCGCGGCTGGAGGTCGAAGTCCTTCGCCTCTCGGCCGGCGTGACGGCCATCCCGCCGGCCCTGCTCGGGCCCTTCCAGCGCGTCGTGATCCCGCTCGAGCCCAACCCCGAGACGCCGTTCTTCATCGACCTCGACTCGATCACCCTCAAGGACGGCAGGCTCACGATCCCGTAGGGATCGGGCGCCGGTTATCCACGGGACTTGGAACGTTCCAAGTCCCGTGGATAAGCGCGACCCCCCAGCAGGCTGATCGTGCCTTCAAAATCGGCTAGAATTGCCATCGGCCATCGCGGCCCCTTTCCATGCCCGAAGCCAGCCCGATAGCGGAGCGGATCTTGATCATTAAGCTCTCTGCCCTGGGCGACGTGCTCCGGACCACGTCGCTGCTGGGCCCGCTGCGCCGACGCCATCCCGGAGTCCACGTGACCTGGCTGACGGCTAGGGCCGCTCGACCCCTCCTCGATGGCAACCCCGCTATCGACGACATCCTGACCCCCGATGAGACACCCGCGCTACGAGGCCGCCGATTCGACCTCGTCCTGAGCTTCGAGGAAGACGAAACCACCGCGAAGCTGGCCGACGAGGTCTGCCGCGGCGAGTTGGTCGGCGTGCACGCGAGAGGAAGCAAGCTTCACTACACGATCTCCAGCGCCCCCTACTACGACATGAGCCTATTGAATCGCTCAGGCGGGGGAAGCCTTGAGATCGCGGACGCCTTGAAGGCCGCCAACCGATTGACCTACCCAGAAATCTGGCTGAAGGCGCTCGGACTCCCGAAGCCGCGACGACGCAGCGAACTGCGCCCGGCTCTCTTCCTCTCTAAGGAAGAACTCGCTCAGGCCGATCGGACCGCGAAAGCCTGGGACATCGCGCCCCACCGCGCCATCGGTTTCAACCCTGGGGCAGGGAGCCGCTGGCCTGCGAAGCAGCTTTCAGAGGAGACTGCCATTGATTTGGCGCAGACGCTTTCGACGCTGGGACGCCCCCTGGTGCTTTTCGGGGGGACCGATGAGACAGATCGCAACCTCCGGATCTCAGCGGAGTGCCGCCGGCGGGGACTGCGGTTGCGTGACGCGGGCACCGGCCATTCCATTCGGAACTTCTCCGCGCTCCTCGGCCTCTGCGAGCTCGTCGTCACCACCGACTCGCTGGCCCTTCACGTCGCCGCCGCGCTGCGCCGCAAGGCCGTCGTCCTCGTGGGCCCGACCTCGGCCGCCGAGTTGGATTGCTTCGGGCTCGGGGAGAAGCTCCTGCCTCCCGAACCCTGCTCGTGCTTCTATCAGCCGCGATGCCGGCTGGCGCGGCGCTGCCTCGACCGGATTTCGCCGGACGCCGTCCTGAGGGCGGCGCGCCGCTGGCTCTCATGATCCTCGTTCTGATCCCGACGTTCAACGAGGCCGAGAACATCGAGGCCCTCGTCAAGGACTTGCTCGCCCTGGGCATTCCGGATCTCGAAGTCCTCGTCGTGGATGACTCGAGCCCTGACGGGACCGGGGAAATTGTTGAACGGATGGCACGCGAAACCAAAGGCGTGAGACTGATGAAACGGCTGGCGCCCCATGGGCGGGGGCTGGCCGGCCGCGATGGTTTTCTCGAAGCCTTGCGGCTGGGGGCCTCGGCCGTGGTTGAAATGGACGGTGACTACTCGCACCAGCCCCGGCACGTGCCGAAGCTCTTGGAAGCCCTCGGGGCCGCCGACATGGCGCTCGGCTCAAGGGCCGCCCCCGGCGGCAGCGACCGCGACCGGCCCCTAGCTCGGCGCTGGCTCACGGTCGCGGCCAATGCCTTCGCGCGGACGGTCCTCGGCCTGCCCGTGGCGGACTGCAATTCGGGCTTTCGCGCCTACACCCGGCGCGCGCTCGAAGCCATCCGGCCCGAGACCATGCGCTCGGTCGGCCCCTCCATCGTCCACGAAGCGGTCTTTCGCGCGGCGCGAGCGGGTCTGAAGATCCGCGAGGTGCCCATCGAGTTCGTGGACCGCAGGCTGGGGAGTTCCAAGCTCAGCCTCCCGCGCCTGGCCTCGGGTTATTTATGGATTCTCAAGCTCCGTCTATTCGGCTGACCTGCCGATAGGGTATAATGGCTTGATGCCGATATCGACCGAAGATTCCCTGCGCCTCTACGGGGCCGCGCTCAAGCCCCGCGGCAGCTTCCTCTCCCGCGCCTTCAAGAACATCTGGACCGCCGGGGGCATCGCCGGCCTGATGGCCCTGGCCTGGGCCGAGCCCTTCAGCGGCCGGGTTCTCGCCCGAGCCGTCGCCGCGGGCCTGCCCGCGTGGCTGGCGGATTTCGTCCTGCGGCCGCTGATCATGGCCGCGCGCGGCATCCTGATCGTCGAGTCCTTCGGCTACATGTACCACCGCTTCTTCCAGCACTTGGGGATATTCACCCGGCTCGCGCTGGTCTTTCGCCGCAACCAGATGTTCCACTGGATCCACCACATGGTCATCTACCCGATCGGCCGCACCTACCGCCAGAAGCTCTCCTACGTCGCTTCGGAGGAGGGAATCGCCTGGAGCTGGGTCGCCCCGGCGGTGATCGCGGCGGCCGCGATGCTGGGCACCCAGGGCTTCACCCTCGGCACGACGGCGTTCCTCGCCTCGATCGGGATCTACGCCAAGTTCGTGATCGACGTCACCCACAGCCGCTTCCACGAGAACAAGCACCCCTGGACCGGCCGGCCCTACTTCGTGTGGCTCGAGGAGATCCACCTCCTCCACCATTGGGACCAGCGCTTCAATTTCACGATCGTGCATCCCGCCATGGATTGGCTCTTCGGCACCTACCGGGCGCCGGCCCGCCACCGCCGGGAATTGGCGGCCGCGACGGATTCCGAGGAATTGACGGTCTCCGATCTCGTCAATTGGCGCTACCTCTTGATCGAGGCCAACCCCGCCGAGTACGCGGCCTTCATCACCCAGGCCCGCCGCCACACGCGCTCATTGCGCAAGCTGGCCAAGCTTCAGGAAGCACTCCTCGCGGCCAGCCGCGCCCTGCCGGGCGATGCCCATCTCGCCGAGCTCTACCGCCGCTCGGTGCAGCTCGAGGCGCTCGTGACCCCCGGCTCCCCGGTCCCTACCGCAGCTTGAAGATCAGCAGGTCGTCCTGGTCGTAGACGACCGGAAAGCGGGAGTAGAACCAGCGGGCGAAAAAGCTCCCACGGTCCTTGAAGTATTCGGTCTTGTTGGTCAGGTAGAACTTGGCTCCCGCCCGGATCTTGTCTTCCACCTCGCCGATGCGCTTCTCTCCGGCCTCGGACACGTCCCAGGACCAGCCGCGCCTGCGCGCGTAGAACAGGAAAACCGACGATCCCCGCTCGTTGCAGAGAAACAGATCGCCGGGGCCGCTCACCGCGTCGGCGGCCTTCCGGGCGTGGGCGAGGTAGGGGTAGCCGACCCGATACCACTTCCTGATCCGCAAACCGGCGTGGACGGGAACGGAAAGGACAAGCAGTGCCAGCCCCGCCCACGCCATTGGTTTGCCGTTCCTTTCCGCCTTCTCCTTGAGCTTGAGCAGACCCAGCCCCATAAAGGCCGCGTTGACCGGGGCAAAGGGCAGCGACGTGTATTCGTGTTGGTGCGTATAGTATCCCCCGGCCGCCAGGTGCGCGGCCACGGCCAGCCACCAGGCCGCGAAAAACCACGCCCCGCGCCCCCAAATCAGCTCGCGGACGCCGAACCAGATGAGGAGCAGTCCCCCATACGTCGCGGCCAGCTCCGGGAAACGCGAGGTGAACTGAAAGAACACATAGTATGGAAGGCGCTCGTACTGAAGGAGGCTGAAGAACTCGTTGGGATTGGTCGGCACCACGTATTTTCCGTAGCTGGCGTACTTATACCAACCGTATGTCGCGCCCAGGACCGCGATAACCGCCGCCCAGGTGCGGCCGTGCCGAAGGCCGCGCCGGCCCCGGTGATGGAGGGTCAGGGCGGCGAAGGGGATAAGCACATGGATGTAGGGCAGTTTGTGTGAAATCGAGAGGAACACCCAGACCGCTCCCGCGACCGCATGCCCGACGGACCCGCCCCCCCGCAAGGAAGCGTCCCAATGATAAAGCCCCGCCACGCTCCCCAGCAGGGCCAGGGCCTCGGGCTGGATGGACCTTCCAAAAAACATCTCGAGCGGTATACAGGAGAAGAGGGCCGCTCCGTAGAACGCCGCCTCCTTCTCGACCCAGCGCTCAAGGAAAAGAAGCAGGTAGACGGCGGTCGCGGCCGAGAAACCGACGGCCAATATCCTGCCCCACAATTCCCCGAGCCCCGCGACCGGCCAGAACAGCCCGACCAGCCACATGTAGAGCGGGAATTCCGTCGCGGAGCAGCCCGAGTAATTCCCTTCCCAATCTATCTGCGGACACCAGATCTTGAGGCCGTTTTCGTGGAAGTTGCGCGCGATGGCCGCGGTATTGACCTGGCGGTGGTAGTGGTAGTCCAGCGGCGGGGAGGAGATTCCCCATAGGTGCGCCGCGACGGAAAGTCCCGCGACGCCGGCCAGAACGAGTCCCCGGCGCTTGAGAAAGGCCTCCACCGGGGAACCTAGCGCTTCACGGCGTAGACTTCAATGGTCCCGCCCGAACGCATGACGGTTTCAAATAGAGTCAACACCAGGCTGGCCGGCACGAGCAGCGGCAGCAGGAGGACGGTCAGTAGAGCCGAGACGGGATGGCGGCGCAGCGGCACGGTCCGGGCGGACCTATTCTTGAGGACCGTGTAGAGGAAATTCGGAGAGAACCCCATCGCGTTATAGAAACTTTGGAGCCAGCCGTAGGGGTTCTGCTCGAATGAGAAATGGTCGGTCTTGATGACATCGAAGCCGTGGCGAAGGAGCACGGCGTGAAGACCCTCGGTCGTGAAATGGAAGTAGTGCCGCGGAACGTCGAGATGAAACCAATGCCGGCCGAAGGCCCGCGCCTGGATGCTGCTGAAATTGGGCACCGCGACGGCCAACAACCCGCCTTCCTTAAGAAGCTCTCCGGCGCGCGCGATCGCCTCAACCGGGCGAGCGAAGTGCTCCAGGGAGTGCCAGAAAATCACCGCCTCATAGACCCCCTTGCGATTCGGCGAGGTCAGAAAGTCTCCGGTCTCGACGGCCAAGCCCAAAGCGCTCCGGGCGTGCCACGCCGCGGTCTCGGAAAGCTCGTGGCCGTGGGCCTCGTAGCCCATCCCCTTGAGATAGGCCAAGATGAACCCCCGTCCGCAGCCGACATCCAGCACCGTGCCCCGCGGCACCCGCCGCCGGATGACGCGGGCGCGGCGCCAACGAAAGAGCCGCACGAGGGCTTCGACGATGAAGTTGAAACGAACATTCTCCTTGCCGTAATAGGCGGACGGGTAGTAAGCGCCGATCTCCGCGGCGGAAGGGCCGGGATGCGTGCGCCCCAGTCCGCACCCCGCGCAGCGGCGCACCTCGAACCCCGGCGCCGCGGAGTCGAACGCCTTCTCCGCCCGGTCCGAGCCGCACACCGGGCAGCGGGGCGCGTCGGCTTGGTCCTGACGTTCCGGGGAAAATCGCGAGGCGGGACGTGGCACTTCCGCCGATTATAGAAAATCCGGGGGCCTTCGGGAGGACCCAGGACCCAGGCCGCCGGGGGCCCTTTGCGGACCGTCCTTCGGCCTTAAGGGCCCACGGCCGCGGCGGGTCCGGCGCGGTATGATTCTTCCCATGAGCGTGCCATCTTCGCGGAAACTGCTTTCCACCGTACTCTCCGGCGCGCTCATCCTGCTCTCGGCCGGACCGGGCGCCCCCGCGGCGCTCGGCCGGACCCTCCAACACCTGCCCAAGGGCCAGGTCTTGCGCGTCGCCGCGACCCCGACGCCGGCGCATCGGACTCCCTTGGCGGCTCCCGCGTTGGCGGGATCGATCGTCCTGACCCCTGTCCTTCAAGCCGCCCTTCCCACCGTCGTCGGCGTCCAACCCTCCGGTCCCGTTCCCTTCGCGGCCCTGTCTCAAACGGTGGAGCTGACAAGACCCTTGGTCTCGCCGCCCGCGGACCTCCCGCAGACCGAGCAGGCGGAACTGGCGGCGCGACCCTTCGTGGGAACCGCGGAGACGAAGGGGTCCGAGGTCGCCGCCTGGGCCGAAGCGACGGACATCGGCACGTCGCGGCTGGCGCCCGCAAACGGAAGAGACGAGAAACGGGCGCGGCTCGCCGTTTCTCCTCCCTCCAAGGCCCGGCGAGCCGCGCCCGTTTGGCTGGCCGGCGCCGCGGCCATCCCTTTCGCCGACACCCTGGCGGCGACGTTTCCCACCCTCTGGCTCGCCGCGATACTGATCGGCGCCGCCTGGGCCTTGACGGCCTGGGCGGTCAAGTCGCGCCGTGAGAGCGCCCGCCTGGCGGCCGCGGGACCCGTCCGGCTCGCCCGGTCCAATGCCCTCACCCCCTACGCGGCCGCGCCCGCGGCCTCGGCCTCGGCGCCCGGACTGGCGGCGACTCAAGCCGAGCCCGCCTCGCGCACCCTGATCCATGCCGTCGCCGCCGCGGCGGGCGTGGCCGCCAGCCTTCAGGCCGCCCAGGCCCTGCGCGGGCTCTTTGAGCGGCATGGCGCCGTCCCGCGCGAGACGGTTCTCTCGCGCGTATCGGACGCCGCCGACGCGTCCCGCCGCGAGAAAGCCTCTCGCCGGGCTCTGGAAGCGCTGGCCGCCGGGCTCCAGGACCAACCCCTCCGCCGGGACGCGGCCCTCCTCGACGCCTGGGAAACCTTCCGTCCCGCCCTTGAGAAGCTCCTCGATTCCGGGCCTTCGACCGCGGCGCGGCCTCCCCCGAAATCAGCGGAAGGCCGGTGGCTCGCCGAGCTCTCCCGGCAAACGGCCGCGCAGGTCGGCCTGCCGGTCGACGCCGCCTACTTCGAGACGCGCGCGCTGATGAGCGGCATGGACCGCTCCACGCCGGCCCTCCTCTGGCTCGACCCGGCCACGGGCATGGTCCGCCTGCGGGTGCACCGCTCGGTGTTCGACTACGCGGTAAGCCGCGCGGGAGCCAAACGCATGGCCGAGACCGGCCTCGCCAATCCCGAGGCCCTGATACCGACCTTGGTTCGACATCTCTCGGGACCTCATCTTGCCTCGCGCGCCTCAGGAGTGGACGAGGCCCACGCCGCGATCCGGCGCATCAACCCCAAGGACAGCGAGCGCTTGTCCGAGACCCTGCGCTCGGCCGGCGCCATGGGAAACCTCTACGTAAAATTCATGCGCTGGCAGTCCCTGCTGGGCCTGCCGCTGCTTCCCTACGTGCTGTGGCTCCTGCTGAAAGGCCACTCCCTCATGAGCCTGGTCATGCCACCGGCCGGGCTGGCCGCCTTGCCTTTCGCTTTCGCGGCTTTCGCCCTCTTCGCGTGGCTGGGTCCCAAGCTCTATCAGCGCGCCGTTGAGCGCGGCTGGATTCCGGGCTCTGACCGCAACGTCGCCTATCCGATCCTCACCCACATGCGGGCGCTGCCTCTGCTCTTCACCATCCCGACCATGGCTTTCATCGAGGAGGCCTTCTTCCGGCGGGATCTGCTGAGGTTCTTCATCGAATACGCGACTTTGGTCCTCCAGTCGGGTTTCGCGGCCGCCTTTGCGGTCTCGACCTTGATCGCCTCCTTCTTCTTCTCGATCGCGCACATCCCCAACTACTTCATCCACCGCATGTCGGCCAAGCAGTTCCTGGGCTCGGGGCTCTACTTCATGGCCGCGGGCACGATCCTCTCGATCGTGTACTGGCTCGGCGGCTTCCTGATCGCCGGCGTGCTCCACGCCCTTTACAACGGCTGGATCGTCTGGAAAGAGAAGACCAAGTACCGCGGGGTCCCCGCGGTTAAAGACCCTTCCAGTTAAAGACCCTTCCAGTTGAAGCCGTCTCCCTAAAACAGCCATAATCCGGCCATGCCCACGGCCTGGCTGATCGCGTTCGCGCTTCCCGCGCTCGCCCTGCTTCCCGACGAAGAGAACACCATCAAGGTGTTCCAAGAGGCCGCGCCCGCGGTGGTCTTCGTGACCAACATCGCGATCC
>CAYJXJ010000090.1:0-17804 GCA_964374095.1 uncultured Elusimicrobia bacterium
CTTTTCGATGCAATTCAGGGGCCAATGGCCTTGATCGGCATCTTTCTGAAGTCTCGATCATAGGAGACTACCGTCGCGATTCCTTCGTCCTTGGACGAAGCGACGATGGTGCAATCGACAAAGTCGACTTGATGCGCTCTGTGGAGCTCCACGGCCCGCAATAGGCGTTCGCGATTCTCGAACTCAAAGGTCTGAACGTCCAGGAGGCTTTCAACGTATCGACAGACATCCTTGGGCGAGACGTCATAGACGCTCTCCAGGACCTCAACGACCTCCGCGATCACCGAATCCGAGGCCCACAGGCGCTCCCCGTCTTTCTCGAACTTTCTGACCAGGGCGGCAATGGCATCCGCTTGCTCTTTGTCGTCATTGAGCAACCACCGCATGAATATGTTCGAGTCTACCGCGATCATGCCCGTTCGCCTTTGGCTCCGGCCAATATGCCCATCACGCGTTTGGCCCGATACGCATGCATCTGCTTGCGCATCTTCTTCCAATCCATCGTCTTGCCTCGCGCGTACTTTCGGAGTACGCCCCGCAGGCCCCAGAAGTCGCCCTTGATCGGCACCATGATGGCCCGGTCGGGCTGAAAATTCGGCGCCTCCCAACTTTCGGCCCGGAACCCGGAGGGCGCCCCCCGTGTTGTGGATAACCGCGGCCGACGGGTTGCCTCGCGCCCGCCGGCCGGCTGTACCACCAGCGAGCCGAGTTGCTATACTCGGGCCAATGCCGGCCATGACCGTCGCCGACCTCATGCGGCTGAGCGTGGCGATGCCGATACTCGCCACGCTCTCGGTCCTCGTCGCCGCCCTGGCCTGCGAGCGGCTCTACGCCTACTGGGTCGGCGAGAGCCTCCCCTGGGGCCTCTGGCAGCGGGTGCGGGCGCAGGTCGACATGGGAGACGTGGAAGGGGCGCTGAGCCTGTGCCGGGCCTCCGACGGGCCGGTGGCCCAGGGACTCTGGCGGTGCCTGAGCCAGACCAAGCACGACGCCGACACCCTGCTCGGCGCCTTCCAGCTCTACCGCTCGCGCCTTCAACTGGAGCTGGGGCGCCGCGTCGGGTTCTTCGGCACCGCGAGCTTCATTTCCCCCTTGATCGGCCTCTTCGGCACCGTGCTCGGCATCATGCGGGCCTTCCGCGACCTCGCGGCCCAAGGCGCCGGGGGCCCGGCGGTCGTCGCGGCCGGGATCGCCGAGGCCCTCGTCACCACCGCCGCGGGCATCGGGGTCGCCGTGGTCAGCGCCGTCTTCTATAATTACTTCACCTTGGCGGCACGGGAGCGCGTGACGACGACCGACCTCTGGGTCCTGGAGCTTTCCGAGCTCCTCTCCCGGCCCCGCGGCCTGGAGTGAGCCGCTCCCTTAGCGAAGGCGACGAGCCCGAACTCGCTGCTGAGATCAACGTCGTCCCCTTGGCCGACGTCTCCCTGGTGCTCCTGATCATCGTCTTGGTGCTGGCGCCGATGCGGCTGGAGTCCACCCTGCATTTGCAGACCGCCGGCCGGGCGCCCGAGGGCGCCCCCGCCGCGGCCCCCGCCGCCCTCCCGCCCGAGCTCGTCCTGGTGGTGGACCTCGGGCCCTCGGGCTACGCGGTCTCCGGAAAGTTCTTCACCGAGCGCCGGGACTTCCGCGAGCATATGACGCGGGAACTCTCCGCCCGCGACGATCGGAAAGTTTTTCTCGCCCCCCACCCCGAGGCGGCCCACGGCCTGGTGGTCGACGCCATGGAAGATCTCAAGAGCTGCGGGGCCCAGAGCGTGGCCCTGGTTCAGTCGGGACCGCAATGAAGGCGGCCCTGCGGCGCGCGCGCTCCGGCAACGACGGCGCCCGGCCCGTCACCGAGGTCAACATCATCCCGGTGATCGACGTCTCCCTGGTGCTTTTGGTGATACTCTTCGTCACCGCGCCGCTGCTCTCGGTGCCCAATACCCCGGTCGAGCTTCCGGAAGCCGGCCGGCCCGCGGAGGAGGCCCAGACCATCGCCGTCACCTGCCTCCAGAACGGCTCACTCAGCGTGCGCTCCCGCGACATCGGCCCCGGAACCCTCACCAGCGCCCTGGCGGCGGAGCTGCGCAACTCCCCCGAAGCCACCGTCATCCTGCGCGTGGACCGGCGCGTGCCTTTCCAACAGGTCCAGAAACTCCTGCGGGCCGCCCAGGCCGCCGGCGCGACGCGCCTGGCCTTCGGCGCGGTTCCCAAGACCAAGTGACATCCGTCCTGATCCTGCTCGCGTGGCTGGCGACCGCCGGCGTTCCCTCCGGGAAAGGAGAACACCAACCCTCCGGGGACCGGGGCTCCCAAGCCCCGGATGATTCTTCTCTCATCAAGCAGGACATCACCATCAAGGGCAAGTCGGGTCCCGGACCCGGCCTCGAGGTCCCCGGACCCGCGCCCCAGCGCGCCGTCCTGGCGGAGGTCGTCGATTCTCTCGAGATCGCGGGGAGTTCGCATGGGCCCGGCATCCACCGCATCTCGCTGGGTGCGCTCAAGAAGCGCCTCGCCCGCCCCTTCCCGTCCTCCCCCTATCTGGCCGTCTCCCCCCGGCCGGACCGGAATTTTAACCTCTGGCGCTTCGAAATCCTCAGCGCCGGCGAGCCTATCTGGCACACGACGGGGGAAGGGCGCGTGGGCGGGACATTGGAGTGGGACGGGACCGGCGCTTCCGGCTCAGTGGCGATCCGCGTCGGCCGCCCCTACCGCATGAAGTTCACCGCCTCCTGGGGACGGGAACGCTACCACCTGGAGAGCGAGGACGTCATTCTGGCGTCGGTCGCCTACCTGGAAACTCTGGGCGGGCGGCATCTCGAAGTGGAGCTTAGCCGCGTCTTCGAGGGCAAGACTTCCAAGCTCGCGGCCGGCGCCGAGGAATTTCTGGAGCTCATGGCCGAGTCCTTGCGCCGAGTCGAAGTGGGCCAGAACTCCTACCGCATCATGCTCCGCCAAGACCCGTCGGCAAAAGGGGTGGCGGACCGCGTCCGGGTCCTGCGCCGCTACTTCGCGAATAAGCTCGTCATCTCACCCAAACGCGTGGCGATAGAAGTCGAGTCGCCCCGGGAGCGCGGCGAGACTATCGACTGTCCGATCCCCTAGGGGAGGTGGCCGTGCCAGCGATCCCAGGAGCCGCCGTGGCCGAAGAAACGCCGCTCGTACATCTCGGCCCGCGCCTGCCCGAGGGAACTCATGCCGCTCGACGAGGAGTCGGAACCGGATCCGTTGCCGGGGAGAGCCGGGTCCGGAGCCGGCTGGATGGGCTTATCAGAAGCCGCGGCGGAGGCCTCCCCAGATGCGCGCTGGGCCAGGGCGACGGCGTAAATCGCGGCCGTGGCGAACATCGGGTTCTTGGAAGTGAGCATCTCCTGGATCACCGACAGTTGCGTCCCGCTCGGGCCCTGCCGGGGCGCAGAGAGGGTCCCGAAGAGGTGATTTCGCACCACGGTCATGGCCCAGGCCATAGGCGCCTCGAAGAAGGCCTGCTCGTGGGCGGCCTGGATGTCGGTGGGCGATGTTTCCATGAAGGACTTGAGGACCGGGAGGCTTTCGGGGCCTCCGGTCTTTTGCAGGGCGTAGATCAGGGCCAGCAAGGCCGCCCAGCTGTCGGTCCCTCCATAATGGGTCAACGAATTCTTCTCCAAGTACGCCTGCAGCCTTCCGTGGATATCGCCGCTCATGTTCTCGCGGGCTACGATCCGGGCCCAGGCCTCGGCCGCGAGGTACCTTGTCTCACGCTCGGAGGAGATCTTGCCGTTGAGGAGGGCCTTCAAAACCTCGAGGTTCTTCTCAGGGCGGCGGGTATCCCGCGCCACCAGGCGCAGTATGGTCTGCTGCTTCTCCTTGGGATAACTCTTCCAGGCCGCGTCCGCGAAGGAGCCGTCCTGATTGGGCTGGGGGGGCCAATGATCCCGGTAGAATTCCTCCAGGCCCTCGGGGTCCTGCCGCGTGAGGATCGCGACCGTCGCGTCCGCATCGTCCCTAACGCGCTCTTCATCCTCCCGGGCGCCGATTCGGCCCAGCGCGCGGCGCGCCGCGGCCTTGACGTCGGAATTGGAGCTTCCTTGGAGCGCGGCCCGCGCGGCCCCGGCCCCGGCTCGCGCGTAGAGGGACTCCAAGGCGTTGGCGACCGCCCCGTGCAGGGGAACGTAGACGTGCGAAGTGTGGCCCGATATTTTCTGCGCCAAAATCTCCACGGGGGCGATGTCGTCGGCGCTCCCGAACCGCTCCAGGATCAGCGTGGCGGCCATGGCCCGCGGCCAGCTATCCGCGACCTCCGAGGAGGACCGCCCCTTCACGGCCCAGCCGCCTTCATACATCCAGCGGCGGGCGCGGGGCAAGTCCGACGCCGTGCTCATCCAGGAGTAGGCGGTGGCGGCGGCTACTTTCACGCCGGGGCCGTCCTTCTCGTGTTCTTTGAGGTTTTCTTGCTCGAGGAGTTTCAGGAACAGCTCTTGGGCCTGTGACGGCGCGGCGGTCTTGGCCGGGGCGGAGGGGCTAACGACAGGAGTCGCGGGCGAAACATCTCCCGCGACGCCTGCGGCCTCGGCGGCACCACGCCGGAATTCAATCCAGTAATCCGTGCCTTCGCCGCCCTTCGCGTTCCTGCCGGCTGCATAGCCCAGCCGCGCGCCCGGGATCGCCCGCAGCCGGCGGTATAAATCCCAAGCGTTGTGGTCGCGGATCACGGCCCCGCTGAGGTTGAGATTGTCCGCTTGGGCTTGGGCGTCGGCGAAGCTCGCCGGAGGCTCGCCCGTGAAATGCTGATCGAACCAAGCCTTCTCCTTGTCGGAGAGCGCGTGGGGGCTGTGGATGATGACCGAGAGCCGGTCCGCTTGCACCCGGGCCGACAACTCGACCGGCTTGCCGGTCGGCTCGGCGCTTTCCTTGGCCTGGCGCAGGAAGTGCTTGATCCAGCCCGTCCCCACCCCGCCAGCGGCCACGTGCAGGGCCGAGAGGACATCGTCCGGCCAACCCCGCTCCCTTGCCTCTTCGACGATGCGCTTGGTCTCCCCGCGCAGAACGGCATCCGCCCCGTTGGGCTTTGCGTTGACGGCCGCCACCCAGTTCCCGCCGGCCGCCGGGGCCGGCGCTCCGGGACCGTAGAACGCGGCCGGAGGCGCGGGTGCCGTCGCCGCGGTCGGCGGTGAGTTCGCGGCCCGCATGAAAGAGTCGAATAACCCCTCGGTCGGCTCGGCGGGAGCCCCCCCGTCGTCCTCGGGCTTGGACATGGATTCGACGTAGTCCAGGAGGCGCTGGGTCAGCGCCGCGGCCGCCCCTTCCAACCCCGTCCTCTCCACGACCTTGGGGGGCTTGGGCTTGGCTTCGAACCTGATGGCCCCGCCCTCGAGAGTGACGCGGATCAAGCCGCCGCGCACCTCTTTGCTCCCCTTGACCGACTCCTCGAGAATCCATTTAGCCAGGGGGTCGACGATGTGCTTCTCGATGGCCCCCTTCATGGGCCGGGCCCCGTACATGGGCGAGAAGCCCGTGAACTTGAGGAAGTCATATACCTCGGGCTCGATGTCGAGCTCGGTTTCGTGGCGCTCCCTCAGAAGGTCGGCGAACTCACCCGCCTGGAGTTTGGCGATGGCCCCCACATCCTGGAGGCGCAAACGGTTGAGGACGACCCACTTGTTCTTGGAGTCCGGGTCCTCGTCCAGGCGGTTGAGGAACTCCGGCCGGAAGGCGCCGGTGATGCCCTCCTTGACCGCCAGTTGGATCTCCCGGTCCCACTCGGCCTCCGCCCTGGCCTTCTCCTCCGGCGTGGCCGCCCCGGCCAGCATATTCGCGAATTTCTCGCCGTCCACGGCGGACATCCCGGCGTTGGAACTGATGAGGATGACGGTGTTCTTGAAGTCGATGGTCCGTCCCTCCCCATCGGTGAGCCGCCCGTCGTCCAAGATCTGCAGGAGGATGTCCCAGACCTTGGGATGAGCCTTCTCGATCTCATCAAAGAGGATCACGGAGTAGGGCCGCTTTCGGATCGCCTCGGTGAGCTGTCCGCCCGCCCCGTGCCCGATGTAGCCGGGAGGCGAGCCGATCATCCGGGCCACCTCGTGCTCCTGCTGGTACTCCGACATGTCGATGCGGGTGAAGGCGTTCGGGTCCTTGAACAGAAACCGCGCCAACTCCTTGGCGACGTAGGTCTTGCCGACACCCGTCGGTCCGACCATCAGGAACTTGGCGATGGGTTGATTGGGGTTTGATATCCCGGCCTTGTTGCGGCGGATCGCGTTGGCGATGGCCTTTAGTATGCCGCCCTGGTTGATGACCCGCCTGCCGATTTCCGCCTCCATCTCGACGTAGCGGTTGGCGTCTTCCTCGCCCAGAGTGAGCTGCCCGGCCGCGATGCCGGTCTTTTCCGCGATGACGCGCCGGATCAACTCGGGGGTCACCGTGCCCTTGCCGTCCTTGACCGCGGCGATGTCCTGGTAGAGATCGGCGGCGCGCTTGGCCAACGCGGCGATGCCGTTGTAGGCTTCCACCGGCAGGGCCAGCGCGGAAGGGATGGCCTTGTCGATCAAGAGCTGGCGGGCGGCGTTGAAGGCCACGAGCAAGGACCTCCAATTCTCCCGGATGTCGAGGGCCAGCGCGGCCCGCAGATTGTCCGGGCGCGCGAGCTCCCCCGCGTCGTCCACGGCCTTGACGGACTTGTCGGGGTTGAAGTTCGACTTGTCGAACTGGTGCGAGAGCTTCGCGGCGAGAACGAGGCTTTCGTCCGGGATTGAGGCCTCATGCAGGCCCTCGAGGTATTTCTTGGTGCCTCGGAGTATGTCGATAGTCTGCTCGACGGTGGGCTCGGCGAAGCGCACGAGCTCCAGACGACGCCGAAAGGCGTCGTCTGGTTCTACGTATTTTTTGTATTCCTTCTCGGTCGTGCCGGCCAGTAGGCTCAGCGTGCCGTTGCGCAAGGGGCCCTTCAAAAGGTTCGCGATCTTGACTCCGGCCGGGTCCATGAAGAGCTTATGGATCTCATCGAGGACCAGCATCACCCGGTTGCCCGACTGGGGCGACCCGTCGTTCAATAGGGGCACGAGGGTCATGATCCCCCGGAAGGTCGCGACCGGGTCTTGCGAACCGAGGAGGCCGTCGATGTCGAGATATACCAGCCAGCGTCCGGACAGGCGCTTGAGTTGGAGATAGGCCTCGGAGTCGACCATGCCGGCGGCCTTCAAAGTCTCGGCGTGCTGGGCGTCCTCGATCAGGTCGCCGATGCCTTCGATGCCGGCGGTCTTGCCCACCCCGGCCTCGCCGACGTAGATCACCGAGTTGCGCATGCCCCGCGGGGAGCTGAGAATCGGGATGGAGCGCTTGATCTCCGGAATGCGGCCGACGGTCGGAGGCCTCGGGGCGTCGCGCCGGTCGGCGACCGGCTTGAGATAGGTGAAGAGGAGCTGGACCTGCTCGTCGTTGAGCTTGCTCTTGCCGTCGGTCAAAGTCTGGTTCTTTAAGAATTGCAGGAAGGCCGCGAGCGGGTCGCGGCGCGGGGGAGCCGGGGCAGGGGCGGGGGCGTTGGGCATGGGCCCAATGTCCCCGGAGGGTGGCCGTTCTCCTTCCCCGGAGGGGGCGGGTTCAGGAGCAACGGCCGCTTCCTTAAGAGGCGTCACGTCCTGAATCAGTCCCCGATCCGCGGGATGATCGCGGAGAATGCCCGCCACCCATGCCGGCGTGATGCCCTCGGTGACCTCGAAGAGGGCCAAGTCCTGCCCCCCGCGGTACTCGGCCTCGATGAGGCGCAGGCCCCAACGGTCGCCGTAGGCCTTGATGGCGTCTAAAGGGGTGCCTCCGGCGAAGCGCACCAGGAGACCGCGCCCCTCGGCAAGCACCGGTTTTTCGGGCGCGGGGGGAGCTTCGGCGGCAGGCTCGGAGTCCGGCTCCGGGTTGGGCGCCGGCGATGCGTCCTCCGCCGGCGATCCGACCGGCTCTAACCCCGCGGTTTCGGAAGCCGGCTGGGCGAGGGACGCGCGGCCACCGGCCGCGCGGTAGGCCTGCTCCACGGCCGCGGAGACGGCGACGTTCTCGATCCCCGCCGCCTCATCCAGCGCCCGCAGGACGCGCAAGGAAGACGCCGGGTCGATGGTGTCCATCCTCACCATGACCCCCCCTCGAGCGCCGCGCTCAACGGCGGCGGAATGGCGGATCCCGTCCAGACGCGTCGAGAGCGATTCCAAGGCCTGGCGCTCCTCCACCCCGCGCGAGAAGCGCACGTAGAGCCGGGTATGGTTGTCCGCCATGCGGCCCCGCATCACGCGGATCTTTCCTTGGGGGCCGGTTCCCAAAATGCCGGCGGCGAGCCCGAGCCCGACGAAGGCGGGAGAGAGAGCCGGCAGGGCCGCGGAGGCCCCGATCACGAGCAAAGGCAGGGCCACGCTCTTGAGGGAGAAGCCGCCCTGAGGGCCTGACGGCCCGGCCTCCGGGCTTCCGCCGGCGGCCTTCGTGCGTTCCTTCCCGGCCTCCTTCAGGCTGTCCTTGAGCTTCTCGCGGGCGTGGGGGCTGCCCCAGCGCTTGAACACGTCGTGGTCCTTAAGCCACTTGCCCAGACGCTCGTAGAAGACGCCGTTGCGGGAATCCTTGAGAACCTTGAGGATCGTCTCGATGTCATCCTCGGTCATGGCCTTGTCTTTGAGGTATTCGGCCGCCATCTCCGGATAGGCTTCCATGAGCTTGCGCGCCTTGTCCTCTTCCGAGAGGTTCCGGAACTCCGCTTTGACCATGAGCCGGTCGATGAGGGTCTCGAGGGCGTTCTTCATGGCGTGCTCGGCCTCGAAGGCGCTCACCTCGGACTTGGCCCCGAGGTCCTCGGCGATTTGCGAGATCACCGAGCCCCATTGGCTCATCAGGTCCATGAGGTCTTTCACCGCGGCTTCGGATCGGACTTTTTCCCGGATGCACCAGTAGTCGTAGCTGCAGGGCAGGGCCAGGAACAAGAGGGGCACCTGGAGAGTGGTGAAGAACACGGCGTAGAAGGCCGCCAGGGCCGCGAAGCTCACCAAGCGGGTGATGCCGTTGACCTTCTCCAGGCTGTGGACGTGGAAGCGGCTGAGGATGTTGGAGGGTCCCTCGTAGATTCTCTGGAATAGGCCCTGGTAGCCGGCCGGCAGGTTGGGGTTATGCACCCAGCGAGCGTAAGCTCGCTGGGGAAGAGCTCCAATGAGAAGCTTGCCGCCGTCAAGCGAAGGAATCGGGAGAAGATTGAACAAGGCTAAAGCCAAGTTCATTTTCCACAACGTCGACAACGCCAAGGCAACGGTCGTCCCGGCCGCCGCGGCGGGAAGAGCCAACAACGCCAGCCCCGCCGCGGCGGCCAGGACGATGTTTGTAGCCGGGCCCCACATGGCGACTTTGGCCGCGTCGCGCTTGGGATCCTTAAGCTTGTTGAAGTCCACGGGCACCGGGCGCGCCCAGCCCAGCAGGATGGGGAACCCGATCAACGCCTGGGAAATTGCCAGAGCCGCCGCCGGGACCAGGATGGTACCGAGGGGATCGATATGTTTGAGGGGATTGAGCGAATCGCGTCCCGCGGCTTGGGGAGTCGGATCGCCGTAAACGCGCAGGGCCCAAATGTGGGCGGTCTCATGGAGCAGCACCGAAACGACCAGGGCCCCCGAGATCACGACGATGGGCAGAAGGCTCGCCGGCATGGCGGCGAGCGCCACGGCGCCGATCGACCCCACGAGGCCCCAGCGATTCCACGCCTTGGCCAGGCGCGCCCCGGCGGGAGCGGGTATGGATGCCGGCGGGGCCTGCGGGCCGGCCTGCGCCGGGCGGAGCGCGGAGGGTCCGGCCGAAGCCCTCCCGGCGACCAGGGCCGCCTCGGGAAGAACCCGGCCTCCGGAGTTCTCCCCATCGAACAATACCCGGGCGCCGTTGGACTGCGTTTCGATCGGCTCTTGTCGGGCTCCGGTCCGCGCTTCTCTCTCCGAGGGGCCGGCCATGACCGCGGTCAAAGACCCGACGACCCCGGGGAGGCCGTCCGGAGCCGGATCGTGCGCCGGGTCTTGCGCCGCGGCCCAAACCGGGCCGGGGGCGGCCAACGCCGCGATCTCAGAAGCCGGCAGAACCGCCGGCTCGCGCCGGACGGAGGGCGCGGCGAATGCGCCGAGGGTCCCGGCCATCGAGACCATGCCCGGCGCGCCTTGAGGGAGGTGCGTCGGCCCGGCCGACACCCGCAGGGACCCCGGGTTGACGCGGGACGAGGCGCGGCCGGCCGCCGAGGATCCGGCGATGGCCTGGGCCGCGGCCCTGACGGCCAGCCCGCCGGGGGAGGGGATCAGGATCGAAATACAGACCGCGCCCGCTATCCAGGATTTCATCCGCCGGCGGCACCCCGCGCTCATATCGTTCCCCTTAATAAGAGACGAATCCTCTGGAGCCTACCCGCGGAAAAGGTGTTGCTTCCTTTCCGCAGGTGCCTAGCGCGCTACATTGCGCCACGTATTATATTTACGAGTTGATTCAGATCAATAGGTCCCCAGGGCCCAAGGCGTCGCGATCAATGGACCCAGGACCGGTTGGGCCCTGTGGCGAGCCGGGGTCCCGGCCGGCCTGCATCTCTTTAATCTTGGGCCCGCAAGGTGCTATCATGCGGGCGGAAACCATGAAAACGGCGCAGATTTACATCCACGACCTTAAGGAACTCCTGGAGGCCCGCGAATTCGTGCATGCGCGCTCCTGCCTCAGGGAGATCAGCCCCGTGGATCTCGCCGAAGCCTGGGATTTCTTCAGCCCGGAGGAGCGGGTCGCGATCTTTCGGATCACTCCCCGACAAAAGGCCATCCAGGTCTTCGAGGAGCTCGATTCCCCCGAGCAGCTCGAACTCCTGAACGGCCTTCAGAAGGAAGACGCGGCGGAGCTTCTCCAGGAGCTCGATCCCTCCAGCACGGGACGCATGCTCCGCGGCGTGCCCCCCCATCTGGTCGCCAAACTCTCCGGCATCATGAAGAAGGGCGGCCAGGAGGCGGTCCAACGCTACCTCCAGTTCCCGCCCAAAACCGTCGGCGCGCTCATGCGCGGGCGCTACGTCACGCTCGATCCCAAATGGAACGCCCGGCAAGCCGTGGAGCGCATCCAGCTCAGCACCCGCCTGCGGCGCCTGGAAGAGACGCACCTGGATCTCATGATGGTCGCGGGCCCCGACGGGAGGTTTTTAGGGACCGTCAGCCTGAAGGCCCTGGTCGTGGCCCCGCGGGACCTGGCCTTGTCGGAACTGATGGACTCCTCCCCGGTATCCTTGACTCCCGAGATGGACCAGGAAGAAGCCCTTCGGCTATTCGCGAAGTACAAGCTCAAGAGCGCGCCCGTGGTCGGCACAGACGGGCAGATCATGGGAGTCGTCGAATACCGGGACATCCTCGACGTGGCCGCGGAAGAAACCGAGGAGGACTTCGCCAAGATGGCCGGCGTGGCCCCCGGCGCCGGCGACCGCACCTCCTGGCAGGAGGCGCGCCTGCGCCTGCCCTGGCTGCTCATCACCTGCTTCGGGGGGCTCATCGTCTCCAGCGTGATCAAGCACTACGAGGCCACCCTGGCCCAGATCGTCGCCCTGGCGACCTTCAGCCCCCTCATCGCCGGCATGGGCGGCAATGTCGGCGCCCAGACCGCGACCATCATCGTGCGCGGCCTGGCGACCGGCGAGGTCAAGATGGAGAAATGGAAGCGTCCCTTCCGGCGCGAACTGGGCGTGGGATTGCTGCTCGCGGTCTTCTACGGGGTCTTGGTGGGGACGGCGGCCCTGCTCTTCTACGGGACCCGCTATGGCTGGCAGTTCGCGGCGGTCGTGGCCACGGCCATGTTCGTGGCCATCATCACCTCGGCGACGCTCGCGGCGGGCGAGCCCTTTCTCTTCGTCCGATTCGGGGTGGACCCCGCGACCGCCACCGGTCCGCTGATCACCACCACGACGGACCTGCTCAGCAACACCGTCTACTTCTCGCTGGCGACCTACCTCCTGCTCTAGCGGCCGCGTCCGCGCTTGCGGGTCCCCGGCCCTCCGGCACGGGTTCTATAGCGCAAGCGCGGGCGCGGTCCCTAGAACTTCACCCCGATGGTAAAGCGGTGGGCATCCGTCAGGGTGCCCATGGTGATGAAGGCGTAATCGGCGAAAACGAGGTAGGCCCCCTCGGGCTTCGTGGGCTTTTCGATATCGTCGAGGCGCTTGTCCCACCAGGGGGTGTCTTCGGCGGCCCAGCCCCCCCCGGCCCCGGCCCCGAGCATCGTGGTGTAGCTGATTCCCATCGCGAACCCCGCCCCGCCGCCCTGGCTCTTCATCTGCTCATAGCCGCCCCGGATCGTGAACGCGGGGGAGGCCTTGAATTCGGTGCCGGCGTGAAATTTCAGTTCGCCGTCCGAGGCCTTCTCCTCGTCCACGGCGAAAGTCAGGCGCCCGTTGGGGGAGTAGGAGATCCCGCCGCGGAGGGTCTGGGGCAGGGGCTCCGAGCCGCCCGCGTCAAGCTTGATCTCCGGCCCGAGATTCTGGACGCAGAACCCCACGCCGATCCCGCTCTGCCGGAATTGGATTCCCAGGTCCGAGGCGAAGCCCCGAGTCTGTTGGGTATGCAGGGTCTGGCCGACGATCTTCAGATTGACCCCGACCGAAAGCTGCGGCAGAATCTTGCGTCCGTAGCCCAGACCCCCGGAAAAGCCGTTGGCCGTGATCCGGCCGGCGGTGGCTCCCGCGGCGGTGAAGGCGTCCAGGCCGGGGATGTTCAGGTAGGTGAAGCTCGCGCCCAGCGTGCCCAGCGTCGGAGACAGCGGCAGGACGATGGCGCCGAACTCGGAGGTGATATTGTCGAAGTACTTCACGTGGCCGGCGGCGATTTCCTTATAGGAGGCCCGGGCCAGTCCCGCGGGGTTCCACCACAGCGAGTTCCCGTCGTCAGCCACCGCCACGAACGCCCCGCCCATGCCCACGGGCCGCGCGCCCTGCTCCAGGCGCAGGAAGGTGGCTCCCGAGGTCCCCAAGCCGGCGGCGGCCCGCGCCCGTGCGGGACCTAGGACCAGCAAGGCGGCCAGTAACGCCGGCCCCCTCACTTAATCACCATTATTTTCTTGGTCGCGACCAGGGTCGAACTCCCGTCGTTGGCCGAGATGCGCAGAAGGTAGACCCCGCTGCCCACGCGGCTCCCGCCGCTGTTGGTGATGCTCCACTCAAAGGCCTGGGCGCCGGCCGCGAAGGGCTGGGTCTGGAGGAAGACCCGTTCCCCGGTCAAGGTGAAGAGTTCGATGGTCACGCTGGAAGCCTGGGAGAGCCTGAAATTGAACTTGGCCGGGGCTTCCCGCACCGGATTGGGTCCCGGGATGAGCGAATTCTGGAACTGCTCCTGGTTGAGCTTGGTGGAGGCGCTGGTCGCGGAAGCGAGGAGGAAGCTGAAGGTCTGAGTCGCGGAATTGCCCGAGGCGTCCCGGGGGGTCACGGTGACGGTGTAGGTCCCGGTCGTGGCGAGGACCGTGGCCGAGGAGTAGGTCACGCTCCTGAGGGTTCCCCCGGTGCCCGGGATGGCGACGGCCCCCCCCTGACTCACGGCGCCCGGGGCGAGGGCCAAGGCCACCGAAGTCTCGTTGATGCCGGTCCCGCTGTCTTCGCCGAGGGTGATCTCGATTTTATCGAAGCTCGCGGTGAGCGTCGCGACCCCGGTCAGGATCGAGGAGCCGTTGACCGTGATGGCGGTCACGACCGGCGCGGTGGTGTCTCCGGCCGTCTGGCTGGCCGCGCGCTCGACCGGGATGGTGGTGGCCTGGGCCGTCTCCTGGCCCGACGAGTCCACGGCGTGGTTGCCGAAACCGTCGATGGCGGAAATACCCACCGAATAGATGTTGGAGGAGACGGCCACCCCCAAAGTATCCTGCCCGTTCCAGCTCTCGGTGTAGGAGCCGGCCTTGCGGTTGAAGGTGATGATCTGGACCACGGAGTTGGTCGAGATGTCGGTCCCCGCGAGTGTTGGAGAGGCGGTGCAGTTCGTGGCCCCGGGCGGACATTTGGCCAGGATGGTGCCGAAGGCGTCCAGGGCGAACTGCCTGCCGGGCCTGGCGATCAAGATGCGCACCGCCGCGTCGCCCGTGATCTTGTACCTGATCGACGCCAGCGCGGAGGTGGGCGTGATGCCGACCGTGGTGAAGTCCAAGATGCGCAGGGTATCCACCGGAACGGTGAAAACCTCGGCGAAGCGCGTGGTCGGCGTGAGCAGGGGGGAGGTGACAAAGAAATTCGCGTAATAGATCCCGTTGGTGACCACGGCTCCCGAGGAGTCGCGCATGTCCCAGGTCTCGGTGTTGGAGACGCTCGCGCCGCTGCGCTCCCCGGAGCGGGGCACCTTGTCGGTGACGGTCTTGATGATCGAGGTGCTCAACAGGACCTCGAACTCGGTGGGGTTGGCGGGATTGCCGCCGAGGAGGAACTCCGGGAGGCCGGTCTTGTTGCGGTCCGACATCACGGCGAAGCCCTTGGAATCGGTCTGGACGAGGGTGCTGGTGGCCTGGAATATGCGCAGGCTCACCAGCGCGTCGCGGTCGATGAAGTAGGTGAACCTCCAAATCTGGCCGAAGCCGGTCTGGCCCCCCTCCCCGTCCACGCGGTCGACGGTGGGAATCTCGGAGGCGCCCGTGGCCCCGAAGAAGGAATGGCAGGCCTCGCCCGAGCGGCCGTACAAGGGGTCCATGGCCGGACTGGTCGAGGCCTCGACGATGAAGCAGCGCGATCCGGGGCCGATGTTGCCTATGACGGCGGATGTCTTTTCGAAGAACAGGGACTCGGTCGTGGCGGTGGAGGTGACGTAGGTCCCCAGGCCGTTGGTCGTGGTGTTCAACGGATATATGAGGCCGAAGGTGGAGCTGACCAGGTAGTAGAAGCTGGCGGCCGGGACGACCGTGATGGCCGTCCAGGACAGGTTATAGTTGAGGGCCTCGGCCCCGGTGGCCAAGGTGAGAGTGATGGCCTGCGACGCGACGGCGGGTCGCGTGACGGCCTGGGTCGCGGCCGCGGGGCGGGGGCCGGAAAGCCCCACGAGGACCAGCCCGGCCGCGGCGAAAGCCGGGACGATGACGCTAAAAAAATAACGCCGAGTCGTTTTCATACTCTCCAATGCGGCGAGATGACCCTCGGCGTTTAGGGACCCCCGGATTATAGAGGACATATCCCATTTTGTCAAGGCCCACGTCGTTACGTCGTTACGCCGCGGTCCCACGTCGGCAACCCCGTGGTATAATAGGGGCCTTGGGACCCACCGCCACCCCATGACTCTTGGCCTGACTCTTGTCCTCGCGGGCTCGGCCGCCTTCGGCCAGGACGTCCCCCCAACCCTGCCGCCTCCGGATTCGACCGAGTTGGGGCCGCTGCCCGACGGGACCCTTCCCTCCCGCGGCCGGCACGCGGCCCTCCCGGAATTCGGCTTCTGCCCGCTCGATTTGGCCTACGGCCTTTCCATCGACTGGTTCGGCCGCGACCGGACCGACGCCTGGATCAAGAAGGGACTCGAATCGCTCGAGAAGAACCTCTACCGCAAGTACTACATCGAGGGCGGCCTGTTCCTAATACAGCTCCCGGACCCCAACGACCCGACCCCCGACAACGACCATATGTTTTACATCCCTAATAACCCGGGGGACGACCCGCGGGTGATCTTCATGAAGGACATCCACCGGCTGGAGGAGTCCGGCCGGGGAATGACGCGGGACATACTGCGCTCCCTCCTGGAAGGGGACAAGGACCTCCTCAAGCTCGCCGGCCGCGCCATGTTCGACTCGAAGTTCAACACGCGCGAGTGGAACTTCGTCCTCGGCGAGAAGAACTTCACCGGGGACAAGGACAACCGCCCGTACTATTATAAGTTCCGCCAGAGCGGGTTCACCAAGATCAAGTTCGAGGCGGGACTGGGACACTCCCTCCAGTTGGGCGACGCGCCGGTCTATCTAGGCGGTTCGCTCGGCGTCGAGGCCCACGCCAAGTACCGCTCCTCCGGGCTGGGCAAGGACGCCGTGCCGCGCGCCAAGATCGGCCTCTGGGGCAAGCTTCCCTTCTCGTCCGGGACGAGTTGGGGCCTCACCGCCATCCAAGGCTGGCACGCCGAGGGCGGGGTCTTCGAGACCGAGTTCCGCGCGGGCCTCTTCCACGGGACGGGAAGCTCCTCCCTCGGGGCCATGGCCTACAAGCGCATCACCGGGCGCGATCCCCTTTCCCGGGAAGGAGACGCGACGGGGGCCCAGGTGTTTTGGTCGCCCTCGGAAACGGTCTCCTTCTATTTGAGCTACGAACGCAGCGAGTCCCGCGGCTCCAAGGATGACCAGCGCTTCCTCCTCGGCGTGGACTTCCTGGGCCGGCGCAACAACACGGCCGATGTCGCGGGCTGGACGCGCCGGCTCCTCGGCCCGGTAGAGACGCCGGAGACCCTGAAGGCCTTCTATGGATTGTGCCGCGCCGGCGCCGAGACCATCCCCGCCCGGCTCGATCCCCAGGGTTTGATGTCGGCCTTGCGGCTGCGGGAGCTCGAGTCCCTGCGCGACTTCGTGCTTCTCCTGCCGGGAGGCGGCTACCTGGTGCTCAAGCCCGGCGAACTCCTGGAATCGGCCCGCGCCATCGAGAGGTGGGCCTTCTCCCATCCCCCGGACCGCCGCGAGCCGCCCCTGCCGGGTTGGGCAACCGTCGAGGTCCAGCCCCGGCCCGGACCCGAGGTGGTCCGCGAGCTTCTCCGCCGCATCCCGCCGGCCGAGCTCGACGGCGCCACGGGCGGGGTCACCCCGGCTCTGGTCGCCCATCTGGAACGGATGCTCCTCATCCACGCCGCCGCGGTCCGGCGCAACGTGGACTTCCGCGTCAGCCAGGCGACCCTGCTCCTCGCCACGGTCGCAAGGCAGGCCCGAGACGACCCTCTGGCGCGCAACTCCTCGTACTACGACGACCCCGAGGCCGCCGGTCTCTGGGTCCGCATCTCCCGGAGTCGCCAGCGGGACCTCGAGGATTTCGTCAAGACGTTGGGCCGTGCCAGCGCGTGGATCAAGCAGGAGTTCGGTCACGAGGCCGAGAAGCTGACCACCCTGCTGTCGGCGCACGGAGCCGACCGGATCGCCGCCGCCCAGAAGGCCCCGGGCTGGCCGCCGAACCTGGAGGTCTTCGCTCATCGCGACTTCTGGCCGCCGGTTCTGGCGGGCTATGGCGAGGCCTTTGTCGGCGCGCTTCTGACGCCCTTTTATGAGAGGGCCAAGGCCCCGGACGCCCCCCAGCTCGGCGTCACCCTCGGCTACATCCCGCTTCCCAGTTCCATCCGCCTCAAGCGCCTCTCCCCCGGCTCGTATTATCTGGAGATCCCGGAGCCGCGTCCCGAGATTGGGCGCCGGGCAATGCTCGATTTCGCCCTCCCCTACATTCGGGAAGCCCTCGCCAACCCGTGACCCGGGGCGGGGGCCGGCCTAGGCCGCCAACCCCCTAAAACGCGACACCCGTCGCATCGCGACGGGCGCGGTCCTGACATTTCTTGTCTCAGGTTCGAAATCCTTTCATCAGTATAGCCGGATTGCGCGAATTGTCAAGGGCCCCATCAAACCGCCATCGGGACGCGGGCGGGCTCCAACCGGCCGCCGCGCATCTCGCCGTGCCACTTCCACAATATATACAAAACGGGATACACCAAAAGTTCAAGGAGAAACGACGTGAAGATCCCACCCACCATGGGGGCGGCGATGCGCTTCATCATGTCCGCCCCGGTCCCCGAGGACCACATCAGCGGCAGAAGCCCCATGAACATGGCCGCCACCGTCATCATCTTCGGGCGGATGCGTTTGACCGCGCCATGGATCACCGCCTCCTCCAGATCCCGGTAAGAGCG
>CAYJXJ010000091.1:0-17761 GCA_964374095.1 uncultured Elusimicrobia bacterium
GGGGTGGGTGAGAGGCTGCCCCCAAACCGGCGCGGGTCAAAGCGGGGGGGGGGCCGCCCCCCCCGCCCCCGCCGCGGCGCAGGCGCAGGCCGCCTGTTCCTTGGGGATCGCGACGGCCCGGGGATCGCGCGTGCAGGCGGCGTTGGCCTTGACCACGTCGATCATCCAGTCCGCCGGGCCGAATTGCCGCTCGGACCACCAGCGCAGGTATTCCTCGCGGCCTCGGGGCGCGAGGACCGGGTTGGCCTTCCTCTCGGCGCCCATGGTGGACTCCTGGTTTCCCTGGTAGTCGTGCGCCGGAAGCAGGACCGCGGAGTCCGGGATCGAGTCGAGCTTGGCGAGGCTGTCGAAATGGACGGAGGGGTCCGAGCCCGGGAGGTCGAGCCGTCCGGCGCCGTAAGAGCCGATGAAAAGGAAGTCCCCGCTCAACACGCGGTCTCCGAGCGACAGCGTCAGGCTGTCGGCGGTGTGGCCGGGGGTGTGGAGAAAGCGGATCGTCAGGTCGCCCAGGCCCACGGTTTCGCCGTCCGACACGCGCCGGGTGGCGCATGAGACCGGCGTGGCGCGGTGCATGAGGTAGTCCGCGCCGGTGCGGTCGCGCAACGCCGCGCAGGCCGAGAGGTGGTCGGCGTGGGTGTGGGTGTCGATGAGCAGGCGCAGGGTCAGGCCCTCCCGGCGCAGAGTCTCCAAATAGCCGTCCGCTTGTTCGAGCAGGGGATCGACCAGGACCGCCTCCCGGGTCTTTTCGGAGAGCAGCAGGTAGGTCCGGCAGGGGCCTTCCCGAATCTGAAGGATGTTCACTTCACGATTTCGACCAGCTCCACGTCGAAGACCAAGGTGGCCCCTCCCGGGATGTTGGGCGGAGCGCCGCGGTCGCCATAGGCGATCGCGGCCGGGCAAACCAGGCGGGATTTGCCGCCGGTCTTCATGCGCTGGAGGCCTTCGGTCCAGCAGGGGATGACGCCGTTCAGGGGGAACTCCGTCGGAGCGCCGCGCTTGTAGGAGCTGTCGAATTCGGCGCCGTCGATCAGGGTCCCCCGGTAATGGGCCTTGATGGTGTTGGTGGCCGCGGGGGACCTGCCGTTTCCGGGCACAAGCTCCCTATAGATCAGGCCCGAGGCGAGGCGTTCGGCGCCCTTTTCCTTGGCGGCCGTGTCGGCGTAGTCCTGGCCGCGCTTCTTTTCCTTGTCCATGACGGAGGCTCGGCGCGAGGTCTCCAACTCGCGGATCTTGGGCCCATGGGCCGCCATGTCCACGAGGGGCTTGCGGCCCTCGACCTGGTCGGTCAGTCCACGGACGACGGTCTTGAGCTCGGCGGAGGTGAGGGAGAAATTCCCGACGTTTTGGCCCATAGCGATGCCGAGGGCGTAGAAGACCTTCTGATCTTCGGGCAGGGCCTCCGCGGCCAAAGCGGGAGCCGCGGCCAAGAAGGCGATAACGACCGGCACGCAAAAGTTCATGAGAAAGCCTCCCGGGATCAGTTGCCGGGGCCCGCTTTGGGCCCCGGCGGCCATGGTATAATACCGCCGGAGACCCATGCAAGACACGATCTACGTGGACTGCCCCTGCTGCGGGGCGAGGCTGGAGGCGCGGCGCGAGGACGGGAAGGTCCTCAAGCATTGGAAGACCAGCCTCAAGAAGGAAGCCGCCGGAAAGGACCCGATCAAAGCCGCCCAGGAGCGCATGGCCGCCGAGGCCGAGCGCCTCAAGCGCTACCTGGAAGGGGCCGGCGACATCCTCGAGCGCCAGAAGCGCGAGACCATGGAGAAGTTCGAGGCGGAGAAGGAGCGCATCCGGCGCGAGGGCGACGACTCCCCGCCGCCCCGGCCTTTCGACAACGAGTAGAGCCCGGCAGGGCGTTCGCCGTGTCCCGGCGAGGCTGCCTTGCGCCGACACAGGTTCCTCATGGCGCCTGGCACTGGGCGCCTGTCGGCGCCCGGTGTGCGTAGGGTCGTCATCGGAAAGCGGTGGCACCCAGCCTGGTTGCCTTCGGGCCGGCATCCTAGGGCCATAGGCCCATCGGCGCCTGGGTCCCCAGGCCCTGCCGCAACATCGCCGCAGGACCTAGACTCCTTCTGCGGGTGCCCGAGGAGTCTGCGATGGATCAGGGATGCGTGTCGGTGCGGTCGTGGCGGGGAGTCGTTCTTGCGGCGGCCGTTTTCTTGGCCGCGGGCTCGGATGCGCGGGCCGCCGATGGGAGGGTCCTCGCCGAAGCCATGCGGGACGCGCGGGCCGTGTCCGCGGGCTTGCGGGAGGCGCGCGCGGCGTCGGCGGCGGCCGCCGAGGAACTGATCGGCGGCGGATGGACCGACGAGGCTATCCTGAAGGCCTACCACGAGGGGAGGCTTTCCGGGGATTCCCTCCGCGCCGCGATCCTGGACCCGGTGCTTCCGGAGGAGGAGCGGCCCAAGGCTTTCTTCGACGCCCTGGCCTGGTACTTCGACGGGCTGGCCGGGGAGCGCGACCGCAGGCTCAGCGGCGCGGAACTCTCGGGAGTCCTGCGGGGCATTGCCGGCTGGTACGTCGAAGCCCTGGAAAGCGGCGAGGCCGCGGACCGGGTCCAAGCCTGGAAGCTCATCCAGAAGGGGACTTTGCTCTCCGTGAAGCTCCGGGAGTGGAAGCGCGCGGACTACCCCTATCCCGACCTCAAGGACATCAGCCAGGACGAGAAGACCAAGGCCTGGAGCCAAGCCCACACCATCAAGGACACCGCCGACTTCAAGGCGAAGGCCTGCGACCTTTCCCGCCAAACCACCGTGCTGGTCAAGTTCGGCAACAAGGCCTGCTCGGACTGCTTGCTGCTAGAGCTGCTGGGCTCCCTCAAGGCGGTCGCCGACCGCAACCCCAACATCGCCGTCTACAAGTCCTGGTGGGGACCCAACGAGCCGCGGGAGATGGACGAACTGCGGCGCCAGGAGGGGGCCAAGTCCAGCCCCTTCTTCATCCTCTACCGCGGGGGCCGGCGCTACCGCTGCGGCTACGGCTTCCCGGACGAGAAGGGAGACGGGCTCGAGGCGTGCCTGGCCAAGGACCTGACCGGCCCGGGCGACGGGGAGTGCCTGGACTGGAAGTAGGCCGGCCGCGCCTCCCCAAAGGATGGCGCCTGGCAGCGACAGGTTGTTGCGCCAACTCAGGCGGCCGCCTCCACCGGTGGAGGCGCCACGCCTTGTGGCCGGCGACCGATCGACAGCCTCAGCCGCGCTTCACGACGCGGCCCCGGGCCCGGCGGCCTAGGCGTAGACCGGGATCGCGCTGGAGCGCCAGGCGGTTGGCCCGCCGGTTTCGGGGCCGGGAGCCGGGGTCTTTGCCGGCCTTTTGCCGTCGGGGAAGATCCACTTCGGGACCATCCACTCGAGGATCGCGGTGCCGGTGATGGCGATGGCGATGATGAGCATCGCGGTGTTGATGTTGAGGAAATCGAGCACGATCCCGGCCAGGAGCGCGCCGCCGGCCGAGAAGAAGAGGTCCACCATGTTGAAGGCGCTGTCCACCCGGCCGAGGATCTTGTCCGGGATCTCCTTGCGCACGACCGGCGCCATCACGATGCCCACCGGGGCGTGGGCGAGCTGGAGGACGAACTGCACCGCCATCACGACCCCGAGGTTGACCCAGAACATCCCGGGCGCCAGGAGCGCGGGGAAAAGCCACATGAACCAGAAGGAGAGGGACGCCACGGCCGCGATCCGGTAGAACCGGCCGTGGCCCCAGCGGGCGATCAGTTTGTCGCCCTTGTCTCCCTCCATCCGCCAGGAGGACAGGAACCGCCCAAGATACTCCGCCGCCATCATGATTCCGAATATGCCTCCGGCCGTGGCCAGGAGGGGGGCCAGGAGATGGGGTCCGACCGGCGCCTCCCCGATGGCGTCGGTGATGAAGTTGGGAAGCACGACCATGGGCATGGCGTCGGCCAGGAAGGCCTCGATGGCGCCCACCAGCATCAGAAGGGAGAGGGTCTTGTTGCGCAGGATGTAGGATATGCCCTGCATCGCCTCGTACTTGTCGAAGAATTGGGCGAGGCGTTCCTTGAAGCCGGCGGCGGGGGCCGCGGCCTTGGCCTGCCGGAGGGTGTTGAAGGAGAAGAGTCCCATGAAGGCATGTACCGCGGCCATGGGCCCGCGGCCGATGATCCGTGCCAGTCCCGCGGCGGCCCACCATAACACTTTCGGTATTCCGAGGATGATCCCCGTGAGGATGTCGCCGACGAACTTCGCGGTTCCCTTTAGGAAGCCCTTGAATCCGGCCCAGCCCAATTCGGCGGGGTCGCGGGGATCTCGGACCATGAACCAGTAGATCGGGATCGAGGCCAATAGGAGCACGCTATAAACGCCGTAGGCGATGGCGTAGCCACCCAGGCCGAAGCTCGTCACGAGCGCTCCGATGGCCCAGCCGGCCGCCAGCGGGAAAATCATGCCGGCCACCGAGTCCCACTTGGAGAGAGTGGCGGTGGCCTCCTTGTTGAGCTTCTCATCCTTGCCGAGGAAGGCCTTGCGCGCCGCGCTGTCGGCCACGATCATCGTGCTTTGAAACAACGGGTTGAGGGCCACGATGGCCAAGAGCACGCCGAAAGTCAGGTGCCCGCCCAGGAACAGGAGCGGGATGGCCCCCATCAGCAGTGCCCGCGCCAGAGAGGTCACGACGAACAAGATCCGGAAGTCGGTCTTGTCGATGAGCAGTCCCACGGGCAGGAGGTTGACGAAGGACATGGAGCCCATGTGGATGTTGCGGACCACGCCCATGAGGGCCTTTCCCTTGCCCAGCGTGCTCATGACGAGGAAGGGCTGGCTGAGCATGTGGAAGTTGATGCCGAAGATGGTCAGGATGTGGTGTCCCCAGAACAGTCCCCACAGGGAGCGGGGAAGCTTGGTCCGGCCCCGCCATTGAGGCCGCGTCTTCCTTGAGGAGGGCCTCGGCCGGGCGTGCGGGGGGGACTGGGCGCGCCCCTGCTTTAAAGCCCTCGGATCGGGCCGCCGGCCGGCCCACGGCGGGTCCCGCGGCGACCGGGAAAATGCCCGCCGCAAGGGGGTAAAGGCCGGGGGGGACATCTCCGTCCCGCCTGGCGGCCACTGATGGCGCGGGATTCATCGGCGTCAGGGACGGCCCCGTGTTGAGGCGCATCGTCGAGGAAAGGGGGGATTGGCCGGCCGGGCCGCGGCTCCCGGGATTGCCGAGCGACGGGGCGCCGTTGGGTCCGGGAGTCCGGGTGGCGATGGTTTGGGCCAGAACCTGGTAGCCGCCGAGGGGGGCCTCGAGCACCAGGACGGCCGCGATCAGGAGGCTGAGGACTTTCAGTCTCATGGAGGATATCATGCCACGAATCGGCCTCCCGGCCGCGGGTCCTTGGTCCCAGGCCCGGGACGGATGTCGGCCTAGGCGATCGAGCCCGGAGGGCCTAGCGCGCCCTGCGCTTCCAATTCATGGAGGCGCCGGCGCGCTAGAATTCCGGGGCGAGGACGACGTTGTACTCGAGCTCCGGCTGCCCTCCGGTGAGCAGGATCGGAACGTGAAGCACGTCCGAGTTCCGGAAGAGTTCCAGGGCCTCCTCGCGGCGCTGCCGGCCTTGAGCGTGGTACGGGGGTTCCGCCTCATCGAGGAAGTTCTTGTGGTAATTCCGGGCGCGCACCCGGACCTCGTAGCCGCCTTCGCGCAGCGGGGGGAGCTTCGCCGAAAATCGTCCGTCCTTCCCGGAATGGACCGAGACCCGCCGCGCGGTATGGCGGTCCATGAAGGTGATGAGCGCTCCCGCGACCGGCCGCAGGCTCAGGAGGTCGTAGGCTTTTCCGCGGATGATCCAGCGGGACTCCGCGCGCGGCGGCGGCGCGGGATCGCCTAACGGGTTCAACGCGGAGGGAGTCGCGGTGGACTCAAGGAGGTCCGGGGTGACGGCCGCGGCGGTGCTCCGAGTGGCGGGCGCCGTCATCGAGGACGCGGCGGGGTCGGCGGGCGGCTCACCGGTAGAGATGAAGCTCCCCAGGTCCACCCGGAAAATGCCATAGCCGAACGCGCCCAGGCCGGTGAGGAGCGTCAGGAAGATTACGAAGGGAGACATGCGTTTTTCTCCCTTTGGGCCGTCGGGTTCCTCGCCGCGAAGGGCCCGGAAGACTTCCTTGCGGGTGCGCGGGCGCAGGCATACGGGGCATTCCGTCCAAACCGGATCGAGTTGGGAGCCGCAACCGGGGCAGAGGGGAAGATTTGACGGCTTGGCCGGCATGAACGGGTATCATACTCAGTCGGCAACACGACAGGCAAGGCCGGTTTCATAAGTGGTAGAATCGTTCATGTCCAAGGCCAATGTGGTGGGGCGGGCCGTCGTGCGAACCGACGACGCCATGCTCGCGGTCTTCGATCAGGAGTCTCCGGCCAACGTCGCCGGTCATTACCAAAAGGCGCTTACCGATTCCTGGGGGACCCCCGCGGAGGCCTCCCACGCCGCCTCGGGCGCATGGAGCGAAGCCGACCGGCGCCGCGCCGAGGATAACTTCGAGCAGTATTGGCGGCACCGCGGGGGCGAGGGCGCCGTGCTGGTTTGGCGTCCGGGGTCGGGGGTTCACCGCGTGGAATTGAGGTTGGCCGAGGCGGGTACGTCTGGCCGCAGGCAGGTCCCCGTCGCCGGCTTTCTGGTCTCGGCCCGCGGCACGACCAGGCTGCGGTGTCCCAGCGGGCGAATCGTGGTTTCCGCCCTGCGGGAACTCGGGGTGGCCTCGTTGGTCCCCACCCTCACCGTTGCCGCGGGCCACTATAAGGTCTCCTTGGATCGGGCCGTCGGACGCGGTGCGGAGGGTTTCGTCCTCACCCTGCGCGCCTGCGCCGCCAATAATTAGGAGCCCTTGACTTTTTCCGTCCCGGGGCTACACTATGAACTATGAGCAGACGCAGCCGTGTCTCGCCGAGACGGGTGCGCGCTTCCGCGCCGAGAAGTCGTGCGCGCGGGATTGAAATCCCGCGCCGCTCTACGTCCCCGTTGGAACTCCACCGAGGGCCGGAGCGGCGATACGCGCGGATCTGGCCCTAGGGGGCGAGTTCCCGCGTGCACCGGCGCCTCCAAATAAATGGGGGGCGCGGGCGTCTCGTGTCTCCCGCTCGTTCCAGCGGCGGGAGAACGCCGCTTTTTCTGATGCGAAGCACCGCCGAGATCATCCGCTACCGGGGCGTGCCGCTGGTGGGCATACTCAATTCTCCGGGTCCTTCCCGCGGGCGGGTCCCCGCGGTCCTCTTCCTGCACGGATTTCCGGGGACCCAGAAGAACGTCGATATTCAGATGGAGCTCCTGCGCCGGGGGATCGCGAGTTTCGCCCTGCATTTCCGGGGGGCCTGGGGGAGTTCGGGCCGCTATCGCTTTAGCGACCTTCCCGAGCAGGGGCGGGCGGGATTGGGCTTCCTCCGTCGGCTTGACTTCGTGGACCCCGCGCGCTTGGCGGTCTTCGGCTTCAGCATGGGCGGCTGGGCCGCGCTTCATCTCGCCGCCCTGGATCCCCGGGTGCGCGCCGTCGCGGCCGTCGCGCCGGTCGGCGGCCCCGAAATGGCGCCGTCCTGCACCCTCCCGCGCCTGCGCCGCATGACCAAGGCCTTGAGGGTCGGCGACTTGAGGCGGCTGCGCGCGGATTTCGTCGGCGCCGTCACCCGCCGCGATCCCGCTTGCAGCGCCGCCCGGCTGGGGCGTCCCCTGCTCCTGGTTCATGGGGACGGCGATGAGACCGTGCCTCCGGCGGTGTCCCGCAGGATATCCGACGCGGCGCGGCCCCCCAAGCGCCTCGTCATCGCGCGGGGCGCGGCGCATGATTTCCTCGATCGCAGGCCCTGGCTCGCAAGGGTCGTGGCGGGGTGGCTGGAGGCGCGCCTGGCGGAGAGTTGACGAACCCGATGGGCGCTCGCCGCAATCTGAATTTACTCCCGGTCCGCCCCGGCACGGAGTTCCGCTCCCATAACTCCGCCCGGGCGGAGTTCTGCATGCCTGGCACCGAGAGCCGGCATGGAGAATCATCCCCTTGACAAAATCGCGGCCGTACCCTATAATTAGACTGACACATCAGTCTAGTTATGACCCGAACGGTTCTCGACAAGGAAGTCCGCCGCATCCAGCTGGTGGACGCCGCCGTCAAGGTCTTCGCGCGGAAGGGCTACAACAGCGCTTCCATCACCGACATCATCGAGGCGGCCGATGTCGCGCGCGGCACCTTCTACCTCTACTTCGACTCCAAGCTCGACGTCTTTCACGCGGTCATGGACCGCTACATCGATCTGTTCCGCGGGGTCGTGGCCCGGGAGGTCGCGCGCTCTTACGGCAACCCGTTGAGCGCCCGCGCCAATATCCGGCAATCCCTGCTGGAGTGGCTGCGCTTTTATAAGGAAAACAGGGAGCTTTCCAAGGTCGTATTCCGCGAGGCCATGGCCATCGAGCCGGAGTACGAGAAGCGCTGCCTGGAGATGATGGAGTCCTGCTTCCAGCACTGGCGCAAGTCCATCGAGAGGTTCCAGAAGGTGGGTTTCGTCCGGCGGGATCTCGATCCGAATTTCCTCCAAATGGCCTTCTGCGGCATCATGATCAACGTGGTCCTGCGCTACATCATCCCGGATCCCAACGCCGACATCGAGCGGGTCGCGGACCAGTGGATCGGCTTCATCGAGTTCGGCCTGAAGGCCAAGGGGTGGCTCGGGTGATTTTTTTTGCGTGGGCAGTAGACTGATATGTCAGTCCATGCGGGGATGGCCCTCATCGCCCTGCGCAACCTCCTCTACGACAAGGTGCGCTTCGCCATCACCCTGGCCGGCATCACCGTGGCGATCCTGCTGGTCTTTCTCCAGGGCGGGATGTACCTGGGGTTCATGAGCAACGCCTCGGGAATGATCGACCGCACGGAGTCCGACGTCTGGATCGTCAGCCGCGACTCCCCCAATTTCGATTGGTCGCGGCCCTTCCCGGAGCGCTACCTCAACAAGGTCCGCTCGACTCCGGGAGTGCGCGAGGCCCGGACCTTGATCTTCGCGTGGGCCTTCATGCGCATGCCCACCGGCGGCACCGAGCAGGTCGAGATCATCGGCTATCACCCCTCGCGCGATCCGGGGTGGGGGGAGCCGCGGGGCTTTCTCTCCGGGGACCTCTGGGGCGTTTTGGGCGGCGATTCCATCATCGTTGACGAGTCGGGGCGCAAGCGGCTCGGGGGTCTCGGGATGGGCTCGCGGGTGGAGATCATGGGCCGGGAGGTGCGCGTCGTGGGAATCACCCGCGGGATCAAGTCCATGACCACCGCCCCCTACGTCTTCACCTCCTATGAGAACGCCAAGCGCCTGGCCTCCTACATCGGCCGGCACAGCACCGTCTTCATCCTCGTTCGCGCCGAGCCGGGCGTCCCGGCGGGCGAGCTCAAGCGGCGGCTCGCCGAGAGGCTGCCCCATGTCGACGTCTTGACCCGAGCCGAATACAGCCGCCGGACCCGCCTCTATTGGACCGTCCAGACCGGGATGGGCTTCGGCTTCCTCATGATGACGGCGTTGGCCCTGGGCGTGGGCTTTGCCATCGTCGGGCAGACCATCTACGCCGCGACCATGGAGCACCTGCGCGAGTACGCGACGCTCAAGGCCCTGGGCGCGTCCAACAGCGAGGTTCGAACCATCCTGTGGGTGCAGGCCGCGGCCAGCGCGGTGCTCGGCTATCTCGTGGGTCTGGCCGGCGTCGGCTGGATGGCGCGAGCCTTGGAGCATTGGGGGTTGACCGTCGTGATCCCGTCGTGGCTTTACGGCGCGGTGTTCGTCGTCTCCGTGGCGCTGTGCCTGACGTCGGCGGTCGTGAGCGTCCGCAAGGCCTTGGCTCTGGATCCGGCGCTGGTGTTCAAGTCATGACCGAGTCGATACTGGAGGCGCGCGACGCTTGGAAGTGCTACGGCGAGGGTCCCGGAATCGTCGAGGCCGTGCGCGGGGCCTCCTTCGGCGTGGCGTCCGGCGAGCTGGCCGCGATCATGGGGCCTTCGGGATCGGGCAAGACCACGCTGCTGTCGATGCTGGGAGCGATGCTCACAACGACAAGAGGAGAGATACTCATAGCGGGACGGTCATTGCGTGGCCTCAAGTCCTCGGAGCTCTCCGAGCTCCGACGACGGCACATTGGGTTCGTCTTTCAGTCATTCAATCTATTCCCGGCGCTTACGGCAAGGCAGAACGTCGAGACGGGACTGTGGCTGCGGGGTTTGAGTCTAACGGCCTCCCGCGTCGAGAGCCTTAGGGCTCTCGACGCGGTCGGCTTGCTGGACCGCGCCGGTTTCCTGCCGGAGGACTTGAGCGGGGGCCAAAAACAGCGCGTGTCCATCGCGCGGGCCTTGGCGGGTTCACCCAGCGTCATCCTGGCCGATGAGCCGACGGCCGCCCTTGACGCGGCGAGCGGGAGGGCGGTCATGGAGTTGCTCACGCGACGGGCCCGCCAAGCCGGGGCCGCCGTGCTCGTCGTGACCCATGACCCGCGCGTGAGGGAGTTCATGGACCGGGTGTATGTGATGGAGGACGGACGGGTGAGGGAGGGCGATCATGTTATCGCATAGAGGATTGTGGATCGTGGCTGGGGCTTCGCTGCTCGCGGTTTCAGGCGGGGCTATTGTGGGGACGCGGATGCGGGGAGTTCCTATAGAGCGAACCCCGCGGCCGGGGCTTGAACCGCGGGCGAATCCTCCGGATTCGGCCGCGGTGGCGGCGACCGGCCGCATCGAAGCGCGGCGGCAGGCGGAGGTCCATGCCGAAGTCCCGGGACGGATTCGGCGCTACCTGAGGGCCGAAGGGGATTGGGTCCGGGAGGGAGAGGCGGTCGCCGTTCTCGAGTCGGGGGTGGAGGAGGCCGCGGTCCGGGAGGCCGAGGCCGCCCTGCGGCAGGCCGAATCGCGCCTAGCCCGTCTGCGGACCCTTAACCGCCAAGGGGTGGTCTCCGATCAGGAGAGAGACGATGCCCAGTCCGCATTTGAGCTCGGGCGGGCGCGGACGGAGAAAGCCGCGGCCGCGCTGAGACGGCTCACGGCGCGAGCCCCTTTCACCGGCCGGATCTTTCGGACCTTTCTTGAGGCCGGGGAAAGCGCGGGACCGCAGGGCCCTCCGGCGCTGTTTGTGATCGGCGACGACCGGACCCTGATCCTGCGGGCCGAGGTCGATGAACTCGACGCCGGACGGGTCCGGGTGGGAGCCCGCGCCGCGGTGCGGCCGGACGCTTATCCGGGCCGCGAGTTTTCCGGGCGGGTCGCGCGCGCGGCGGGCATGCTCGGCCGCCGCAGTCTGGCCTCGGATGACCCGGCCGAGCGCGCCGACGGCAAGGTGATGGAGGTCGAGATCGTGCTCGCGGCCGATCCCGCGCTCAAGCCCGGCATGACGGCGCAGGCGCGGGTGGAGGCCCGGTGACGGCCGTCTCGCGGTTCGTTGTCCCGGCCCTCGCCTGCGTCCTTTTGGAAACGAGCGCCGTCCACGCCGCGCCGACTCTCGCCGACGCTTGCCGCGCCGCCCTGGCGCGGGCCCCCGGGGTCTCCCGGTCGCGCGCGGCCGCGCGCGCGGCCGCGGCAGGGGCCGATGCCGCGCGGGCCGAAATGCTGCCGCGTCTCGATTTCACCGCCGGGACTCATGCCATCGGGGCCACCGACCAGGGAGGCCCGAGGACCCGCCCGGACCGGCAGGAGTCGCTGTCCCTGCGTCTCGAGCAGGCAGTCTTCGCCGGAGGCGCCCTGCGGGCCCGGTCTCTCGAGGCGCGGGAGGACGCCGTCGCCGCCGCGCACGCCTCGGCCCGGCGTCGCGAGGAGATCGCCCACGAGGCGGCGACGCTCTACCTCGGGGTACTCGAGGCCCGAGAGGACCTCCGCCAAGCCGAGGCCGACTTGGAGCGGCGCGCGGCCCAGGCCCAGGGGGCCGGACTGCGCGTCAAGGCCGGGCTCCTCCCCAAGGCGGAGGCGGACCAGGCCGAAGCGGAGCGGGCCCGCGCCCAGGCCGTCGTTCGGGAGGTCCAGGGGTCGTTGGCCGAAGCGCGGGGGCGCTTGGAGCGCCTGACCGGTTGGAGCGCTTCGGAGGGCCTGGCCGCGCCCCCGCCCCTGTCCGTGCCTCGCGGCGAGATGCTCGCTTCAGCCCAGCAGGCCGCGCCCGCCGTCCTATCGGCGCGGCGCTCACTCGCCGCGCGGCGCCGGGGAGAGAGCGCGGCCCGCGGGGGCCTGGCGCCGGCGTTGGTCGCGGGCGGATCGCTGCGCCGCGCCGCGGAGTTTCCCAAGACCATGCAGTTCGTTCGCGATGAGGCCTCGGCTTTTGTCGAGGTGCGATGGACGCTGTTCTCAGGCGGGGGTCGTCTGGCGGGGGTGCGCCGGGCTCGGGCTGAAACCGATGCGGCCTCGGCGCGCCTGGAGGAGGCGCGCGACCTGGCCGCGGTGGATGCCATCGCGGCGAGGGAAGCGGCGCTCTCGGCCCAGGAACGGCTCGCGGCGCTGGAGAGCCGGTTGGCCGCGGCGCGGGAGTCTTACGAGGCCGTCCGGTCGCGCCACGAGGCCGGCCTGGAGCCGGCCTTGGCCTTGCGCGAGGCGGCGGCCTCCCTGACCTCGGCCGATGCGGCGCTTTCAGCCGCCCGTTTCCAGCGCGAGCGGGCCGTCTTCGACCTGCATTTGGCCCTGGGAACGGTCGAAGAGGCGATCATGGGGTCACATCCTGACATCTGACAAACTCTAGAAGTTTGTCAGATGTCAGGATGTGACCCCATAGTAATACCCCACGCTAGGGCGCGGGCTGGCGGGAGATGTCCAGGGAATTGCGGCGGCCCTTATCCCAGAACTTGAGTTGGACGCGGGTCAACGAGCCTTCCTCCACCCGCACGAACCGCTCGCGCGGCTGCCATGGCTCCGCGAGGGCCTGGGCGTCGCCGGCCGGGCCGACTTCCCAGACCTCGAAACGCAGCAGGCGGTTGCCGGCGGGGAGGCGCCCCAGCCAGCGCCGCTCCGAGGAGCGCGGGCCCGCCGTGGTCTGTCCCGCGGGCGCGCCGTCGGCGAAGACCTTGACGTAGGCGAGGGTGTCCTCCTCGCGGGTTTCGACGACCTCGAGGACGAGGACCTCGATGTTGGGATTGGCCACCGCCGGCGGGGGGGCTTCGGGAGGGGCGACCACCTGCGTGCGGGAGGCGCATCCCGCCGCCCACAGGGCCAGGGCCGCCCCGATGCACCGTTTCACCGGGCCCTCACCCGCAGGGTGTATTTGTCCCGGACGTTGTTCTGCGCCGGGTCGGCCGGGGCGAGGCGCAGGGCGTAGGTTCCGGGCTCGAGGTCGAGTTCCAGGAGCGCCGGCTCGCCGGCTTTCCCGGCTGTCTGGGATTTGAGCTCCCGGTATTCCTGGTCGAAGAGAGTCACGGACCAGCGCACGTTGAGTATGCCGGTGGTCTCGATCGAAATGCGGCTTTTCTGATAGACGTTGAACTCGTAGAAATCCACGTCGCCTTTGGGCGCGGCGTAGCCGTCCACGGATTCGCCGACCTTAATGGCCTGGGGAGTGCGCGAGCTGTCGTTGATCTCGTACTCCAAGCCGCCGATGGCCGTCGTCAGGACTCGCTCCAGGGTGTAAAACTTCCTCTCATCGGCGAGTTTGCGGCCCTTTTCGGAGACCGTCAGGTACACCGTGGTCCCGGAGAGCCCGAGGCCGGTCAAGGTCTCGGGCGCCTCGCGCCCCATGTTGTCGATCGTGAGCAGGGCCGCGCCGAACTCATCGCTCAAGCGCAGTTCCAGGTCCATCCCGGGCAGGGCCCCGAGCCGGGCCGAAAGCAGCTGGCGGGTGCCGCTGGCCGCTTCGATCCGGTACCAATCGACGTCGCCCGCGTGGGAGATCTGTCCCGTCACCGAGTCCTGGGAGAGCGGCGTGGCGTCGAGCCGCTGATCGTTGGGCTCGAATTCGGTCTTGCCCGCGTAGGGGATGAGTTCGGTGAGTATCTCGTAGGGCGCCGCGGCGTTGGCCGAGCGCGCCTTGCCGCGCAGGCGCATGAGCAGCTGCATGGGCCCGCGGACTCCGAAATTGCGCAGAATCTCGGGCTGGCCGGGACCGGACCCGTCCACCTCGCGCAATTTGTAGCCGTTGCCGTCGTAGAGCTCGAGAATGGGATCGATCCCCGGGACGCCGCTCAGGTCCACGTTGAGCGAGAAGAGCCCGGTTTGGTCCACCGCGATCTTGAACCAGTCCTCCTCCTGGGTTTCTCCATCCGGGCCGAGGAGGTTGCGCGCCGGATGGTAGTGTCCCTTGAGAACCCCCAACGCGGGGAGGGGGCCCGCGGCGAGAGTCGAGTCGTTGGGCTCGAGTTCGCGGCCCGCCGCGTTTTCGAGTTCGAGTTGGAGGGAATACTCCTGGCCGGGGTTGTTGGACCGCGGCTGCTTGTTGGCCAGGGTGAGGAAGTAGACCCCGCGGGAAACCCCCAGGTCGGTCCCCTCCTCCTCGCCGCCGCTTGCCGTTTCATCGAAGACCTTCAGCGGCCGGCCGTCCTTGTCGGACCAGGTGACGACGAAGTCCACGTCCTTGATGCCGCTGAGCTTCCAGGAGACGACCCCGGAGTCGCGGGAGACGTCCAGGCGGTAGACGTCCTTGTCTTGGGGACTTGAGATGGTGCCGCGCTGAACCCGGCCGGGCCGCAGCGCCGTGGCCGAGGCCGTGTCTTCATTGGGCTCCTTCTCCCGGCCGCGGCCGCAGGCCGCCAGAGCCAGGCAGCCCGCGATGAAAACCGCGCGTCTCATTCCGGCGATTGTAGCTCTTCCCCGGACCGGGCGGCAAACCCGGTTAGAAACCGCGTTGCGCGCGGGAGGGCCGGCGGCGCACCGCCGCTTCCAGGCCTTCTTCCCGGCGCGGCGGGGCCCTCCGGCTCAGGCCGCGAGGCGCGGCCTCTGGTATCATGACCGTATTGGCGGGGACGGGACGGTGGCCTGTCCCCGCCTTCTCTTTTGTAGAATGGCGTCACCCATGATGATCCATGCGGCGCTGGGGTTGGCCCTCAGCCTATGGCCCGAGGCCGTTCTCGCCCAGGACGACTCCAAGTTCTCGGAGCTCGAGCGCGAGGCGACCCAGGTCCCCGGGGCGGACGCGCAGGACTTCGACCAGGCGCGCGAGGAGATGCGCCGGGCCTACGCCGACGGCGCGCGCCGCCAATCCGAGGAGATCGCGGCCTTGTCGGCGCAGATGCAGAAGGACTATGCCCGTATGCTCGAGCGTCTGGAGGCCCAGCGGCGGGAACTGCGGGGGCGGGTGGAGCGCCAATGGACCCAATTCCTGGAATCGACCACCAAGGTGTGGGTGGACTATAGCCCGGACGCCGGGACCCGCTCCACGGTCGATTTCGAAAAGGGCGAGATCGAGATCGAAGCCCTGGTGCCGGTCGAGGAGGTGAGGCCGGGCAAGACCGAGGCCGTCCCCTTCGACCGTCTTAACAAGAAGGAGCAAGCGAAGGTCAAGAGCATCGCCCAAGACAAGCTCGGGGAGCAGGTCCAGAGAGCGCTGGCGCAGAAAGGGGAGTCCGGGGCGCCGGTTCTCGAAGACCAAGTCAAGGCCCCGGACGGCCGGCCGGTCACCCCCGACAACGCCCGGACCTACGTCAAGGAGACCCTCCCCTCCAAGATCGAGGTCGAGAGCAAGCCCGTTGTCGCCCAGGATGGAAAACCCCGGCTGAAGGTCACGGTCAAGATCCCCATGGTCCCCGAGCACCTCAGAATCCGCGCCCAGCGCCACAAGCCGCGGGTCGAGGAGGTCTCCCGCAAGTATCGCCTCGATCCGGCGCTGGTCTTCGCCGTCATCCACACCGAGTCGCAATTCAACCCCCAGGCCAGGTCCCCGGCTCCGGCCTTCGGCCTCATGCAGTTGATGCCCCCCCATGGCGCCCGGGAGGCCTACAAGTTCCTCCACCGCGAGGACAAGATCGTCTCTCCGGAATACCTCTACGACCCGGACAACAACATCCTGCTCGGGGCCACCTACCTCCACTTGCTCGAGACCCGGGATTTCAAGAAGGTCAAGAATTCCGACTCCCGCCGTTCCCTGATGATCGCGGCGTACAATTGCGGTCCCGGCTGCGTGCGCAAGAACGTCTTGTCCCAGGGCGACCCCAACGCCGCCACGCCCGATGAGATCAATTCCCGCATCCGCCGCTACGCCCCCAAGGAGACCCGGGAGTACCTGCCCCAGGTCCAGAGCCGCATGGAGCTCTACCGTGAGCTCTGAGCGTCCCCGGCCGACTTTGGAAGACGCGATCCTGTTGGCCACGGAGGTCCATCGCGGCCAGAAGGACAAGGGCGGCGCCCCCTACATCCTGCATCCTCTCCGGGTCATGCTGCGGGTGGCCGGGGACACGGAGCAGATGGCCGCGGTGCTGCATGACGTGGTCGAGGACACCTGGGTCACCTTGGAGCAGCTCCGAAAGGACGGCTATCCGGAGGCCGTCGTGCGGGCCGTGGACTGCCTCTCGCGCCGCAAGGACGAAGACTACGACGCCTTTGTCGCGCGGATCAATCCCAACGCCGTGGCGCGGCGGGTCAAGCTCGCCGATCTCGAAGACAATATGGACTTGAGCCGCATTCCGGCTCCCACCGACAAGGACCGCAAGCGCGTCGAGAAATACCGCCGGTATTTCCGGGAGTTGAGCTGGCAGCCGAGGACGCCCGGTCGATAACTGCCGCGCGGCAAGCCGTGATTTCCGTGTGCGCCGCCGTGATCCTCCGTTCGGGCGCGGTCCTGCTCGCGCGGCGCGGCCCCGGCCGCCGGCACGCCGGGCTCTGGGAGTTTCCGGGCGGGCGCATCGAGAAGGGAGAGGCCCCCGCCGCCGCGCTCGCGCGCGAACTGCGCGAGGAGCTGGGGGTCGAGGCGGAGGTCGGCGCCGAGGCCGCCCGCAGCCGCCACCGCTATGATTTCGGCGAGATCGAGCTGATCGCGATGTTCGTCCCAAGATTTTCCGGCGCGCTCAAGCTCACCTGCCACGACCGGGCCGCATGGGTTCCGGCGCGGCGCCTGCGGGAGTACGCTCTGGTCCCCGCCGATATCCCGATCGCCGAGACTATCGCCTCGCATCGCCGCCGCAAGCGCTACACGGGCACGCACCCGCGGGCCTTCGGCCAGAAGTACAAGGAGCTGGGGGGAGATCCCACGGAAGCCGCCAAGGCCATGGCCCGCGGCTCGACGCCGGCGGGGGCGCATCGGCCGGTGATGCTGGCCCAGGTGCTGGAGGCCCTGGAGCCTCTGGAGGGCCGGACGGTGCTCGATGGCACGCTCGGCTGGGGCGGGCATGCCGCGGCGCTGGCGCGCCGCGCGGGTCCCGCGGGCTCGGTCATCGCGCTCGACCGCGACGGCGAGGAGCTGGCCCGCGCCGAGAAGCGCCTGCGCGGGCTCGGCTTGGCCGTCGTCGCCCGCCACGCCGATTACGCGAGCGCCCTGACGGTGATCCGGAGCCTCGGGCTTGACGGCGTGGACGCGCTCCTGGCCGACCTGGGAGTCTCCTCCATGCAGCTCGACCGGCCCGAGCGCGGGCTGTCCTTCAAGACCGACGGACCCCTGGACATGCGCATGGATCGCTCCCGCGGCCGGACGGCCGCGGAGTGGCTCGCGGCGGCCTCGGAGGCCGATATCGCGGAGGCCTTGGCGCGTTTCGGCGACGAGCCGGACGCCGTGAAGATCGCCAAAACGCTCGCCGCCTTGTCGGTCCGCGACCGCTCACCGAAGACGACGCGGGAACTGGCCGCGGCCGTGGCCGCCGCCAAGGGCCTAGTGTAGTGGCCCATAAATAGCTTGACAGTAGCCCTCGACGTAGGCTATG
>CAYJXJ010000092.1:0-17741 GCA_964374095.1 uncultured Elusimicrobia bacterium
CGATCTGGGGCCCCGGGCGGCGCGGGCTCCGCCGCCGGGCCCGGCGCGGGCGACTCCGGAGATGCGATCTCAAGCGCGCGCACCACCCTCTGCATCTCACGCTGGAAGCCGGTATACTCGGGATAACGGCGGTCCGACCCGGACTCCTCTTCGGAACCCGCCCGAAGGGTGTCGGCCATTTTGTCGATGATGCGCCAGGGGGCGCTCATATCAACGGGCGTGAAGCGGCTTCTCACGGGGTAGAAAGTCGGTATGCGTTTCAGGCGGGGCGGCGCGGCCTCCGCGGCCCCGCCCTCGGGCGCCTCCCGCCACCAGGAAACCGAACTCGAAAGCGGGTAGCCTGGAATCCCGCTGAACGCCTCCTTGACGAGGCGCAGCACGCCTCGAAGGTCTTTCTCCGGAACGCCCAGGTAGGCGGCCGCTTCCCGGGCCTGGTAGGTGGTGTAATCCAGCGGGGAGAAGGAGTCCTTGGTCAGCCTGCGGAACTCGCTTTCGAAAGTCATGATGTCCAGCAGTCCCTGCTGGAGGCCCCCCGAGACCGGAGCGACCCAGACGTCCTGTTCCATGCGCGCCCCGCTCTCTCCGGCGCGCCAGTTCTTGAGACGCATGCGCACCGTTATGCGGTAGTGCTCCCAGTCGCGGTCCATGAACCGCCGACGCAGCTTTCCCTTTTCGAGCGTGACCCGGGAGTTCCGTACCGCGGCCTGGGCCGGGCGGCGCGCGCCGGGGGGCGGCCCGGCGTAGCGGATGTCGGCCAGGGAACCGCGGGAGTAGGACTTGCGGGCCGGGTCGACCCGGAGCAGCGACGTGGTCGGCAGATCGAGCGTCTGGATCAGACGCAGGGGCTCGGGATTTTTCTTGGTCTTGTCGCCCACCTTGCGGGCGTAGCCCGAGATGAGCCGCATCCGCCGCCCGGAGACTTGGACCCAGGTCTTGCCGAAATACCCATCCTCCCCGCCGCTGGTCTGGCTCTGGACGATCTGCACGAGGGACACGTCGGCCGCCGCGGGAACGGCGAGCGCGACGGCCACGATCGCGGGAAGCCCCCGGCGCCGCATTTAGGTATGATACCATTATGCCTGCGCGGGGCCTGGCGGCCGTCCTCACGGCGCTCCTGGCCTCGGCGGCGCCGGCCGCGGAGCGCCGAGCCAAGGCCATGGGCAAACCCAACCACCTCATCAACGAGAAGAGCCCCTACCTGCTCCAGCACGCCTACAACCCGGTGGATTGGCGGCCCTGGGGAGAAGGAGCCTTCGAGAAGGCCCGTAAAGAGAATAAGCCGATCCTCCTCTCCATCGGATATTCGACATGCCACTGGTGCCATGTGATGGAACGGGAGAGCTTCTCGGACGCCGCGGTGGCCGCGGCCATGAACCGGGATTTCGTCTGCATCAAGCTCGACCGTGAGGAGCGCCCCGACGTGGACCGGATCTACATGACCGCGGTTCAGGCCATGACCGGAGGCGGGGGCTGGCCCCTCAACGTGTTCCTGACCCCCGAGCTCAAGCCGTTCTACGGCGGGACCTATTTTCCCCCCGAACCCCGCTGGGGCCAGCCGGCCTGGACCCAACTCCTCGGCCGGATCGCCGAGCTTTGGCGGGGCAACCGCGCCGAACTCGCCAAAGACGCGGCCAAACTCTCGGAACTCCTCCAGAAGGCGGCCGCCCCTCCGTCCGGCGGCTCGGACTTCGACGGCGCAGGGCTCGACCGCGCCTTCGAAGCCTTCCATGGAGCCTTCGATCCGGCTCACGCGGGCTTCGGCGGGGCGCCGAAGTTCCCGATGCCGGTCAACCTCTCATTCCTCCTTCGCTACCACGCGCGCTCGGGAGAGAAACGCGCCTTGGAGATGGTCCTGGCCACCCTGCGCGAGATGGCCAAGGGCGGCGTCTACGACCAGGTCGGCGGGGGTTTCCACCGCTACGCTACGGACCGCGAGTGGCGCGTTCCTCATTTCGAGAAGATGCTCTACGACAACTCGCAGTTGGCGACGGTGCTCCTCGAAGCCCATCAAGCCTCGGGCGACCCGGGCCTGGCCCGCACGGCCCGCGAAACCCTGGATTACGTCCTGCGCGACATGCAGCACCGCGAGGGCGGCTTCTTTTCGGCCGAAGACGCTGATTCCCTGCCGCCCGAGCGGGTCGTTACGGGGACCGACAGCATCGGCCACGAGGAGAAGTCCGAGGGTGCCTTCTACCTCTGGACCGAAGCCGAGATCAAAACGCTGTTGGGGCCGGACGCCGAGATCTTCTCCTACCACTACGGCGTCCGGCCTGCGGGAAACGCTCCCGAGGACCCCCATGGGGAGTTCACGGGAAAGAATATTTTGTACCTACGCCGCACGATCACGGAAACGGCGGTCCAGTTCGGGGCTGTTGCGTCAGACATCGAACGCTCACTCAGCCGGTCGAGGGCGCGTCTTCTCGACATCCGCGCGAAGCGCCCTCGACCGGGGCTGGACGACAAAATCCTGACGTCTTGGAACGGACTGATGATAACGGCCATGGCGCGCGGGGCTCAAGTTCTGGACGAACCCCGCTACCGACAGGCGGCGCAGAAGGCCGCGGCCTTTCTGCGCGGCAACGTCTACGACTCGCCCTCCCGCCGATTGTTTCACAGATGGCGGGAGGGCGAGCGCAAGGTCTCCGGCATGGCCGACGATTACGCCTTCCTGATCCAGGGCCTCATCGACCTCTATGAGACCGATTTCGATGGCTCCTGGCTGGATTGGGCCGTTGAACTGGCCGAAACGCTCGAAACCCGGTTCCGGGGGCCCGGCGGGGGCTATTTCATGACCGCGGAGGGCCACGACCGGAACCTCCTGACTCGGACCATGGAGGATTCCGACAACGTCGAACCCAGCGCCAGTTCGGTGGCCGTCCTGAATCTCCTGCGCCTAGCCCTCCATACCGGACGCGACGAATGGCGCCGCTCCGCCGAAGAGACCCTCCGCCTATTCGGACCGCGTTTCAAGGACCGCGCGTTGTCCCTGCCCCAAATGCTCGCCGGGGCGGGCTTCGCCCTGGCCAAGCCCCGTCAGATCGTGATCGCGGCGGGAAAAGACGCCGCTGGAACGGACGCCATGCTGCGCGCGGTCCACCGGCGCTTCATTTCGGCCCGCATGGTTCTGGTCCTGCGCGACGAGCGGCGCGAGCGCCTGGCCAAGGGCCTTCCCTATTTGAGCGGCATGAAGGCCTCGAAGGGCCGGGCGACGGGCTACGTCTGTTCCGGCGGGGTCTGCAAGCTGCCCACCAGCGACCTCAAGACCTTCGAAGGCCTGCTGGACGGCGCCTCCACTAACTGGAAGCCCAGGTAATCAGGAGTCGCCGGCCTCGGCTTCCTTCTCCCCGGGCTTCTTGTCGAAGTCCTTGGATTCCTTGGCCAGGACGTCGATGTCCTGGCTGTACTTCTGGATCTTGCCCTTCATCTCGTCCCTGATCTTGATCTTGGGATCCACCCAGTCGGTCCGCAAGGTGCCGTCGGAGTTGTACTTGGAAGCCTCGATGTCCAGGTCATCGAAGGCCTTCTTGGCGCGGGCGATCACGTTGCTCTGGATCTCTTGCTTCAACTCCTTGGTGCGCTCATAGAAGGACTCGAGCTTCTCGTAGCGCTGGTTGAAGACCGCCACGCTGAGGTGCCCGCTGTTATGCATGTCGCAGAGCTCCTCGTAGCGGCGGATGATCTCCTGGCTTAGGCCGTTCCACTGGATCTCCGTGTTGCGGGCGAAGGAGACCTCCGGCCCGACCTTGACCAGGAAGGCCGCGCTCAGCTTAAAGCCCAGGGTCAGCCCGCGCCTCTTGTTCTTGTGGATCGTGCAGTCAAGCTTCTCGCGCTTGACCTCCTTGGTGCAGGCCTCGTCCAGGCACATCTTGACCTTGCCGGCTCTCGCCGGCAGAGCCGGCGCGATGAGGAGCGCCGCGAAAATCAGCTTTAGCATGTCGTTTTCCCTCAGAGTCCCTTGCCGCAGGCCGCGCAGAACTTCGCCCCCGGCGCCGTTTCCGCCCGGCAATGCGGACACGCCGACGCCGCCAGCCCCTTGCCGCACCCGGGGCAGAATTTCGCCCCGGCCGGCGCCTCGGCCTTGCAGGCCGGACAGGCGGTCTTGGCGGGCGCCGCCGCCCCGGCCGTGGCCGTGGCCTGTCCCATGACCTGGCCCATGAGCCCGCCGACCGCGGCCCCCGCGCCCAAGCCCATGCCGAGCCCCATCCCCGCGCCGGCGCCGCCTCCGGTATTTTCGGCGGCCTTCTCCATGGTATCGAACGTGCGCTTGGTCTTGTAGGCGTCCCCGAGTATGTCCATCTCGGCCTTGTCGGCGAGGGCTTTCTTGAGGCGTATCACGCTTTCGTCGCCGTCGGGGACGTCGATCGAACTCATGAAGAAGTTGATGACCTGCACCCCGAAGCGCGCGAAGTCGGCCTCGAGCTTCTTGTGGAGGGCGTCGGAGATCTCCTCCAGGTAGGCGTTGATCTCGAGGATGTTGATCTTCTGCTTGAGGATGGTCTCGGCCAAGTAGTCCTTGGCGCGGGTCATGAGCAGACCGCGGAAATGCGCGGTGAGCGAGTCCACGGTGAACTCGTGCGCGCTCCCGGAAAGTCCGACCACGAGCAGCCGCGCGTCCGTCACCCGGATGCCGAATTGGCCGAAGGCCCGCACCGGCAGCATCACGTTGTACTTGGGATCCAGGACGGGGATCGGGCTCTGGGTGCCCCATTTGACGTCGAGGTTCGCCGCCTTGTTGACGAAGTAGATTTCGGCGGCGAAGGGCGTCTGATTGCCGAAGGGGATGTTGATCAGCGCGCGCAGTAGCGGGATATTGGCCGTCTCCAAGGTGTGCGTCCCGGGACCGAGCACGTCGAGGAGCTTGCCGCCCTTGAAGAAGACCGCCTCCTGCGACTGGTTGACGATCACCTGCGTGCCCCACGTGAGACCCTCCTCGGGGTATTTCCAAACCAACACGTTGCCCGGAGCGTCCCACTTTACGCGGTCAATGATCGCCATTCAAAGCCCTCCTGGATCAGACACCCCTAATGGTAGACCTGGCGGAGGGGTTTGTCAACCCCCGGGATGGTCACCCAGCCCTGACGAACCGCCCCTGGGGCACTGAGGCAACTCGGTCCTGGACCGAGCCCGCCACGCTTGGCGCCTAACTCGTGTCGAAGCGGATCTGGATGCGGGTCCCTGTCAGGGCATTGCCAATGTTAAAAATACGCGGTCCCTAGCGCTCAGATCCGCGTCCGCGGTCCTTGCTCCGCCGCGCGAGACGCGCCTGTTCTCGGAGTTTCTGCACGTCCAGCCGATCCTGTCCGCGGTCGGCGGCTTTCTTGTTGTCTATGAGACATTCCAGGGAAATGTACTGAGCGGGGCGGGCGGAGAACTCAGAGCTTGACGGACTTGAGGAAGGCCGCGCTCTCCTCGGGGATCGCGGTGTTGATGAACATCCCGGAGCCGAGCTCGAAGCCGGCCGCCTTGGAAAGCCGGACCACGAGGCTCAGGTACCAATGGTAGGGCTCGAGGGTCCCCCGGTCCAACGGCGCCGACTGGATGACGAAGTTGTAGTCCGCGCCGCCGAGTCCCTGGTCGATCCTGCGGAGCACGTCCAGCAGCACCTTGGAGAGGTCCGAAATCTCCACATCGGTGATCTCCCCGAAGCCCGGGGTATGGCGTTCCGGCAGGATCCAGATATGGAAAGGCGAGAGCGCGGCGAAGAGGACGAAGGCGGCGAAGTTCCGGGAATCCGCCAGCATCCGAACCCCCTGCCTCTTCTCTTCCTCGATCATATGGCAGAAGACGCAGGCGGAGTTCTGGCGGAAGTACTTCTCCGCCTCGTCCATGCGGTGGCGGATGCCCGAGGGGACCACGCTCGACCCGACGATCTGGGTATGGGGATGTTCAATGGAGGTCCCGGCCGCCTCCCCGTGATTCTTGAAGATGAGGGTCAGCGAGATCTTCTCGTTCCGGGAGATGACGTTGAAACGTTCCCGGTAGGCGCCGAGCAGGGAAACCATCTCCGCCTGGGAGAGTTGGGCCGGGTCCTTGCTGTGCGACGGGGAATCGATGATGACTTCATGGATTCCCTCTCCCGGAAGGGACCGGTAAACCTTCTGGACCCCCGCGGGCTGGGGCGCTCCCGCGATCAAGGCCGGGAATTTGTTCTTGACGGACCGCACCTTCCAGGCCGTGGGGTCGCCGAACGTCTGGACCGTCTCGGAGAGCGAATCGTTCCCCGGGCAGAAGGGGCACTCCGCCCACTTCCCGGCCGGAGCGGCGGGCTTGCGGTCTTTCCCGCGCCGGAATTGGTCGGGCCGCAAGGAACGCTCATTGGCGATGATGACCCAATCCTTCGTGGCGAGGTTTTGCCGGAGTTCGGGCATTAGCGGGGCAAATCCTATCAATCTGCCGCGGGATTGTCTAGACGGGCTTGAGCGGAATTTACTCCCAGCGCTGGGAGTAAATTCAGATTCAATCTCCTAAAAGATAGGCTCCGGCGGGATTTTTCGGATTGACCACCAGGGTGACGGGAGCCCCGGGGCGCAAGGAAGAAGCGACGGTGGGCCCCACCCGACTCGACAAGCGGTAGTCGCGTCCTTCGAAGGAAAACGCCGCCTCGACCTCGGCCCCGCCTCCGGAACGGCCGGGAAGGGGTCTAACCAATTCGGCGGTCCCGGTCACCAGGAATCCCCCGAGGAAGTAGCGCCGCCGGCGGCCGCCCAGTGCGTAGACGAGAACGAGGCTGACCGCGACGGCGATTAGAAAAAGTCCGGCCTCGGAAAAAGACACCGGCCGGGCGATAGCCCGCCCGGCGGCCCAGGCCGCGGGCAGGGCGACCAGGGCGCAGGCCGCCAGGACGCCGCATGCCATGCCGGCCCCGTTGGGTCCCAACAAACGTTTAACGTCCCTTTCGGTGAGACGGACGGGCGCCGCAGGCGCCGCGCTCGCCGCCGGCCGGCTTTCAACGGAAGGTGTCGGGAAGGAGGGCGGCTTCGCCTCGACCGATCGGTCGATGAGGCTGCGGTTGAGCGCTTGAACCTCTTTGGCGTCGAACCAATTGCCGCCGCAGCGCGGGCAGGCCTCGAATTCGAGGCCGGCCGAGGCGAACCGCGCGCTCAGCATCGCCACCCCGCAGCGCGGGCACAGCCGGGTGGTGGGGGTGACGGTCTTATAGGCCGCGGCCAATTCCTCATAAAGGGCTTTGGGATAGCGGACGAAGTGGTAAATCTCCGCGCTGTCGAACCAAACCCCGCAGCAGGCGGGGCACTGGTCGATGACCACGCCCGCGCGGACCTGGGATTCTTGCAAAGGGGAGGCGGGGCACTTAGGACAACGCATCAGCCTTCGGTCCGGCCGGGCTCGATGAAGCAGACCGCTCCGGGGATGGTCTCCCGGATGCGGACCTCGATGCGGTTCACGGCGGCCTCGATGTCGCGCGCGCCCGAGGCGGGGTCGAATTCGGCCTTGACCGCCACCAGGGCGTCATCGGAACCGGAAATCGGAGTCCATGCTCATGCGAAGCACAAGTATAGAAGTTAACGCCCGGCGTCCGCCAACCCAGCGCGGAGAGCCTAAACGGCGCGGGCCGCGGGGGCGGGGACCGGCAAGGCCCGGGCCAGGGCGCCGACCAGCTCGGCTCCGGACGGGAAGCGTCGCCCGGGAGTCGGTTCCAGGGCGCGGGTGAAGACCTCATCGACGGCCGCGGGGAGCCCGGGGACGGCCTGGGAGGGCGGGACGAAGGTCTTGTTGAGCTTTTGCCCCCGGAAGTCGGGACCCGGGAAGGGAAGGGAGCCCGTGAGCAACTCATAGGCCACGATCCCCAAGGCATAGACGTCGGACTCGGCCGTGACCGAGCCCATTTCCTGCTCGGGAGGCATGTAGTGGGGGGTCCCCCACGGCATGACGTTGGTGAGGCGGGTCGCGGAGGTCCGGCAGCGATGGGCGATGCCGAAGTCCGTTATCTTGGCGACGCCCTCGCCCGATACCAGAATATTGCCGGGTTTGAGGTCGCGGTGGATGACATTGCGCCGGTGGGCGCAGTCAAGCCCCGCGGCGGCCTGGGCCAGCAGGTGCACGGCCTCCGGGAGAGCGAAGCGGCCCCGGGAGGAGAGCAGCCGGTCGAGAGGTCGCCCGTCGACATACTCGAAAACGAGGTAGATCTCCCCGGCCTCCTGGAGCACGGCATGAATCTCGACGATATTGGGGTGGCGCAGCGCGGCGACGACCCGGGCTTCCTGGAGGAGGAGCTCCGCGTCGGCCCCGCTGTCCTTAATCTCGGCGCGCATCTGCTTGATCGCGACTCGCCGCTGGAGGACCACGTCGGTCCCCAGGTAGACGACCCCCATCCCTCCCTCGGCCAGCCGGGAGTCCAGTCGGTAGGAACCGCCGAGGAGACGGTCCTTTCCGCCCCGGGGTTCGACCGCCGCGGGCGAGACCGCGGGGGCTGGCGGCGTGGAGGAGCCGCGGGCCCGGCTCAGCGCCAGGATGACGGCGATGCCCAGGAGCACCGGCACCATGTCCCGGAGCGGCCACGCGGAGCCCGGCTGATGATCCGACGGCGCGCCCTGCGGCGACGCGGTCGTCTTGACCGTGGCGCCGTGGCGGGCCACCGCGTCCTGAAAGAAGACACCCAAGGCCGGATCGAGTTGGGCCGCCAGCTCGTACTCGGGTAGGGCCTCGCGGACGCGGCCGAGTCCCTCCAAGGCCATGGCCTTATAGAGATGGCCCAGGGCGTTATTGGGCTCCTGAGCGGTGACCAGCTCCGAATCCTGCAAGGCCAGGGAGAATTGGCCGCGGCGGTTGTAGGCCAGGGCGCGCGCCAGCAACGCCCGGACCAGACGCGGCTGCAAGGCCAGAGCCCGGTTCGCCTCCGCCTCGGCCGCGGCGTGGTCTCCCAACTCGTTCAAGGCCTCGGCGCGCTCCGCCATGGCTTGGAAGTCCTTGGGGTTTTCCTGCAGTTTCTGGCTGGTCTCCAGAAGGACCTCTCGAGGGTCGCGCCTGGACTTGGAGGATCTGGCGGTCTTGAAAGTCGGCAAGGCAACTACCGCGCCGCCATCTTCGACTCTGATGTCTGCCTCGCCTGCCGCCGCCCCGGCGGAGGCCGAAGCCCCGCCGCGCCCCGGGCCCCCGGCCTGCGGCCCGCGGCCGAGCGATGCGCCGCCAGCCTGCCGCATGCCCGCCAACATGGCACGCAGCGGATCGGGCAGAACCCCCGCGCCCATGGGCTGGGACGCGCCCCGGGAATCACGGGCGAACGCGGCCAACAGGGACTCGGCCCAAGCGATCTGAGCGAGCTGGGCCTGGGTCTGGGCCGTCTGGGGCTGACGGGCTATGAAGGCTTTGCCCGTCTGCAGTATCTGCAAGGCCTGTGCCGGCGTGGGGCCCGCAAGCGCGCCGCCTGAGTGGGAAGGGCTTGCGGTCGTCCCAGCGGTGGAGCCAGAGGACCCGGAGGATGCCGTCGAACCTCCCGACCCGGGCGGAGTGGCGGCCTGCCCCGGCGGGGTGGCGGCCTGCCCCGGTGGAGTGCCGCCATGCCCGGGCGGAGTGGCGGCCTGCCCCGGTGGAGTGCCGCCATGCCCGGGGTTGCTCCCGGAGTTGCCGCCGCCTTGGCTTCCACCGGATTGACCCGGCGGCGAACCCCCATGACCGGGATTCCCGCCTGGGGCATTCCCGCCTCCCGGCGGCGCGGCCTTGCCGCCGTGTGAACCTCCACCGCCCTTTTCCGCCCATGTCGCGCACACGAGCACCAAAGAGAAGAAGGCCGCTGCCGCGACCAGCAGGAAGGGACGCCTGGACCCAGGATAATTCATTATTCGGGCGACTTCAGCATAGTATGCCCCCGCCTCCGACGGATTTCAAGGGGAGACCGTAAATTCTCGGTAAAGGCTACGGCAGTTTGAGGGCCCCCATGATGAATTGCACCCCGACGGCGGCCAAGAGAATCCCCATCAGACGCGCCATGATGTTCATGGCCGTGGGGCTGATGCGCTTGGCCCCGGCCGCGCTGATGTAGAGTATGCCGTAGCTGGCCGCGGCGACCAGGGCGATGCAGGCGATGAAAACGGCTTTATGCGCCGGATCCTTGGCCTTGGCGAAAAGCACGATCGAGGTCGTGATGGCGCCGGGCCCCGAGAGCATGGGGATGGCCAACGGGGTGATCGCGATGTCGGCTTTGGTCATCCCCTCCTCGGTCTCCTCGGCCGTTTCCTTGAGCGGGCTGCGCTTGGCCCGCAGCATGTCGAGCGCCGATAGGAGCAGGATCAGGCCTCCGGCCACCTGGAAGGCCGGTATGGTGATGCCGAAAAGCTTGAAGATGAACGTGCCCAATGCCGCGAAGGCGATCATCACCCCGGCACAGGTCAGGCACGCCACCAACGCCATGCGCTGGCGCTCCGCGACCGTGTCCCGCGCGGTCATGGCGAGGAAGGCCGGGATGACGGCCATGGGGTCGACGATCGCGAAGAGTGCGCCGAAAGTCAGGAGGGCGTATTCGGCCATGCGGGCCTATCTTACTTTTTTTGCTCTTGTATGACCGCGTGGACCGCGAGGATGCGCCGGACGCCGTCGGAGATCGCGTGGGCGGTCAAAGTCGCCCCGGTTATATTGGCCAGGGGCCGGCCCGTTAAAGCCCCCGCATCTAGACGCCGTCCCAATAGTTGGGCCAGCCACTTGGGACGGGCCTGATAATCGGGAGGTTCATGGAACGCGAGGACTTCGACGAACCGGACCTCCCCGGCCGAAGAGAGGGCCACCATGAAGGTCTCGGGCATGGTGCGCACCACGTGGGTTTCGAAATAGGCGTAGCCGAACAGGCCTCCCGTGGACCGCCCGACGTAATACGACCAGACGCGCGACTCGACGCGGGCGCGGGCGCGCTCTTGAGCCCGCCGGGTTTCCTCCTCGCTCAGAAACGCCGTCCGGCGCTCCACCGCCGGTCCCTCGGGAAAAGCCAGGGCCAGCGCCTCCTTTTGGGACATGAGGACGCCGGCATGAGCGGGTCCCGGCGCCCAAAGCGCGGCCGCGAGCAACGGGCCCAGCCCATGACGACCCGGCGCTCTCCGTAGCGCCGGTGTCTTCAGGACGTAGCCCTCCATTATCGTGGAAAGCTACGCCTGCCGGCCCCTAGAACACATAGCCCAGGCCGAGGTTGAGCTGATTGACGCCCGTTCGCGCCCGGTTGAGGTTCCATTGATGGTCCAATTTCACCGCGACTTGCGGGATCGGCTTGTACGTCAGACCGAGAGTATACTCCTTGCGGCTGTTGGAAGCGTCGCCCGGACCGAAGCGGTCCGGCACCCGCGCCTGCGTGACGACGCGCTCATATCTAAGGAACGGCGCCAGGTAGTGCGCCGTTGCGCCGGGCCATAGCGAGAGGACGTTGTACGCGCCTTGGACATAGCCTCCGAAGATCCGGCCGCCGACCCGGTTGGCGGCCGAGACCCCGGCCGCGCCCGCGGCCGCGAGCTGCGCGGCATTGACCGCATCCGCGTTGCCGATCCGGCCCTCGGCGTAGAGCCCGCGCACTTCGGCGCCCCAGCGCTCGGCCTGGGCATGCGCCTCCCAGAGCGTAACGGGAACCGCCGACGCCGTGAGGTTCTGATCCGCCTCTCCCAAATAGAGCGAGCCTCCCGCGAGCACTCCCGGGATGGGTTCGATGTCGAGGCGGGACACCCAGGCCGAGTCCTCGGCGAAGCTCCTGGCGCCGCTGGAGCGCCCATTGCGAAGGCCGTCCGTCCCGCGGAACCCCCCCACGCCGGTATTGGAGACCGCCTGCAGCCCGGCCAGGACGTAGCTGCGGTAGCGAGCCGGCCCGGCTTCCCCGAAGAACCCGGCGCCGTTCTCACGCCACGTGGATGGGATGATGAGGCGCTCCGCGGCCGGCCGCTGGACGCCGTGGAAGGTGGTGGGCTCGTGGATTTCATTCATGAAGCCCATCGGGACCAGGAGAAGCCCGGCGCGCATTCCCAGCGTCTTGTGAAGCTGGAAGTCCAGGTAGGCCTGCTCGATGGAGACCTCGCCGCGGCCCTTGCCCGTGGAGCCGTGCTCGAACTCGAGCTCGGAGTTAAAGAGTATCCAGTCGTTGAACTTGTAGCCGGCGTAGAGCACGGCGCGAACGAAGTCGGCCTCGTCGCGCGTGCCCGCGGCGTCGGCGTTTTCCTTGCGCTTGGCGAAGTCCTGGATCGACATCTCGCCGTAGCCGCCGATGGAGACTTTTTTCTCCGCGGCGCGATAGACCTTCGTGGCCGCGGGGGCTTCGCCCGGTTTATCGGTCTCCGCCTTGGGCTCTTCCGCGGCGGCCCCCAATTTGAGCCGCTCGATCTCAGCCGTGAGGATCTCGACGCGGCGCTCCAGTTCCTTGAGACGGTCGGAGGGCTCCTGAGCCGCGGCCCCTGCGGCCAGCGCCGTCAACCAAGCCAACGCCAAACACCTTGTCATGCCTTCCTCCTTATTGAGATCAATTCTCAATAAGGAAAATGCTAGCACAATGCCTTATTGAAAATCAATCTCAATAAGGCCTGCCCCTAGCGGCGGGAGGCGAGGACCGGGGCCGGCAGATTGAGGACCAGGGCGTCGATGAGCCGCCAAACGTCGATGGCGCCGTAGGTCTGCAGGCTCAAGGCTTGGCCGTTGGCCCGGCCCTGCACGCCGTTGGCGTAGACCTGCAGGCTCACGTCGTGGCCGCCGGCCTTTCCCGACGCTCCGTTGGAATACGTCTGCACGCCGACGTCATGCCCGTTGGCCCGCCCGAACACGCCGTTGGCGTAAACCTGCAGGCTCACGTCGTGGCCGTTGGCCTTCCCGAATACGCCGTTGGAATAGGTCTGCAAGCTGACCTCATGCCCGTTGGCGCTTCCGAACACGCCGTTGGAGTAGAGCTGAAGGCTGACGTCGTGGGCGTTGGCCTTGCCGTGGATCGCGTTGCTGTAAAGCTGCAGACTGACGTCATGCCCGTTGGCCTGTCCGCGTATGGCATTCGGATAGATTTGGAGGCTGACGGCTTGGCCGTTGGCCTGCCCGTGGACGGAGCCGTTGGCGAGAGCGCCGGGCCGGGACGAAGCGCTGAGGGCGCTGAATATTCGGCCCAGGTCCGGCATCGAGAGAGTCGTCGTCGCGCCGGGACGCGGCGCGAGCAGGCCGGCGCATAGGATCGACGCGGCTAAAGAGGTCTTTTTCATGGTCTCCTATTATACCATCCCGAAGGGCCCCTAGGACCTTAGCCCCAACCCTACCCGGGACCATGGACCCTCCCTTCCGCGGGGCGATAGACCCATAATTTGCAGCCGATGCGCAAGCCCTCCTCTCCCCTCCCCTGCGCCGTCCTCCTTTGGCTCATCGCGGGCCCCGCCGTCGCCGGTCAGGCCCTCTCCGACCTCCAGAAGGCCGGCGCTCCTTCCGCCGCGAACCTCGATGCCCTCTTCGACGGCCTGCGGCCGCGGGCGGCGGCCGACGGTCTCAGCCGGCTGCGCGAGCTTCGGCAGGTCCTCAGCCAAGGCACCCCCCAGTCCGACGGGTCGGGGATCGGCCCCTTCACCTTCAAGCTGCGCGACGGGTCCTCGCGCGTCGCCCAGTCCGCGGGCCTGGAAGGATTCGTGCAGGGCGAAGCCGCGGCCCGCGGCGACTCCCAACTGCTCCATCACCTCGAGGACTACGGCCGCTACCTCGAGGCCCTGCTGGGACCGATGCCCTGGGCCGCCGGGGCCTTGGAGGAAATCCGCGGGATACTCGCGTCCAAGGACTCGCCGAGCCGCCGCTACGACCGCCTCACGCGCTTGGCGCGCGGCTACGCCGAGGGACTGCGCCGGGAGGCCGCCGCTCTTGACCGCGCGCGCTGGGTCCGCCGCGCCCGCATCTACGAGATCTTCCCCCGCGCCTTCAACTTGGACGGACGGCGGCGGGCGCGGGGCCGGGGTCCGGGCCCCGGTGGCCCCTTCTTCGCCGACTTCGCGGCCGAAGACCTGGGGGAGATCCGCGACGAGGGCTTCGACACGCTGTGGGTGATGGGCATTTTCCCGATCGGCAGGCGCAACGCCTTCGGCACGGCGGGGGGCTCGCCCTACTCGGTCAGCGACCACGAAGGCATCCATCCCGATCTAGGCACGGATGCGGATTTTAAGGCCTTCGTGGTCAGGGCTCATGCGGCGGGGCTGAGAGTAATCATTGATTTTATCCCCAACCATACGTCCATGGATTCAAAGCTCCTACTGACAAGGCCGGAATTCTTCATACACCAAACGGCAACATCAGGACAGCCGCCGCCCCGCGGGTTCTTCGAACATGAGGATCCCTCAACAGGGCGGCGGCTGTGGCTGAGCCACGGCGGCTACGATTCCTACGGCCGCCTGGAGTTCTGGGAGGACACCGCCCAGGTGGACTATTCCCGCGAGGACGCGCGCCGCGAGATGACGCGCATCGCCTTGGGCTGGGTCTCGCGTTTCGGCGTGGACGGCTTCCGCGTGGACATGGCCTACCAGGTGCTCAACTCCTATTTCGGCCGCAACTGGCGGCGGCCCATGCCGCGGACCGAATTTCTAGAGGAGCTTATCACGGCGGTCAAATCCGTCCGCCCGGAAACGGCCTTCATCGCGGAGGCCTACGACGGCTGGGACGCCCTGGCCGCCTGCGGCTTCGACATGGTCTACGGCAAGAACGATATGTCGCGCGCGGGAGGCCACGCGGGCTGGTACGACGCCCTCGTCAGCCGCGACCCGGCCCGCATCCAGGAGGCCCTGCGCCGCGCCGAGTATCTCAACTGGCAGTCCGGAGGCCCCGACCGCCTCGATTTCATGGGCAACCACGACGAGGCGGGGCCCGGCCGCGCCTTCGGGTCGTGGGAGCGCGGGGCCGCGGCGCTCACCCTGCTCATGCCCGGGGGCCTGCTCTTCTACGGCTCCCAGGAGGCCGGCTTCGACCGCCCCGCGCCCAACGAGCCCAAGTCCATCCCCTTCAGCGTGCCGGTCCAGGTGGATTGGGGCGCCGACCCCCAGACCGCCGCCTTCTACGGAGAAGTTTTCAAGACCTCCCGGCGGCTGCGGGAGCGGGCGCCGGACGCCCAGCTCAAGGCGCTGCCGGGCGGCGGCAAGGACTGGGTCGGATTCGCTCTCGTGGACCCGTCCACGGACCGCGCGGCGGCCCTCGTGCTCGCCAACCCCACGAACCACGCCGTGAAGCTCCGCGTCAACGCCTGGGGGGCGTCCTGGGAAGGCGAACTGGAACCATCCGGCTATCGCATTGCGGGACCTGCCTTTAAAACGCCCTAGGACCCGACCTGGAACGAACGAACTCCGCGATTGAGGGGTCTCGGCGGACGGGCGGCGCTAAAGAGTCGGATCCGGCGGACCGGCCAGGTCGGCCGGCGCCGGGGGGCCGTCGGGAAGCTCGAAGCGGGTGCCGTCCAGCTCGAAGACGGTCTCGCGCAGGGTCCCGGGCCCGGCCTCGACCCAAACGAAGTGCGCCTTCTTGCGGGTCGGATAGCCCGGGGGGAGCGGATAAAGCGGGGAACCCCCGCCGGCGGTGACCACGTAGCGCACGCCGTCGAGCTCGGCCGTGGCGAAGGCGTGGATGTGGCCCATGTAGACCCGCCGCACGCCGCGGGAGGAGACGATCCTTCGAAACTCGTCGCTTCCCTTCCTGAAATAACCAGCGGGGTCGGTCCCCTTGTCCGGGTCGGGCGAGCGGAGATAGGGGTGAAGATAAACCGGGGGCACGTGCGTGAACACCAGGGACGGGACCGCCGGGTCGAGCGCCGCCTCCAGCCATGCGATCTGCTCCGGCGTCAGCCCCCGGTCGGCCGTGTCCAAGGCCGCGAAGCGCCAGCCGCCGTGGTCGAAGGAAAAGTCGCCGTCGCCGAAAACCGTCCGATAGAGAGTCTTATCGGCGTCGCCGTTGGGCCGGGAGCGGTCGTGGTTGCCGATCACGGAAATGTACGGGACGCGGACGTCGGCCTCAAGCACCTTGAGATAGGCCCGGTAATTGGTCTGCGTCCCTTGCGAGACGAAATCCCCGAGCTGCACGATGAGATCGGGGCTCTTGCCCTGGATGCTCTTGAGTTGTTTTCGAAACGCGCCTCTGGGAGCGAATAGGCGCTGCCAGGGAAAGCGCCCGGGCTCCACGTCGCCGAGCACCGCGAAGGAGAAGCTCTCCTTGGCCGATGGATTGGCCTCGCGCAGGCGCTTGAGCTGGGCCTGGTTGCCCCAGACCTCGCGGGCCCGGACCAGGTCCTCCGACGGTCCCGCGGGCTTGCCGAGGACCCCCGGGACGGCCGCCCGCGGCAAAGCCTGGACGGCCTGCGCGCAGGAGCCCTTCGAGCCGTCAAAGCAGGCCGGCAGGGAGGGGGCGGCTGACGCCCCCGCCCCGAGGACGACGCTCAGGAGCCAGGATGCGGGCGGCACCCGAGGATTATAGCACGATCGGGTCTTTAGACCCATGCCGAAATTGGGACCGGAGGCTCCTGCCGCGGCGTCCCCCCGCGTCCATAATATCGGCATGAAGCGGTTTCTCGCTGGGACGGGCGCCGCGGGCCTGTTGGGGATCGCGGCCGCCGTCGCGGTGGTCTTCTTTCAGAGCCGCCCGGAAGGCCTGAGCCGGGAGGATTTCAACGCCGACGTCGCGGCCGCGTCCGATTCCACGCCCGTCTCGCCGGCCGCTGAACTCGCTCCCGCCGCGGTCCCCGCCGCGCCTTCGGACTCTCTTGCGATGCTGCGCGACGCCGTGGCCTCCGATGGCGGCATGCGGGGCGCGCGGATGCTGCCCGGACCCGCCGGGCTCGCGAGGTTTCAATCCTCGACCGAGAAGGTCAAGGGGAACGCCCTCTTTCAGGAGCTCGTCACCAGGCCGGCCGGCTTCATGCTCCGGCGCACCCATCTCGGCGATCCCGCCAAGCTCAAGGGCTTCCTGCGCGACCCGGCGAGAATCAAGAAGTATCTGACCCATCCGGTCATCCGGGGGGTCCTGGAGAACCCGGCTTTGGTCAAGCTGCTCGTCAAGACCCCCGGAGTCGCGGCCGCGTTCCTTTCCAGTCCCGCCATGCGCGACCCCGCGACCGTCACGGCCTTGTCGGAGAGCGTCTTCCTGGACCGGGTCCTCACGAGCCCGGGGGTGACCGGAGCCATGTCCGATCCCGAGGTCGCGGCCGCCGTGACCGGCAGCCCGGAGCTCACGGCCTACCTCGCGTCCAATCCATCGGGCATGACTGTCTTAAGGAAGCTGCTGGTCGGAAACCGCCGCTAGCGGCAGGTGCCGCCGGCCCCGCAGGTGAGGCCCCCGCAGCAATCCGTGGACCGCAGGCAATGCGCCCCGGCCCCCACGCAGGAGCCGCTCCCACAGATGCCGGAGTTGCAGGTGCTCGAGCCGCAGCAGTCCGAATGGTTCACGCAGTGGGCCCCGTCGGCCACGCAACCGCCGGTGTAGCATATCCCGGCGGAGCAGGTGGCCGTGCCGCAGCACTGCGACGACGTGGCGCAGTGCGCGCCGGACGGCGTGCATACCGAATCCGAGCAGACCTTCTGGGCGTTGCAGGTGAGAGTGCCGCAGCAGTCGGCGTGCGACTGGCAATGCGCCCCATTGTTGGCGCATGGGCCGCTCAGATTCCCGTCCACCGGCGGGATGGAGTCGCCGCTATCGCCCGGGTCGCAGGCCGCCAGGGAGACGCCGAGCCACGCGAGAGCGAGCCAGCGCCGAGGGGTCATGGCAACGATAGTATAACGGGTGGAATCGGGTTATTCAAGGGGACCTGCTCGCGAGGCGGAACTACTGCCAGC
>CAYJXJ010000093.1:0-17586 GCA_964374095.1 uncultured Elusimicrobia bacterium
CCCGCGTCGGAGGCGACCTCGGCGTACTGGCTGTGGTGGCAGTGCGCGTCCACCCGGCCCGGGAGGACCCGGGCGCGCCGCAGGTCCGGGACGCCGCGCGGCGTCTCCCCCCGCGCGGCGCGCAGCGACAGGATCCGCCCCCCCGCCACGGTGAGCACGGCATCGGGATAAAACGCCAGGGCCCGCCCTTGGCACGTCAGGGCCGCCGCTCTGAGCCGTCTTAAGATCACGCCGAGGGGATGAGCTCGAGGTCGCCGGGCGTGTCGATGTCGAGCTGGGTCGAGGCGTCGGGCAGGGGAACCTTGACCGCCTCGGCCCAATGCCGCCGCACCGACTCCATGACGGTATCGTCTCCGGTCAGGACCTGGATCTCACCGAAGAGCGCGCGCGGGAAGGCCGTGGGATAGCCCTTGCGGGGCCCCTCGGGACCGGGAAAGACCGGAAAGACCAGCGACCCCGTAATTTCGAACTCCGCGATGATCCGGTCGATGAGCCAGGGCGTGACCAGGGGCATGTCGCCCAAGAGGCTGACCACGCCGCGGGTGCCGGGAGGGGTCTCGCGCAGGCCGACCTCGATCGAGGACGCCTTTCCCGAGGACCAGCAGGGGTTGAAGACGACGCGCAGGCGCGGATCCTCGATGCCGGAGATGAGCTTGAGGGCCGCCTCGGCGTCGCTGCCCAACACGAGGATCACGGGGTCCAGGCGGGACGCCAAGGCGTTCTCGACGACGTGGCGCAGCACCGGCCGGCCGTTCAACTCGGCGGAGAGCTTATGCCCCCCGACGAAGCGGCGGCCTCGCCCGGCCGCGAGGATGAGTCCGGGCAGCGCGGGAGGGCCCGTCCGCGGCTTGACGACCGGCTCGGCGGCGGCCTTGCGCCCCGAGCGCAGCCCCGCCTGCGCCGCCAGGAGCTCGGCCGCGACGGCCAAGGCGCTCTCCTCGGGAGTCGCCGCCCCGATCTCAAGCCCGGCCGGCGCGAAGAGGACGCCGGGCCGCGGGTGCATTCCTCCGGCCTCGACCTCCGCGAGGAGCTCCCGCGCCCGCCTCGGCAGGCCTCCGATCCCGATATAGAAGGCGGGGCTCGCGAGAGCGCCCTTCAAGGCGTCGAGGTCCTCATCGTGGCTGTGGGTCATGATCACGACGGCGGTCCCCGCGTCGGGCCGCGCCGCGGCGCGCGCCGCCTCCCAGCCTCCCTCGATGAGCGCCGCGCGGCCCCGGTCCCAGTTGAGGTTGCGAAGACGCCCGGGCCGCGGGTCGGCCACGGTCACGGCGAAGCCGAGCTCGACGAGCCGGAAGGCCAGGCACGCGGCATCCGGGCCGGAACCAAAGATCAGGACCTTGCCCGCGGGCCTCACGGGGCAAAGAAAGGTGCGGCGGACCCCGACCGCCGCGGCCTCCTCGATGAGCTCGGGGCTCGACTCGCGCCAGCACTCCCGAACCGCCGGGTGGTCGGGGGGATGGATGAACCTTCGTCCCGCGCGCGGCCCTTCGACCTCCAGCCCGCAGACGATGCCTTCTCCCGAGAGAACCGCGTCGCGCACCCGGCGCATGTGTTCGAGGAGCGCGGGCCCGAGGGGCTCCAGGAAAATCTCCAGGCGCCCCGCGCAGATGAAGCCGTAGCCGAGGATCGGATCGCTGGCCGCGACGGAAACCCGCACCAGGCTGCCGCGCCCTTCGGCCACGGCCCGCTCGACCGCGGCGTGAAACTCGCCCTCCTCGCCCGCGCCGATGGCCCGCCCCCCGTCCCTCCCGGGGGCGAACACCGCCATGGCGCCCGCGCGCGAGTAGACCGTCCCGTCCAAGGTCACCGCGGTGGCCAGGACCATCTCCCCATCCGCCGCTCCCGAAGCGGACCACTCTTCGATGGAACGGAGGATGTCGAGGATTTCAGCCGGGCGGATGCCGTTCATGGTTCTCTTCCCATAGGGTGAGGACCTGCCCTTCCAGATATGGAGGGGTGGGCATTTCCGTTGGTCATGTTAATATCTAAGCAAAGCAGCCACCGCCGGTGCCAGCCTCCGGTTCAAGGAAGGGGCGACGCACCTTGCAATCGGCCGGAATTGGGGCTAAACTTTTCAAATGGGCACGCCGGCCGAGACTCAGCTGCGCAGCCTCGTGACCCTTCTCGACGACGACGACCCCGAGTCGGTGGGCCTCGTGCGCCGCGAGATCCTCAAGATCGGGGAGCCCATCCTGCCCTTCCTCGACGAACTGCGCGCCAGCTGCGCGGCCAAAGTGGCCGGGGAGATCGAATCGCTCAAGGTCGAGCTGCGCTTCCGGTCGCTGCAGGAGGCCTTCAGCCGCCTGGCCGATCAGCCCGGGCCGGACCTGGAGGAAGGGGCCTTCACCCTCTGCCGCTTCGCCCATCCCATGCTCGACCCGGCGGCCTACACGTCCTGGCTCGACAAGGTCGCGGCCAACGTCCGCGCCAGCCTCGAGCCGCCGGTGGACTCCTACGCCGTCATGCAGCGGCTCAACAACCATCTCTTCCAAGAACTGGGCTTCCAAGGCAACGAGGACCAATACTACAACCTGGACAACAGCTTCTTGAACCGCGTCATCGAGAACCGCCGCGGGATCCCGGTCAGCCTATCGGTGCTGTATCTCCTCCTGGGCCGCAGGCTCGAACTGCCCCTCTACGGCGTCGGCACTCCGGGGCATTTCCTCGTCGGCTTCTTGGAGCCCCGCGGGACCAGCTTCTACATCGATCCCTTCCACCGCGGGCGACTGCTGACGGCTCCCGACGTGCGCAAGATGCTGGTGCGGGGCGGCTACGAGTTCCGCTCCGAGTACCTCGACCGCACGACGCCGCGGGACATCCTGGTGAGGATGATGCGCAATCTGATCGCGGTCTATCACCGGATGGGCGCGGTGGAGCGCGCCCAGATGATGAACACCCTCGCCGACATCCTCGTGCGCAAACCCCGCGCTTAGGCGCCAGGTCTTCGGTTTTGTATGATAGCGCCCGGTGAGCGCAAAACCGAAGGCTTGGCACCTGCCCCTCTGCCTCGCGTCTCTCCTAGCGTTACCGGCCGCCGCCGCCGACCGCGCGCTCAAGCCCCCGGCGCCTGAGTTTCCCGCGGGCGGCGTCTGGATCAACGCCAAGCCCCTGAGCCTGAAGCTCCTGCGCAATAAGCGCGCGCTGCTCGTCGCCTTCATCAACGCGGCCAACATCAACTCCCTGCGCACGTTGCCCTACCTCAACGCCTGGTTCGACCGCTACGCCCTGGACGGCCTCATGGTGATCGGGGTGCACACCCCGGACTACGACTTCCAGGCCGATCCCCGCTCGGCCGACAAGACCCTGCGCCGCCGCGGGGTGGAGTTCCCGGTCGTCATGGACACCGACCGCGCCATCTGGAAAGGCTACGGCAACGACGGCTGGCCGGCGTTCTATCTCCTGGACCATAAGGGGCGCCTCTTCTTCGACCGGGCCGGCGAGGGCCCCTACGCCGATATGGAGGAGACCATCCGGAGCGCCCTCGCGCAGCTCCCGGGGCCTCCGCCCCCGCGGACCGACGATCCCCTGCCCGACCCGCCCTCCACGGAATGCGGCGGCATGACCCCCGAAGTGGCCGCCGGAACGGACCGCGGCGCGCCCATCGCGGTGGTAGGGGGCGACGGCTCCATGCGGACCTCGATGGCCTACACGCATCCCGAAGGGTCGCTCGGCTACGTCGGGTCCTGGACCCGCGGAAAACAGTCCCTGACGCTGGCCGCCGAAAACAAACGGCGCACCGCGCGCGCGCACATGGTCTACCGCGGGGCCCGCGCGTATGCCGTCATGCATCCCGGCCTCAAGCCCCAGCGGGTCTTCATCCTTCAAAACGAGGTCTGGCTCCGGGGATCATCCGCCGGCGCCGACATACGATACGACGATGACGAACACTCCTTCATTCTTGTCGATGAGCCGCGGCTCTACGAAGTGGCGAACACCCCCAACGACGAGCTGGTCGAGCTCACCCTCATACCCGAGAAGAAGGGCTTTCGTCTTTACGGATTCTCATTCTCCGACCGCTGTCTGGTCGAGAAGCCGTGAGGGAACCCTCCCGAATCGTCGCGGCGCGGGCCCAGGCCCTCGACGTTCCCATGAGCGTGCCCTTCGAGATCGCGACCGGAACGCGCACGCGCGTGGCGAACATTCTCGCGCGCGTGCGCCTGGCTTCCGGGGCCGAGGGCTTCGGCGAGGGCGCCCCCATCGGCTACCAGGGCGAGACCCAGGCCGCGGCCCTCAAGGCGGCGCGGCACGGTCTGCGCGGGCTTATCGGCCGTCCCGCCGACCGCTGGCGGGAGCTTATCGAGGATGTCGACTCGCGCATCGCGCCGTTCGGCTCGGCGCGGGCCGCGGTCTCGATGGCTCTTTTGGACGCCTGGTGCCGGCACCGCCGGGTCCCCCTGCGCTGGCTTTTCGGCGGCGCCGAAACACGGCTCCGCTCCGACGTGACCGTGACCATACTCACCCCCCCCAAGGCGCGGGACTGGGCCCTGCGCCTCAAGGGCCTGGGGATCCAAACGGTCAAGATCAAGATCGGCCGGGACGTGGCCGAGGACGTCGAGCGCGTCGAGGCGGTGGCGGCCGTGGACCGGCGCTTCAAGATCATGCTCGACGCCAACTGCGGCTACGGCCCCGCGCAGTCCCTGCGCCTGCTCGCCCGGCTCAAGCGCCGCGGGATCCGGCCGGTGCTCTTCGAGCAGCCCGCCCCGCGCGCCGACTGGAAGGGCCTGGCCGAGGTGGAGCGCCGCGGGGGCGTGCCGGTCGCGGCCGATGAGTCCGTCACCTGCCGCGCCGAGGCCTGGCGGGCCGCGCGCGCGCGGGCCTTCTCGGCGGTCAACATCAAGCTCATGAAGTACGGCCTGCTCGAGGCCTGGGACATCGCCCAGATCTGCCGCGGGGCCGGGATCAAGCTCATGATCGGCGGCATGGTCGAGACCTCGCTGGCCATGGCCTGCGCGGCGCATTTCGCCGCGGGGCTCGGCAATTTCGCCTTCGTGGACCTCGACACCCCCCTCTGGCTCAAGGACGAGCCGATGCGCGGCCCGACGCTGGGACGCGGCGGGATCTGGGACCTCTCCACGGTGCGGGCGGGAATCGGAGTCGAACCTGCGTAGGCAAATGGGGTCACATCCCGCCATCTGACAAATTCGGGAATTTGTCAGATGGCGGGATGTGACCCCATTTGATTTGATACCATCTGGCTCATGTTGAGAATCGCGGCCGCCGTCATCCTGCTGAGCCTGGTCCCGGGGCTTTTCGCCCAGGACGTCACGCCCCAGCGCGAAGACCTCGAGCAGAAACGCCGGACCGAGGAACAGATCCGAAAGGCGGCCGAGGAGGCCAAAAAGGCGGCCGTCACGGGGCCTCTCCAGGAGGCGACCTACCAGGAGGTGATGGCTGACCCCGACAATATAGAGCTCAACTTCCGCTACGCCCGCAGCCGGGTGGTGAAGGGCGACCTCCTGAAGGCCGCGGGGACTCTCGAGCGCATCCTCATGGTCAACCCGGAGCTCCCCAGGGTCCGGCTTTTCTACGCCTCGGTCCTGTTCCGCCTGGACAATCTCGACGATGCGGAGCGGGAGATCAGGACCTTGAAAAAGCAGCCGCTCACGGATTCCATGAAGACGGAGCTCGACGACTACGTCAAGCAGATCAAGCAGCGGCGCCGGATGACGCGGTTTAGGCTGACGCTGGCCGGGGGCTTTGACTTCGACGAGAACCGCAATTCCGCTCCGGCCTCGGGAACGCGGCTGCTCGCCGACGTTCCCACGATCCTGGACAGCAACTCCACCCGCAGAAACGACACCTCCCCGACGATGAACGGAGGCCTCGACGTCAGCCACGATCTCGGCTACCAGGCGGGCCACTCCCTTTTCGCGTCCGCGAGCTACTTCCGCTCCGAGCAGAACCGCCTCAGGACGCTCAACCTGCAGAGCTACAACTGGTCCGCCGGCGGCACGTTCAAATCGCCCGCGGTCGACGTCACCGCCACCATGGGCTTCGGCCACTTGCTGCTGGCCGAGACGACCTACCAGCGCAGCCGCGGGCCCTCCCTGCGCCTCGATAAAAAGCTCGGCGAGCGGCTGAGCGTCTTCGGGACGGTCGGCCATCAGCGCCAGGATTACTCCCGGACCCGGGTCGTGCCCACCGCCGACGAGAGGACGGGCGACCAGCACTTCGGGGGCGCGGGCCTGACCGTCGCGCTCCGCCCGGGCTTGAGCCTGGCGGCGAGCTACACCCATACCTACCAGGGCGCCCGCGAGCGCTTCAACGCCTACCGCCGCGAGGGCTTCAATCTCAGCCTGACGAAAGTCCTTCGCGGGGGCCGCTTCGCGGTCCTTTCGATCACGCCCCAGCTCGACGCCTACGAAGCGGCCGAGGCGGCCCTCAGCCAATTGGTCCGCCGGGACGACACCTACCGCACGCGCCTGACCTACGGCACGCCCCTGGGCTTCGTCGCCGCCCCTCTCAACGACCTGCTGCTGACCCTGTCCTACGAGTATTTCCACGCCCTCTCGAACCTGCCCAACAACGCCTACACGAACAACAAGCTCTCTTCCTCCTTGACCTACCGCCTCGATTTTTAAGGGCGGGCCCTCAGTGTGACCAAATAGGGGGTTGACATTTCGCGGTTGCGGGACTACACTTCGGGGGTCCCCACGACGAGAAACAGCACGGAGAAACAAATGAACTTTCGAAAGATTTTCGCCTCGTTCTTAGCCGCCGCGCTCGCCGGAACCGGCGCGGTCCCTCCGGCCGTCGCCGCCGCGGCCGGACCGATCAGCATCGGCGTGGCGGGAGCCGTGAAGGGTTTGGTCAAAGCCATCCCTCCCACGGGTCCCCAGGCGGTGGGACGCGTCGTCGAGAGCGGAAAGCCGCTCTACCTAGGCGAGCACGTGACCACGGGTCCCGGCGGGCACCTCCAGATCATGCTCCAGGACGAGACCCTTTTCTCCATCGGCCCCGACAGCGATATCGTGCTCGACGAGTTCGTCTATGACCCCAAGACCGAAAGCGGCAAGGTCTCCGCCAGCGTGACCAAGGGAGTCTTCCGGTTCATCACGGGCAATATCGGCAAGAAGGACCCCTCGCGGATGGAGGTCAAGCTCCCGGCCGGGACCATCGGCATACGCGGGACCATCGTCGCGGGGAAAGTCACCCCGGGCGGGCCCTCCATGGCCGTGCTTCTGGGCCCGGGGGCTGCCAACACCGCGGGCCTGCCGGCGGGCGCCTTCGATCTCAAGAACGACCAGGGCTCCGTGAGCATCGACAAGCCGGGATTCGGCTCCACCCTGCAGAGCGCCGGCTTGCCTCCCACCCCGCCCGCGCTCATCCCGCCCGAGCAACTGCGGGCGGTGCTGGGAGACCTCGCGCCCAAGACCATGACCGAGCGCGCGGAGCAGAAGATGGCCGAGCGCCTGGCTCAAAATATGGGTAAAGGGAAGGAAGGCCCCGGGGGGGAGGAGGGCGGCCCTGCCATGACGGAGGGCCAGCAGAAGATCGCCGAGAAGATGCTGTCCGGCAAGCCCCTGACCAAAGAGGAGCAGGCTCTGGCCCGCGCCGGGATGGAACAGGCGAACATGCCCGAAGCCGAGAGAAAGATCGCTGAAAAAATGATGAGCGGCGCGGCCCTCACGCCCGAGGACCATCAGATGATGGGCATGATGATGGCGGGGGCGCAGATGATGGAGGGCGCCGCGAACATGACGCCGGAGCAGATGGGGTTCGCCCAAAAGATGATGGCGGGAAACATGACCCCGGAGCAGCAGCAGACGATGATGCAGAACATGACCCCCGAACAGCAGGCGATGATGGGGGAGATGATGCCGGGCCCGGGGCCCATGCCGGGGATGGAAGGCGGCATGATGGGGATGACGGGCGGCATGATGGGGATGATGGGCGACATGACGGGGATGATGGCCGGCATGCCCATGCCCACCGGAGATTTCAGCGCCTTCGGCGGCCTCATGGCCTTTGGCTCCACCATGCAGTTCTTCAACTTCTTCTTCGACGCGACCAAGCAGGTCTTTTTCCCCCTCCTTTTCACCCCGCCCCCGGGAAGCGCCGGCTTTCCCGACGGCATCACGACGTGGGACTTCATCAAGGCCAACGTCACGTCGGGGCAGGGGACCTTTCCCGGCCAATCCGGGAGCTTCTCCCTCTCCATCTGCCAGGGAAACCCCTGCAGCGCCACGGGGTCTTGGAGCTTCACCGACGTCATCGTAGATTTCGGCGCCAAGACCGTTAGCGCGAGCGCGAGTATCTCCGTCAGCCCCAACCCCGGGAACTTCTTCACCAGCATCAGCGGCCCCACCTCGCTCAACACGAACTTCTCGGGCCTCACCGGACCCGCCGTCATCGACAAGGTCGGCAACGGGGGCTTCTCCAATTACCATTTCGAGGTCAAAAATGCCGGAGGAATCCCGGGCAAGCAGATTTGGGGCAGCGTGAACTACAACGACACGGATACCGACGGCCCCGGGCCCGACACCGCGACCATGGGCGGCGGAGCTACGCTCGTGTCGGTAAGGCCGTAGGCCTATTTAGCGGTGAGCTTGAAGACCATCTCCCACTCGTCGGGAGGCGGGATCGCGGCGTAGTCCGAAGCCAGGTTTTTGTAGAGCTTGGCGGGGCCGTCTTCCGGGAAGATCTTGAGAAGCTCCTCGAAGGTCTTGAGAGCCCCTGCAAAGTTCCTGCCCTCGAATTCCTTGAGCCCTTGTTCATGGATGGGAAGGCCCTTCGTCCACTCCGGGGACAGCCTTCCGGCCGGAGCCAGCGGCTCAAAGACCTGGATCGGCTCGTCCTTGCCGACGATCCGAATGCGGCCGAGCTCGCGCGCGACGACGGCGCCCCCGGCCGCCCCAAGCGTGGCTTGGCTCACCATGATGTAGGTCCCGAAGAACTTATTGGCTCCCTCGAGGCGCGAGGCGATATTCACGTCGTCTCCCAAGATCGAGTAGTCGAAGCGCTGGTTGGAGCCCATATTGCCGACGATGCAGGGGCCGGTGTTGAGGCCGGTGCGGATGCGGATCTCGACGAAGCGGCTGCCTTCCTCTTGGGCCTGGGCGCGCCAGTCCGCGTTTAGGGCCTTGAGGCTTTCGTGCATCTCGAGAACCGCCAGGCAGGCGTTCTTGCCGTGCTCCGGATCGTCCAGGGGGGCGTTCCAGTAGGCGACGATGCAGTCCCCCACGTATTTATCGATCGAGCCTTTGTGCTTGAGGATGATGTCGGTCATCGGGGTCAGGAAGCGGTTTAGGAGGCGGGTTAACCCGCGGGGGTCGTGCCATTGCGACATCGTGGTGAACCCCGCGATGTCGCAGAAGTGAAACGTCATCGTCTTCATCTCGCCCCCGAGCTCCAGCATCTCCGGGTGCGCCGCGAGCTTCTCGACGAGCACCGGCGACATGTAGCGCCCGAAGGCGCCCCGCACCTCGGCCTTCTCCCGCTCCGTGCGCAGAAAGGCGATCAGAGACGAGGAAAGATAGATAAGGAAGACCACCCCCGCGGGATAGAGCGGATCGACCAGGCAATTCCAGCGGGAAAAGGCCAGCCACGAGCCGCCGAAGGCCGAGCCGGCCGTGAGCAGGGCTACGGCCGCCCCCCCGGCGGCGCCCAGGCGCCGCATGAGCAGGATCAAGAGGACCCCGAAGACGACCAGGAACGCCAACTCCGCCCCGTCGGCCCAATCCGGCCGCAGGAGAAATTTCTGGAGGAGGATCTGCTCGGTGACCTGGGCATGGACCTCGACGCCCGGGGTCAAGGGATTCAAGGGCGTGTGCCGCTGATCCATGAGCCCCGCGGCGCTCGTCCCCATGAACACGATGTTGCCGGCCAGGGGGGCGGGGTCGAAATCCCGCTCGAAGATCCTCCATACCGGGATCGTCCGCTGCGGCGCGGTATCGGTGAAGTAGAGCCAGACGCGCCCATGGGCGTCGGTCGGGACGACGAGGGCCCCGATCTTGATCTTGCTGATCCCGGTGTGCGCCCCGAAGGACCGCTCGCCGCTGGCGCCGGAGGACTTGACGTAGATGTTGGAGGCGCCCTGGGCCACGCGCAGGGCCTCGGCGGCCAGAGACGGGATCATCCGGTCGCCCGCCCGGAACAGGAGCGGGACCCTTCGGATGATCCCGTCGGGCTCGGCGATGGTATTGAAGCTTCCGCTGCCCTTGGCGGCGCGCTCTATGGCGGGAAGGTTGACCACCGCGCCCTTGAAGGCATAAAGATAGGGAAGGGGGGGATCGCCGGCCGCGGCGAACGAGGACTTTTTCGACGGCAGGTTCCCATTATCCGCCGCGACCAGAGCCGAGCCCGCGACCACGTTGGACTCGGCGATGGCCGCGGCCAGGACGTCGTCGTGATCGGGGTATTTCCTCAAAATGCCTCTGAGGAGGCCCGCATCGGCGCGCTCGCTCCATAAGGGCAGCATCTGCTTGGGGGTGGTGCGGTCCGGCTCCGAGAAGACGATGTCGAAGGCGACGGCCGCCGCGCCGAGTTGGGTCAGCCTCCGGACCACCCGGGCGACCTGCGTCCGGGGCCACGGCCATTGGCCGAGTTTCGCGAGGCTCGCGTCGTCGATGTCCAGGATCCGGACGCCGGCGTCCTCATAAAGGCGGGGTTTCAGCCGGTTGAAGGAATCGAAGACCCAGTGCCGAACCTGCTGGACCGCGGGCGGGTCCGCGACGCGGACCGCCGCCGCGGCCAGAAACAGGGCGGCCGGCAGCGCGATATGGAGCCGCTCCTGAAGCTTCTTGAGGCCGCCGACCTTCGCGAGAAGGGACGCCGGCCGCTGGGGCATGCGGGGAGTCTAACAAAAAACTCGCGCCGGCAGGCCTTGACGCCGCCTGGATTGCGGGGCTATAGTTCCTGGTATGGATGGGGTCTCCGGTCAAAAGCCGTTACCTTTTCCTACTACCGTCCAAACCTCTCCCATCCGGACTTTTGAGAGCGCGAGACGCGGGCGGGTCCTGGCGGCGGCGGCCGTGCTGGGATGCCCGGGCGCGGTTCTCGGCCAGGACCCGGGAGGACCCGAGGGAGCGTTGTGCGCGCTCATGGACGTGCGCCACGGGTGGTACCCCAAGGACGGGGAGCAGCGGCTGTTCTCGGAACTCCTTTCCCGCGGCGCCTGCCCGGGGATGGAGCGAATCCAATCCCTGGACGAGGCCGCCGACGGCTGCGACGCGGTGCTCGCGATCACCGTTGAGGGCACCGGCTATTACACCACGCAAGAGACGGTCGAGATCGTCTCCCCGCCGAAGAAGATCCTCGAGACCCTCAGCGCGACCGCCGGCGCCTCGAACTTTCACGCCACGCTGGAGGGCCTGGTCCGGAGCGCCTGCGTCCAAGCCCAACGGGTCGCCCGGCTCCGGCGCAAGGACCGGACCGCGCCGGCGGCCTCCCCCGTCGCGGCCGCCCCGGCCGTGGATGAGCGCAAGATGCGCGAGTTGATCGCCCAAGCCGTGCGCGAGGCCGCGCCGCCTCGATCGGCCCCCAAGGCCCCCGAGACCCCGACGGAGTCCGACGTTGACGCGCCCAAATACCGGCGCGAGCCCAATCCCGCGGACGTGGCGATCATCGTGGGCATCGAGCAATACCAGGACCTTCCCCCCGCCGCCCTCGCGGAGCGAGACGCCCGGGCCGTCAAGCGCCATGCCCTCGCCTTGGGCTTTCCCGAGCGCAACATCCTGTTGTTGACCGGCTCGCGCGCCACCAAGACGAGCCTCGTCAAGAACATCGAGACCTGGCTGGCCCGAAACGCCGGTCCCACGTCGAGCGTCTTGTTCTACTACTCCGGCCACGGCGCCCCTGACCACAAGAGCGGGCGCGCCTATCTGGTGCCCTGGGACGGCGATCCCGCCTTCCTGGAGGAGACGGGCTATCCGGTCGACCGCCTCTACGCCAAGCTCGGGGAGCTCAAGGCCCGGCGGGTCGTCGTGGCCCTGGATGCCTGCTTCTCCGGCACGGGCGGACGCTCGGTGCTCGCCAAGGGGACGCGCCCGCTGGTCACCCGCGTCGACATGGGCCGCGTCCCGCCGCGGATCGCCGCGCTGACGGCGGCGCGGGCCGATCAGGTGGCGGGGACTTTCGAGGAGGGCGGGCACGGCCTCTTCACCTATTTCCTGCTGCAGGGGCTCAACGCCGGCAAGCGGTCCACGCGCGCCCTGCACGAGTTCCTCGAGACGAAGGTCCGGGACGAGGCCCGCCGGCAGAACCGGGAGCAGTCTCCGACGGTCGCGGGCCCCGACTCGCCGCTTTAATGCGGCTGCGAACGGCATTCGGCTTAGCCCGGGTCTTGGGCCCGGTACCGGACCCTGTTCAATATCCGTTCCGTCTGCTTGCTCAGGTCCGCGGCGCCGCCGGCCACGGCGAGGTCATGCGCTTCCTGGGCCAATGGCAGGGCTTCACGCGCGCGGCCCAGCCCGTAGAGGAAATGGGCCTGGTTCGCCAGCCCCGCGGATAGGCCTTGAAGATTCCGCTGTAAGCGGCAGAGGCGCTCCATTTCCTTGTACGCGACAAGGGCGGCCTCCGGGTCGCGGTCCTCGAGGATCTTGGTCTGATAGTCCAGGCAGGCCGGCAACCCGCTGAGCCGCCCGGACTCCTGGTAGAGGCGTTCCGCCTCCCGCAAGGCGGCCAGGGCGCCGTCTGGATCGTGCCTGTCATAGAGCCGGACCGTGGCCTGGTTGCACAGGCACAGGGCCAGCTCGGACTTCTGGCCCAACTGGCGGCAGAGTCTCTCCTGCTCCTGGAGCAGGGTCCAGGCCTCCCCGAACAAGCCTCCGGCGATGCGCAGCCCGGCCTGGCCGCCGAGGCAGCGGGACAGCCCGGCCTCGTCGCCCAACTGGCGCCGGAGAGCCTCCTCCTCCTGGCGCAAGGCCATGGCTTCGTCGCGCCTGCGCCAGGCCTCCAGGACCAGGGCCTGGCTTCCCAGGCAGCGGGCCAGCCCAGCCCGGTCCCCCGATTGGCGGGCCATGCCCTGGCCCGCTTTGAGCAGGGCCAGGAGCCCCTCCACCAGCGATTCCTCCTTCGGCAGGGAGGCCAGGTCGGAGAGGCTGGCTGATTGCAGCAGGGCGACGAGGACCTCCCGCCGGCTCTGGCCTACGGCCCGTTCCAGCGCCGTGAATCCCTTCTTGTCCTTCACTCCGAGGCTGGCGCCACGTTCGATCAGCAGGCGCGCGACGCCGGCGCGGTCCGCGGCGATGGCCCACATCAAGGCGGTGAAGCCTTTTTCATCCTGGAGGTCGGCGTCCGCTCCGCCGTCCATCAGCAGGCGCGCCGGGTCCGTCTTGCCCAGGAGGGCGGTTCCCATCAACGCGGTCGAGCCATCCCGCATTCGGTCGTCGACCCTGGCGCCCTTCTCCAGCAGGAGGCGCATGATGTCCAGGCAGCCGACGGCGCTGGCATACCCCAATACCGTCCTGTCCTCGTTGTCCTTGGCCTGGATGTCCGCGCCGTGCTCCACGAGCAGGCGCGCCGCCTCCACCCGGCTGCCGCGGCAGGCCTCCATCAAGGCCGTGCGGCCGTCCTGGTCCCCGGCGGCGACGTCCGCCCCCTGAGCGAGCAGGCCCTTGATGGCGATGAGATCGCCGTCGCCGGCGGCCTGGATCAACCGCGAGTGGAGCGGGGCGCCGCCTGTTGGCGGCGAAGATTCCGGGGAGCTCATTCGACCCGGGGCCTCCCTCAGGGAAAGGAGAATGGACTCGATGCGTTCCGTCAAGGAGACCAATCCATTCCCGGAAGCCAGGGAATAGGCCTGCTCCGCCAACCGCAGGGCGTCCTTATGCCGCGAGGACGACCCGGACAGGATCAGGGCTTGCCGGACCAGACAGAGGGCCAACCCCTCGACGCGGCCCAGCTCGCGGTTGATGCGCTCGGCCTCCTGGAGCAACGCCAGGGCGCCGTCCGCATCCCCACGCGCCTGGCGGATAGGGGCTTGGTTTCCCAGACAGACGGCCAGTCCGGCTCGGTCGCCCAACTGGCGGAAGAGGCGCTCCTCTTCCGCCGACAAGCCCATGGCCGCGTCGAAGTCCTTGCGGCGGAAATGAATGGTGGCCTGATCGCCCAGGCAGGCAGCCAGGGACTCCAGGTTTCCGGACCGGCGGAAGAACCGCTCGGCCTCCGCATCGAGCGCAAGGGCTAGGTCCAGCTCGCCCTTGAGGGCGTGGATCGAGGCCTGGTTCGCCAGGGAGACGTGCCGGCCGTCCTGGTCGTCGAGCTGGCGGACTATGCCTTCCGTCTCCTTCTGCAGGGCCATCGCGCCGTCGAGGTCTCCGCGCGCCTTCAGGATGAAGGCCTGCTTCTCGAGACAGCGGGAGAGCCCGTGGCGGTCGCCTGACTCCCGGCAGATGCGTTCCGCCTCCTTGAGAAAGGCCATGGCGCCGTCGAGGATGCCGCGGCTCATCAGCAACTCGGCCTGCTGGCCCAGGGCGCGCGCCAAACCGGACCGGTCGTCAACCCGGCGGGACCGCTCGATGAGGAATCTCCAGAGGCCGCCGGCCTCGTCGAACCGGCCCATGGCCCTCATGAGCCGCGCCACCGCCGGCACGCGGCCGGCATGCTGCTCGGGGGCCGCCAGCACGGGGCGGTAGCCCTCCGCGACGCGGTGGTCGGAGTTGGCCTCGATGCGGGCCCAGAAGGCGCGGACCTCGAACTCGTCTTGCTCCCACGCGGCCGAGAAAAACGCCAGGCTCGACATGAGGGCATAGAGCCGGTCCCAGGCGCCGGCCTGGGCCAGTTGCCAGGGGAGCTCCTCCAACTGGCGCGTCCCCAGCTCGCGCGGCGAGAAGTAGTCGGCCAGACGCAGGTGGGCCTCCCGCTGCCGCGCTTCATCCGCCAGGTACCGCGCCTGGACCGCCTGGCGGAAATAGTCGTGGAAGAATGCGAGCTTGCCTGAACGCACGGACAGGGACGCCTCGGCCGCGAGGAAGAGGGGCGACCACGCCGCGCGCGGCAGCATCGCGCCGGAACCGAGAAGGTCCAGGAGTTCGGCTTCCGACAGCCCCCTCCGCGCGGCCCACAGGAGCCTCATCGAGTCTTGCACCAGGGCCGGCCGGTCGCGCTCGAAGTCCCGCTCGTAGCGCGCCAGGATCATGTCGAAGAGAGCCGGCGGGTCCGGCGCCGCGATGTAGCGGGCGATGGCCTCGTCGAGCCTCTCATGGACGCCGAAGACCCGGATCTCATCGAGCAGGGCCCTGAGATAGAGCGCATTGGAGCAGGGCCGGGCCCCCGCGATGCGCCGCGCCCTCGCGGGATCGAGCCTCTTGCGGTACCTTCCGAGGGTCGCCCCGATGACCTGCAGGCGCTCCTCAGGGCTCAGCGGCTCGATCCGGAATGTGGGCCAGTTCCGGCGCCGGAGTTCCTCCAGCGGGCGGCCGGGAAGCGCGGCCAGGATGAGCCGCACGTTGGGGGGCAGCTCGACCGGCAGCCAGGCCAAGTCAGGAGCCTGGTCCCGGTCCTCGAGCCCGTTGAGCCCGTCGAGGATGAGGATCGCGCGGCCCCGGGCAGCCGCCATGTGGAGCCCCTTGAGGAACGCGGAGCGCAGCTCCCGGGCCCCATCGGGGATCTGCGTATCGATGCCGAATCGCCGGCGGAGCTCCCCGAGGATGCGGCGCAGCATGGCCGCCCAGTCCGCGCTGTAGGGCGTCGCGCCGATGAAATGGGTCAGCACGGGCTCCTCCGGCTTCGCCTGCCTCCGCCGCGCGGCCCAGTTGGCCAGGAGGGCCGACTTGCCCAGGCCTGACTCGCCGAGGAGGACCAGGGGCGGGCCGTCGGAGTCCGCGTGCTGGTCGAGGCGATCGAAGTACGCTGGCCGCCCGATATAGATCCCGAGGCGGTTCGTCGCGAAGGCCTCCTGCTCGGCGGCCTCGCGGTCGAGCGATTCGGGCATGGAGCTGGGCGGGAAGAGGCCATCGATGACGCCGGTCATGTCGCGCAGCACGAGTTGGCCCAGCTCCCGGGGGTCCGAGTAGCCCTCGCGGACCGGCAGCCCGCTGCGGCGGATGCGGCCCTTGAGCTCCTCAAGCCTGCCGGCGGCCTCCGGTCCCTCCGGCTGGTAGTCGGCGATGTCGGCGCCGGCCGGCAGGCGGTCGAGGTAGCCGGGGTCGCGGAAGTAGAAGAAGGCATGCCCGGCCATGCCGGGGTCGTTGAGCGAGGCGTGGAGGATCTCGAGCTCCGTCACGGAGCGGCCGGACTGCCCCGCCAGCCAGGGCTCGCGCTCGATGAGCTCCGGAGGCAGCGCCTGCTGGATCCAGCCATAGCGTTCGCCCAGCAGCCCGATGAAGTAGGGCCGGCAGTTGTTGATCTCGGCCAGGCAGACGGCCAGCACCTGGCCCTCGGCCTTCTGCTCGTCGGTCACCCCCCAGCGGAGATCGACCTCGGACCATGAGACGCCGCGCGATTCGCAGAGCTTGCGCAGGGCCGGGAAAACCCGCTTGATGAGTTCATCGCGCTCGGCCTGCATGTCCCGGAAGGTGGAGGAGATGAAGACTCGGATATGGCGGCTGCCGCCCGGGTCGTACGGCTGCTCCCGCATCAACGCTCCCGAGAACTAGAGCCCCGGCGCCGGCACAGGCTCTCGCGGAGCTGGGACTCCAGGCGGCCGCGCAACGCCTCGCTGACCGGAGGCGAGCCCGGGGTGATCCGGGCCCCCAAGAGCCGCGGCGCGCCCCCGTCGGCCGGGATGAGCACGGTCGCCGCGATGCCGGCCAAGCCCTGAGGCTCGCGGTGGTCGTGCGGGTCGTGCTCGTAGCGCAGCTCGACGGTCCACCCCTCGCCCTCCCGGAAGCCCTCGCGCCCGGCCCGCTCGGCGCGGGAGAAATAGAGGTCGTCCCGGGCCAGGTCCGCGGCTTGGGCCTCGCGCTCGGCCCCGTCCACGCACCAGGCCAGCCTCAAGAGGTCGTCGGCGTGCCAGAGGACAAGCATCGCCCCGGCCCTGGGCACGTCGGTCCAATTCGGGGCCCAGTCGCCCAGGAGGGACTCGAAGCGGAACGGGATGCCGAGCGCCTCCAACTCGTCGTCCTCGGGGAAGCGGTCGTAATCCAAGGCTCAGGCCTGAGGGCGGGATTCCAGGGCCGCCAGGCGCTGGGCATTCGTTTCCATGATGGCAAGCAAACGCCGGCGGCTGGGATCCGCATCCCGCATTTCGCCCTCCAGCAGCTCTAAGGCGCCCTGAAGGGAAAACAGGGGAGTCCTCAGCTCATGCGAAACTGAGGACACGAATTCTGTTTTTAACCGGTCCAGCTCCTGGTAGCGGTTGATGGCTTCCTGCAAGCGGCTCATTTCACGCTTCTGGCTAAAGTGTCCCAGACAGCGCCGGACTTTGGCCAAAAGCTCAAAGCTTTCACAGGGCTTGGGGATATAATCGCAAGCGCCCAGCTTCATGCACTCAACAGCCCCCTCCACCGTCACAGCCCCGGTGATTATATTGACGCAAATGCCGGGATGGATCTCTTTGGCCAGGCGCAGCACTGTTGCGCCGTCTATGCCGGGCATCCTCAGATCCGTAAAAACAACCGCGTAGCCGCCATTTTCCCGCAACCGCGCCAGGGCCTCGGCGCCGTTTTGAGCCGTCACTGTTTCCAAGCCGTCCGTTTGCAGGAG
>CAYJXJ010000094.1:0-17534 GCA_964374095.1 uncultured Elusimicrobia bacterium
GTTCGACGAGGACGGCGACGGCAGCCCCCGGTAGGAACCCCGGCCGGCGCTGGCGTTGCTTTGAACGCCCTCGCGCCGGGCGGTGGTGGCATCGTAGAAAAACTCGGCGAGGACGCCCCGCTCGACCATGGTCTTGGTCCGGGTCGGGCAACCCTCATCATCGTAGAGCGCGGTGGCCAGGCCGCCCCGGCGCCTGGGGTCGTCTCGAAAGGTGACGAACGCCGAGCCGATCTTGGCCCCCATACGGCCGGCCAACAGGGACTTGCCGCGCTGGACCGAATCGGCGCAGAGAAGATCCGAAACTAGGTCTATAAACTCCGGCGCCGCCCACGGATCCAAAACCACGGAGCGCCGGCCGCTCGGGAGTTTCCGCGCCCCCAGGAGCGCCGCGGCCCTCCAGGCGCCCTCGCGCGCGACCCGCGTGAAATCCAGGTCCGCGGCCTTACGGCAGGCCTGATGTCCCGAACCGACCTGCACCTCCGCGCCCTCCCCCGCCAGCGCCGAAAGCCCGATGGACGCCGAGGTCCCGCGCTCCCAGGACCGGACGCCGCGCGAATTATGGATCGCCGTCTCGCCTCGAGCCTCCCCGTATCCGACGCGCATGACCTTGGCGACGCGTCTATCGGCCCGGCGGGCCTCGGCCTCGGCATCCCGGAGCTCCGGGATGACGTCGTCGAGAGCCTTCAGGAATAGATCCTCATCCCACAGAGAGGACTCCAAATCCGCGGCGATGCCGTCGACGCCTCCGGGCTCCGGCAAGCAGCGCATGGCATCGGGTTCCAAATAGGGCAGCTGCCCCTTCACCCGGAGATAGAGCGCCTTGAGCCCCTCCATGTCGACTCTTCCCGAGCAGGCGAAGCCCATGCGGTCTCCGGCCAGCAGCCTCAGGCCCATTCCCTCCGCGACCGAGCGGTGGATGCTCTCGAGAGCGCCGTCGCGCATCTCGATCCCGCGGTCCTCCCCGCGGGAGACGTAGAGCTCCGCCGCCAGAGACGGGTCTTGCGACCGGATCCACTCGATTCCTTCGGCGGCGATCTCCTGAATCGGGGTCATCGCGGGATTTGCAGGCCGGTGTATCCCATGTAGATGAAAAGCAGGCTCAACAGCAGGAAGAAAATTCCCCATTGGCGCCTCTGCAGCGCCATGCGGGCGTCGTTAAGCAGGTAGTCGCGGATGAACCGGATCAGGCGATGAATCAAGTCGGGACGGTAGATAGTGCCGGTGCCCAGCAACAAGAAAAAGACTCCGACGACGATCTTGGCCTCGGGGCTCACGCCGCGGCGCCGCCCGGAATCGAGGCATTGAAGCGATCCATAGCCCGAGGCAGCCCCTCGCGCACCGCCGTCTCGACCGCTTCCACCGCATGACCCAGGACGCCGGCCAGCGACTTTTCTTGTTCGGCGGAGAATCGGGCCAGCACGAAATCCTCGGAGGGAACGCCCGCGGGCTGCGGCCCGACTCCGAGCCTTAGCCGGGGGATATCCGGAGTGCCGGACATGTCGATGACGGATTGCATCCCGCGGTGGCCTCCCGAGGAGCCGGAAGCCCGCAGCCGCAACCGGCCCAAGGGCAGGGCCACGTCATCGAAGCAGACGAGCGTCTCCCCGGGAGCGATCTTGAAATACCGAAGCGCCGCGGAGACGAACCGCCCCGATTCGTTCATGAAGGTCTCCGGTTCCCCGAGGAGAATGCCTTCGACGCGCGCGCAGCGCCCGAGCCCCTGAAAATCGCGCCATGACGCCCCCCCCGCCACGGCCTCCACCACTCGAAACCCCACATTGTGCCGGGTCCGTTCGTAACGGGAGCCGGGGTTGCCCAAGCCGACAACGAAACGAAGCGACGCTATTTCTTCGCCGCCTCCTTTTCCTTCGCCGGAGGAGCCCCGGCGGCGGCCTTGGCGATCTTATCAACCACCAACTTGCCCTCCTCGTCCTTCTTGCCTTTGGTCGAGGCGACCTCGGGCTCGGCGGCAGGAGCGACCTCGGCGCCGGCGACGGGAGCGGCGACTTCGGCCACTTCCACCTTGACCAGGGTGACGTGAGCCACGATATGGTCGGGGCTGTCGAGCACCTCGAGATCCTGGGCAACGGCGAGATCCTTCACCAGGAGGTGCTTGCCGATCTCGAGTTTAGAGACGTCCACATCGATGTGCTGCGGGATGCGCGCGGGAAGGGCCCGGATCGAAAGGTCGCGCAGCTCGATTTCGAGCACGCCGCCCGCGAGCTTGACGCCGGGGGCCTCTCCCACGACGCGCAGGGGCACCTTGGCCGAGATCATGCGGCTGAGGTTGATGCGCTGGAGGTCGACATGGATGGGCCCGTCATGGACCGGATGGATTTGGAGGTCCTTGACGATCACGGTCTCCTCGGATTCTCCGACGCTCAGGCGCAGGATCGCGTTGACCCCGCCGCGCCGGCGGGCCGCCAGCAGATCCCGGGCCGAAAGCGTCACCTTGACGGGGGGCTTGGCGCCGCCGTAGATGACGCCCGGAATCTTGGCCGCGGCGCGGATGGCGGACAAGCTCTTGCGGGTGCCGCGGCCCTCGCCTTCCCGGATTTCGGCGACCAACTTGATTTCTTGCGTCATGGTTCGAACCTCGCTTAAATGAAAAGGGCGCTGATTGATTTTCCCTGATAGTTGCGGGCGATCGCCTCGCCCATCAGGGGCGCGATGGAGAGCACGCGGATCTTGCCGCCCTCCAAATGCCGTACCGGGATCGAGTCGGTGAGGATGAGCTCCTCGAGGCTCGATTGGACCACCAGGTCCGCCGCCCCGCCCGAGAGAACGCCGTGAACGCAGGCCGCGAAAACTCTCTGCGCCCCCATATCCCGGATCTTGGCGGCGACCTTGGTCAGGGTGCCGCCGGTGTCGACCATATCGTCGAGCATCACGGCGGTCTTGCCGTCGACGTCGCCGATGATATTGTACACGGAGGCCTCGTTGGGGCGGGGCCGGCGCTTGTCGACGATGGCCAGGCCGGCGGAGAGCCTCTTGGCGAAGGCGCGGGCCCGCTCCACCCCCCCGACGTCAGGGGAGACGATGACCAGTTCCGGGAGCTTCTTGTCCCGGATGCAGTCGAGGATGATGGGCGCGGCGAAGAGATGGTCCACCGGAATATCGAAGAAGCCCTGGATCTGAGCGGCGTGCAGGTCCATGGTGATCACCCGGTTGGCTCCGGCCGTGACGATCAGGTTCGCCGCGAGCTTGGAGGAGATCGGAACGCGCGGCGCGGTCTTGCGGTCGGCGCGGGCGTAGCCGAAATACGGAATCACCGCGGTGATGCGCCCGGCGGAGGCGCGCCTCAGGGCGTCCATCATGATGAGCAGTTCCATCATGTTCTCGTTGACCGGCCGGCAGGTGGGCTGGATGACGTAGCAGTCGCAGCCCCGGACGTTCTCCTCGATCTGGACGTTGATCTCGCCGTCGGCGAAGCGGCCGACCGCGGCGTGCCCCAAGTCGACGCCGAGGTACCGGCAGATGTCCTCGGCGAGCGGCCGGTTGGCGTTGCCCGAGAAGATCTTGAGCTGACGGAACTGCCGGGCTCCCCCCGCTTCCCGCGCCTGCTCCGTCGGCCTGGCCCGGGAAGCCTCCGCGAGGACGCCCTTCTGACGCTTGCTTCCCTCGCCGCCGGCGCGCATCGTCTGCCCCCTCATGTCCCGTTGGCGAGCTTGTTGACCTGGCGGGCCCGGGCGATGCCGAGCGCCGCCTCCGGGACGTCCTCGGTGATCGTCGACCCGGCGGCCACCCGGGCCCCCCGGCCGACCCGGACAGGCGCGATGAGGTTGACGTTGGAGCCCACGAAGGCCCGCGCCTCGATGATCGTCCGGTGCTTCTGATGGCCGTCGAAATTGCAGGTGATGGTCCCGGCGCCGATGTTGACGTCCTCGGCGATATCGGCGTCTCCGATATAGCTCAGATGGGGGACCTTGGAGCCGAAGCCCACCTTCGAGGCCTTGATCTCGGTGAAATTGCCGACGCGCGCCCGCGGCCCCAGGACCGTCTCCGGCCGGATATGGCTGAAAGGGCCGACGGCCGTTTTCTCCAATATCCGGCAGTCGGTCAAATGCGATATGCGGATGTCGCATGCGTTGCCCACCTGGACGTTCTCGATATAGCAGAAGGGTCCGATCCGGCACTTGGACCCGATCTTGGTCTTGCCGCGGAGGATCGTCGACGGGAGGATCACGGTGTCGGCGCCCACCTCGACGTCGGAATCCACGTGGGTGGAGGCCGGATCCTGGATGGTCACGCCCGAGAGCATCAGCCGCTCGAGGGCCCGGCGGTTGGCCACGCGCTCGGCGGCCGCCAACTGGATGCGGTTATTGACGCCGAGCACCTCCTCCGGGTTGGAGCTGACGCTGGCGTTGACGCGCCCGCCCTTGGAACGGACCAACTCGAGGATGTCGGTCAGTAAATGCTCCTTCTTCGGGCCCTTGGCACCTATCTCCTACACGCCCGCCAACAGGGCCGCCATCTCGACGCAGTAGGCCCCGGAGTTGACCTCCGTGATCAGGGCCTCCTTGGGGGAGGCCACCGACTCCTCGACGATGCGCAGGACCTCGCCCGAGGTGCCGCGCACGATCCGGCCGTAGCCCTTGGGGCTGGCGAGGCGCGCGGTCAGCAGCGTCACCTGCCCCTTTTGCTCCTCGTGCGCCCGCACCAGGGCCGAGAGGCTCTCGAACGTGAGCAGGGGGGTGTCGCCGCAGAGGACGCAGGCCGTCGCGAACTTCTTCAAGAACGGCAGCGACTCGAGGACGGCGTTGCCGCTCCCCAGGACCTGCCGCTGAAGGATGAATTGGATGGGCCGGGTGATGCCGGTTTCCTTGGCGAGCCGCTGAATCTCCTTCTTGACGGCCTCGGACTCGTAGCCGACGACCACCCCGATGGCGGCGGGCTTGAGGGCGTTGGCGACCCGCAGTACGCCGGTAATCATGGGCCGGCCCGCCAGCGGGTGGAGGACCTTGGGAAGCGCGGATTCCATGCGCGTGCCTTGGCCGGCCGCGAGTATCAGCACCGCGAAGGAGCGCTGGTTGCGGGGATTGGTCATGGTTCTCCGCCTATGTCCTTCGGAATCGAACCATTTCCTTCGGTCATGTCATTTCCCAGGCCTGGACTCGAACCAGGAATAACGGATTCAAAGTCCGCTGTGATACCGTTTCACCACCTGGGAGTCGCAGCCCGAGGCCGTCAGGCCGAGGGCAATCCGTTTTCACTCTTCCGTCTCCCCGCGCGCAGCCGCGGCCGCGTGGGCGCCGGTCTTTTTTACCTCGTCGTGATAGCTGGCCAGGACCCGGTCCTCGAGGAGCTTTCGGAAAGGGACGTTGATCGGGTGGGCGACGTCCTTATAGGTGCCGTCGGGGAGCTTGCGCGACGGCATGCAAAGAATGAGCCCCTTGTTTCCCTCGATAATTTTCATATTGCGGACGACGAAACAGTTGTCAAAAGTCACGGTCGCAAAGGCCTTCAGCTTGTCTTCGTTGCGCAGATGGACCCGAATCTCCGTGATTTCCATGGCTTCAGCCGTTGCAGGATGTCAAGAAAACTTGCCAGGGATAACGGCGAAGGAGCTTGAGGATCCTTTCCCCCTCGACGAAAGAGGGAACGAACCCGAACACGGAGGAGCCCGAACCCGTCATCCGCACCCCCCGCAGTCCCACGCGTCCCAAAATGTCTCGAACCTGCGCCACGCGGGAAAGGGCGGGCACGGCCGCCTCCTCCAAACGGTTGAAAAGGAGGCCTTCCCAGGCCGACAACGGCCTCCCTTCCCCCAAGCTCCGAGTCAGTTTATCAAGCTGGGAAAGCCTTGTCAACACGACGGGGCGGGGGGGGCGCGCCAGGCTCCGGTAGGCCTCCGCCGTGGCGATCCCGAAGCCCGGGTAGGCCAGGATCATATATGGAAGGCTCTGCCTGAGGCGAACCGGCCGCAGCCTGTCGCCGATGCCTTCCCCGATGCAGAACGGCGACGGCTGCATAAAAAATGGAACATCCGCACCCAACCCCCGGGCTATGCGGCGAAGGGTCTTGTTCCTGGCCGCGGATAAAGGCAATTCGTAGAGCTTCGTCAATCCCAAGAGGGCGCCGGCCGCGTCCGAGGAACCGCCTCCCAGGCCGGCGCCGACGGGAATGCGCTTGGTGAGCCGGATGTTGACCCCGAGATCCTCGTTGAAAGCCGCGCTGAAGGACCGGGCGGCCCGGCACACCAGATTTTCGGGCCCCTCCGGCGCCGCTCCCTCGGGCTCGACCGTGAACTTGAGCCCCCGTCCCGGCGCGGATTCCAGCTCCAGGACGTCGTAGAGGTTGATCTTGGCGAAGAGCGTCGCCAGGCGGTGGTAGCCGTCCGGGCGCTTGCCGGTCACCTCGAGGAAGAGGTTGACCTTGGCGGGGCACTGAACCCTCAGCGCCATTCCGAGCGCCTAATAGTACCGGTATGGCCCGGGGACGACCGGGCTATGCCTTGCACTTCCATTCCGGCATGGTCCGGCGCATGAAATCATCGCAGAGCGGGTTGCGATAGGGAACCACGTATGTGGAGTTTACTGAAGTATACGAATGTTATCAATCTTGGCGATAAACTGAGGCTCCAGCATGACCACCGGGTTCCAGGAAGATGCGGCGACCTCGAAGTCAAGAACCGGCCATTTTTGAAAGCTCATTTTTCGTTTACCTCCAGCGGTGGAGGTAACCGTGGAATTATGGTTCAAATACCGTTGCTTTTCCGTCGCGCGGTCGCCATATTGAGGGGGTTGCCCAATCCGTGGCCACGTCAACGCATGAGTACCCGGTGGCCATGTTAGAGTCTCGATAAACTCACTACACCCGGCCCAGAGGTCAGCGCCCGGCCGGCGCCGGGAGCAGTTCCCGGAGCCGCGCGCCGGCCGCGCGCATCGCGGGCCGGGCGCCGGGGTCCGGGGCGAGACAATCCGCGACCAGCCGGCGCAAGGGCTCCGGGGACTCCGGGGGGAGCGGCTCGAAAACGGCGCGCTTCTTGCATTCGGCGAGGTCCGCCCCCGTGAAAGGCAGGTTCCCGGTCAGCAATTCGTAGGCCGTCGCCCCCATGGCAAAGACATCCGAGGCGGCCGTCGCGCTGCCTTCGTGCTGCTCCGGAGCCATGAAGGCCGGGGTGCCCGCCGGGCCGTGGGAGCCCGCGCCGGAGATCGCGATGCCGAAATCCATGACCTTCACGTAGCCCTGCCGGTTCATCATGACGTTGGAAGGCTTCAGGTCGCGGTGCACGACTCCCTTTCCGTGCGCGTAAGCCATGGCCTCGCAGACGAAGCTGAGCATGCGGACGCATTCCTTGGGCTGGAGGCGGCCGCGGGAGGCCAGTATTTCGGCCAGGGTTTCCCCGTTGAGGTACTCCAAGATGAGAAAGGCTTCCTCCCCCGAAATCACGATGTCGTGGATGGGCACGATGTAGGGATGGTCGAGCGAGGCGACAAGCCTCGCCTCATTGAGGAACCGCTCCCGGGCCCGCGGGTCCCCGGACAGCCGGCCGCTGATGCGCTTGACGGCCACTTCCCGGGAGAGCACCCCGTCCACCGCCAAAAACACCACCCCCATCGCGCCGCGGCCCAGGGGCCGGCGGACCTCGAAGCGCCCCCCGATCAGCCCCGGCGCGGTCTCGCCCGTCGGGGCGGCCGAAGACGCCGGCGCCACCGTCATGGTCAGCCGGGCCCGGTCGGCCTGCGAGAGCGACTTGAGCTCCTCCAGGCGGCGCGGGATGTCCTTGAAGCCGGGGAAGCGCTTGATGATCTTTCCGTAGACCTCGGCCGCCTCGGCCACCCGGCCGCATTTCTCGCAGAGGAGCGCGTACTGGTAGTAGAGCTCCGGGGCCTCCTTCAAGGCCACGCAGTCCTGCAGTTCGATGTAGAAGCCCCGGGCGCGGTTCCAGTCATTGAGCCGCATGCAGACGCGCAGGGCGACCGCGAAGCCCTCGCGTTCGAGCTCCCCGGCCTTGAGCAGGAGGTCCAAGGCCCGCGGCTCCTCTCCCGTCTCGACGAGGATCTGGGCGAGGCGGGCGCGGCCCTCCTTGGACATCCCGGCCCCGTCGAGCTCGTCGAGCCGGCCGAGGGCCTTGAGGCTCCCGACCAGGATTTCCATCTCCCCCGTGGCGATGTCGCCCTTCTTGCGCAGCAGAGCCACCGCCGCGGCGTGGGCGCCGAGCTCGGCGAAGGCCGCGGCGTAACTTGCGCAGACCGCCGCCCGGCCGCCCGGCGCGGATTTCGCGAACTCCTCGGACTTGCCGGCTTGGTGGAGGATGAAGGCCGCGATCTTGACGTCGGCATCGTCGCCCCCCCCCCACCGAGAGAAAGTGCGGGCCCAGCACCCCCACCGCCTCCGCGTGCAGGCCGATGTGGGAAAGGCCCGAGGCGATCTCGAGGGCCTCGGCGTGGGAGGCCGAGCCGCGGCCCGCGAGACCGTCTCGCCGCGAGAAGTCCATGGTCCGGCGCAAAACCTGGAAGAGGGCGTGGGCCTCCGTGTGCCGCTCCGCGGGCCTAAAGCGCAGCCGCTGCCATGCCTGCCGGTAGTTTCCGGCTTTCAGGTCCTTGCGGGCCGCCGCGTAAGCCGCGGCGACTTCCTCATCTTCCTTCGCTTCGGGCTTGGGCTCGGGGGGCGCTTTCGGAGGCGGCGCCAGAAGCGCGCCGCACTGGTCGCAGTAGGCGAGGGGCGGCACGGGGGCGCGGCACACAGCGCACGAAATCGTCGTTTCGATCGCAGCCTCTTTCCCGGGATTGTACAAAGTGTGAGAAAGTCAAGGCACGGACGCGGCCGGCGGCGTGCCGGCGCCGGCGTGAGTCGCAGGACCGAGAGAACCGCGACCGGCGGTTGGCCAAGCTTTTATTTTACGGCCCACGCACGGACTTTTCGCGATTTACTCCCAGCGCTGGGAGTAAATCCCGCCGTAAGCCGGACGCCGATGGAAACATCGAGCTTGATTTCGAGGGAGTCATCTCGGTCGGGCCCTCGTGGCTCGATGAAGTTTTAAGCGAGCTGCGGCGGGAGTTTGGAACAGACCGCGTGGTTTGCCTGCCGACCAAGAACCCTTCCGTGATCGAGTCCTTGCGGGTCATCGACCCCGGCGGCGAGCTTTAGCGGCCGACGGCGGGGCTCGCCTCGCGCGGCTCCGCGCGCGCTCGGCTTCGCTCCCTCCGCAACTTTTGCAAATCGTAAAATTGTAAGACTGCAAACCGTAATGACCTCAGCGGACCGGGCGGAACGACAGGTAGCCGGACCGGTAGGCCGGGGCGAGGCGGTTGCGGTAGGCCGCGCGGGCGTTGGACGCGTCGTTGAACCAGGCGCCCCCGCGAAGGACCCGGTACGAGCCCGCTGGACTTTCCCACGCGCTTCCATCATTCGGCGCTCCATTGTACGAGCCATGACCCCAATCTTGCACCCATTCCCACGCATTGCCCGCCATGTCGCAAAGGCCTTGCGCCGTATTGCCCGCGGGCTTGGAGCATACCGGCGCGGCCCCGCTCCCGCAGCCCCCGATCACGGCTCGCTCGCAGGTCGCATCCTCATCGCCCCAAGGATACTTCCAGTCCTTGCCCGCGCTCCTCGCCGCGTACTCCCATTCCGCTTCGCTGGGGAGGCGTCCGCCGACCCAGTCGGAGAACTTCCGCGCCTGCTCCCAGTCCACGTTGACCACCGGATGGCCGTCTCCTCCTTCATATGAACTTGGCGGCGCGCAGGCCCCCGCGCCGACGCAGGCCCGGTACTGCTTGTTGGTCACCTCGGTCTTTGCCATTTGGAACGTCCTCACGGTCACCTCGTGGACCGGTTTCTCATCGGAATCACCCCTGTCCGAACCCATCATGAAGCTCCCGCCGGGAATGGGGACCCACTCGATCCCGGCGTCACCGGCCCCGGCCGGCCGCGCCGCCGGCCCGCCCGATACCACGCGCGGGGCGGCAGGCGGCGGGACGTTTTTTGGAGCCCGAGCCGGCCTGAGGGTGCTGAGGTAGGAAATTATGACGAGACCAATGCCGCAGCCCCCGGCGAATCCCCCCAACCAATTCCACACGGACACGCTTCTCTCCGGCGCCGCCGTCGGCTCGGCCGGCATCCGCACGGCCGCCATCGGCCGGCCGCAGTCCCCGCAGAAGCGCGCGGCGCTCCGGTTTGCGAAGGAACACGACGGGCAACTGACCGCGGTCAAACCGGGTCAGCCTATCAAATTTCGGGCTCATGCAACCGTCTCGCGGGCCGTGATCTCGCCAAGTCGCGCGTAGGCCCGCTATCGGAAAGCGATTGCAAATACGGTATTTTGGTAACTACCCAGATCCTTGCCTGCCAACTCGGTCCTGGACCGAGTTCACCCTGCGCCTCCAATAATTGGAAGCGCGGGCCTGGCACCGCGCCTGCGAGAGGGGCGCCTCATCCCCGGCGGAACCTTCAAGAGGGACCTGGGCAGTTACGTATTTTGACATAACTATCCGCACCGGTGCGGATAGGGAATGGCCCACCCCACGGCACTCACGGCCGGTCTCCGGAAAAACCGGGTGAGACCGAGTCGATGCCGAAGGCGCCGCGCCGCTTCCTCACGCCGGATATCCTCCGGCGACTTGGTGCGGCGGATGGAATTCGCCGTCTCCCAGAGATCCGAAAGGATGAGTATGCGTTGCTCATCGGTCAGACGCGAGGCGAGCGCCACCTCGCGCCTGAGCCATTCCAACTCCTTGATATCCCGTTCGGTCATCGGCCGATAGCCCTTGACATAGTATAGGCCGGGTCCGAGGTTCGGTCAATGGCCCGAAAGGGTGCGCCGATTCATTGTAGGCAGATCCGGCGGCCTACCGCCAATCCTCAACGGCCAGGCCGGGGATGCGCTCAAAGTGCTTCCGGTTGAAGGTGACGACGACAAGGCCGTGGACCAGGGCCGTGGCTCCGATCTGCGAGTCCTCGACTCCGATCGGAGTCCCGGCTTGGGACAGTTCCGCGAGCAGCTCCCCGCAACGGTAGGCCTCGTACTCGCCGAAGGCGACGATCCGAATGCCGGAGAGCACCCGCTCCGAGATACGCGCCCAGAGCGCGGCGTCGGAACGCAGGGCCGCGCCGAGCCGCAACTCCATGACGCAGACCGCCGAGGTGAGAAGGTCGGCGGAAGGCGCTCTCGCCAGACGTTCCATGAACGCGGGGTTAGGGGCGCGCCGCAAGGGCTCGCTGAGCGCCGATGTGTCGAGAAGGTACGCCACGCTTATTCGAGGGACCTTGGCGTATGGCGTACCCGGTCCGCGACGATGCCCTCCATGATCGAGAAGAATGGGTCGGAATCGTCCAGCCAGCCTCGGACCCGGCTCAAATGGGCGGGGGGTTCCCCGGAGTAAGGACAGAGTTGGGCGATGGGCCGTCCCCGGCGAGTCACGATAAGGGTTTCCTTGCGGAAGCTGACAGCCCCAAGAAACTCGCTGAGACGGCTTTTTAATTCAGCCGTTGTCACAGTTCTTTTCATATAGTTATATTGACTATAGAGTCATTATGACTATTATACAATGATTCTAATACCCTGTCAATGGCGCCGTAATCCTGCAATGCTATTTTACTACACGATATAATCTTATCGTAAGCCCGCGCCCGGGGGGGCGATCTTTGGGCGCTAACGCCGCGGCGGACGGTCCGCGAAGTCCACGTTGACCTTCTGGAACTGGATGGCCACCGAGAAGCCCTTCCCCTGCACGTTGAGGCGCGCGGGGATCAGCCGCCCCTTTTCCGCCGAGAAGTCCGCCAACCCCAACTTAAGGTCGGCCGATTCGCGCGACTCGATGGTCTCGACCCTCAGGCCGTCGTCGCTCAGATGCAGGCGCCAAGAAGGCACGTCCACCCATTGCCCCCGCCAGGAGCTCCCGTAGACCGGCGCGCTCGAGACGAACAATCCCCCGGAGAGGTAGTCGCGCAAGGCGCTGAAGGCCCCGAAAGCCGCTTCGGCCACAGCGTCGCCGCGGACTCCTTCGATGTGGAGGGGATCCATCGCGAACCCCTCGGGTCCCAGCTTGACGCGCAAAATCGGGGTGAAGAGGGGCCCCAGGAGGTCGAGTTCCACCCGCGACCCGGCCGCGGAAAGGATGCCGTTGTAGGTGACCGAACGCCCGTAGACCGCGACCTTGATCTGGCAGAGGCCGGAGTATTTCTTGAGCCCGCTGTGCACCCCGGCGAGATGGTCCAGGTAGATGCCCCCCAGATCCCGCGGGTCGATATCGTCTTGGAGCTGAGCGGCCTTCTTGGCGGCTTTGACGTTCTTGATGTCCAGGGCCTGGGCCCGGCGCCAGGAGCGCCACGCCCCGGCCTCGTCGCCGGTCTTGGCGTAGGCGTCGCCGAGATGGTCCCAGATGGTGGCGTCTTCGGCGAGCTTGCGCACCGCCCCCTCGAGCTCCCGGACCGCGTCCGTCGAGCGCCCCTGCTTATGGTACAGCCACCCCAGCGAGTCCTGATAAGCGCCGCTCTTGGGATCGAGGCGCACGGCCTTGAGGATGAGCACTTCGGCGTCGCCGAGCTTCAAGCCCCGGTCGGCCAGGGAGTAGCCCAGGTAGTTGAGCAAATGGGGATCATCGGGCTTGGCGGCCAGCAAGTTCCGGAACTCCCCCTCCGCGGCGTTGATGTCTCCGGCCCTTTCAAGGAGGACCGCGAGCTGATAGCGCGCGTCGCGGTAGTCGGGCTTTAGAGCGAGCACCTTGCGCAGCAGGGCCATCGCATCCTTGCCGCGTTTCAGGTCGTCGTAGCCCAGGGCCAGGTAGTAGGCGATCTCGTCGTTGGAGGGCCAGCGCCGGTGCGCCTCCTCCAAGACCGCGACGGCTTCCTTGAGTTTGCCCCCCTGGGTCAGGAAATAGCTCAGGCGCAGGTTGAGCCAAGGGTCCTCCTTGAGGGCCCGGCTGTCGGCGAGGTTTCGCGCCGCGGCGGCATAGTCGCCGTTCTGCTCGGCCAGCATGGCCAGCCACAGGCTCGAGACGGGGTCGCCCGGGGAGAGCCCCTTGGCGGTCTCGAATTTCTCGCGCGCCTGGTCGTTTTGCCCGAGGAGGTGGTGGATTTCCCCGACGTGGTTGAGAAGCTCGACGTTTTGGGGCTCGATCTTGAGGACGCCGAGGTACTCGACGAGCGCGGCGGGCGTGTCGCGCGCCACCTCGAAGAGTTGGGCCAGGGCCCAGCGGGGGGCGGGGTCGTCCGGATCGGCGGCGACGGCGGCGCGGAAGCGCTTTTGGGCTTCCTTGGTCTTGCCCGCCCTTTGCTCCAAAAGCCCCAACTGGTGGTGGGCCTCCGCGGCCTGCTCGGGATTCTGCTCCAGGAATTTGAGAAAGAGCTGGCGCGCCTTCTCCGGGGAACCGGCGCTGAGGAGGTTGCCCAGCGAGAATATCGATTCCGCGGACTTGGGATTGAGCTTGAGCGCGGCCTCGAAGGCCGCCTGGGCCTCCGCCACGCGTCCCCTGGCCCATTCGCTCCGGCCCAGGAGGACCTTGGTCTGCGGGTCGGCGGGCGCGAGCGGCTCCAGGCGCTTCACCCAGGCCGACGCCGCGTCGTGGTTTCCCAGCTCCAGGGCGAGCCGGGCCGCCTGCTGACAGATGTAGGCCGAGGCCGGGTCGAAGGAGAAGGCCCGCTCGTACTCGGCCAAGGCCTCGACGTAGGCCCCGCGGCGCTCCAACAGGCTCCCCTTCAAGAAATGCGCCTGGGCGGACTTGGAGGCGCCCTCGACGGGCGGCGCGGCCGAAGCCAAGGCCGCCAGGGCAAGCGTCAGAAGAGTCGTCACGAGAGCTTGAGTTCCATCAGGAGAGCATCGGAGCCGTCATTATAGAACTTCGCCCGGCGGCCCACAATCGCCAAGCCCGCGCCCTGGTACAGGGCGATGGCGGCGGCGTTGGCCGCGCTCACCTCAAGCCTCAAGACCTCGGCCCCCCACGCCCGGGCCCGCGCAAGCATGTGCCCCAAGAGCCGCGCCCCCAATCCCCGCCCGCGCTCCTCCGGCCGGACGACGATGGTGGCCACCTGAGCCTCGGGCCCGGCTCTCCACAGGGACGCGTATCCCAACAGGCGCCCCGCGTCCTCCAGCACGAACAAGTCGACGTGGCCGCCGGAGAGCTCCCGCTCGAAGGAGGCCAAGCTCCAACCCGGCGCGGTCGGCGTCAGGCGCTCGATCGCGGCGAGCCCCGGCAGATCAGCGGACGAGGCGGGGCGGACGTTCATAGCCGGCCGGCTTGAGATAGAGCGGTCGAAAGGGCGGCAGCCTGCGCCGCGCGAGCAGGACGCGGGCCGGCGCCAGAAGCGCCGCGGCTCCCGGCCGCCCCTCCACGACCGACGCGCCGCGCGCCTCCAGAACGCGTCGAACCGCGGGCCACTCGGCGGCCGCGGTCCATGCCGGGGGGCCCAGGAGCTTCAACCCGCGCCCCCTTGCGAAGAGTTGGTGGGTGCGCTCCTCCCTCCGCCCCGGGATCGCCGCGCAAACGAGTTCCCCGGGCGTCCCGGACGCCAAGGCCTCAAGACGCGAAACCGCGGCAGCCGGGACTTTGAGGCGCGCCGCGGCGACGGCGCAAAAAGTCATCCCGATGCGGATGCCGGTGAAGCGTCCCGGCCCCGCGGCCGCGGCGAATGCGCCCACATCTCCCAGCTCAAGCCCCGCCCTGGCGAGCAGGGCGTCCACCGCCGGGAGGAGCGCCTCGTCGTGGGGTCCTCGCGGCTTGCGGTGGACCGACCAGACGCGGCCCGCCGACTCCAACGCGAGGCTCAATACCTCATCGGCGGTGTCCACCGCGAGCAGGATCATGGCACGGACTTATCCACCGGACTTGGAACGTTCCAAGTCCCGTGGATAACTCTTCCCCAACCGCCGGAGAATCTCCTGCGGCCGCCTCCCGGCGCCGCGCAGGGTGATGCGCCTTTCACCATGGGCTTTCCCTTGGTTGAATTCGATCTCCATACGTTCCGGGGGTAAGAACCCCCGCGCCGATTCCGGCCATTCCACGGCGCAAATCGCCTGGGGATCGCCGAACATGTCCTCGAGGCCCACCCCGGCCGCCTCGCCGGGAGCGACGCGGTAGAGGTCCACGTGGTGCAGGTTCCAGCGCCGTCCGCGGTAGAGCTTGGCCAGGACGAACGTGGGGCTGGCCGCCCGCCCCTTGTATCCGATCGCCTGGCCCAGCCCCTGCACGAAGGTCGTCTTGCCGCTCCCCAGTTCTCCGGAAAGGCAGACCACGTCGAGTCCGCGCAACAGGCGGCCGAGCCTGAGTCCCAGCCGCCGGGTCTCTTCCGGCGAGCGGCTCAGGAATCTAGCGACAGGTAACCCGGATCTCGCTGCAGGTGATGACGAGGGTTCCGTTTCGAAGCTCCGCGCCGCTCATGACCCGGTCGAAGGGACAGCGGTTCCAGCCCTGGTAGGGCATGCCGTAGTCGGCGCGCGCCTCGCAGCGCAGGTCCGCGGCCTTGCCCGAGACCGTGACCGGGATTTGCGCGCGGGCGGCGTTGAAGCCGTCGGCGGCGGCGGCGGCGGCGGTCTCCGGGCTCGTGTCGCCGGAGACGGCGGCGGCGACCAAGGTCGCGATCAGGACGGCGGCGCTCAGAAAGACATGGCGTTTCATGGTGGTACCTCCGGGCCGAATCGGCCCACGGAGATTGTACCTCATCCGGCGCGGCGGTCGAAGATTTAGGGAACTTTTCACCCCCGAGATCGTATGTATAGCGTCCAGACGACGCGGCTGTTATACTATGGAGGTGAAACCCTTGGGAGAGATTCGGGTCAAGGTCAAACTGTGCAACGACGTGGATTTGTCGCTGGCCGCGCAGGGCAAGCTCGCGCCGGAGAAAATCCGTTCCGCGGAAATTGACGCCGTCGTGGACACCGGGGCCGTTATGACCCTTCTGCCGCGAGACGTGGTTGAAAAGTTGGGACTTCGGCCGCTCGGAACGATTCCCGTCCGCCTCGCGGACGAATCGACCGTATCCCTGCCCAGAGCCGGCTCACTGTCCTTGATGATCGGAGACCGCGACATGACGACGAACTGCCTGGTGGGACCCCCGGGCTGCGAACCTCTTATCGGGCAAATCGTCATGGAGGAACTCGACCTCATCCCGGACCCGCGGCGCCGAACCCTCGGCCCCCGGCCCGAATCGCCCTCCGGACCGACTCTCAAAATGAAGCTAGGCGGCCAGGCGGGAGAAGGCCTTGGGAAGCCGCTCGACGACGTCGGAGGCGGTCACGGCCCACGCCGTCATTTCCTTTCCGGCCAGTTGGCCGGCCAGGCCGTGCAGATGCGCGGCCAGGGCCGCGGCGCGAAAGCCTTGGTCGTCGGGGACCCGGCCGGAGGCGAGCATCTGCGCCCATAGCCCCGCGACCAATCCCGTGAGGATGTCCCCGGAGCCGCCCTTGGCCAGGCTCGCGTCGCCCGTGGCGTTGACCACGGTGCGGCTCCCGTCGGAGATCAGGGTGCGGTGGCCCTTGAGCACCGCGACCGCCGACCACTCCTTGGCCAGGCGCTCCGCCGCGGCGGGCCGGTCGGCGTCCACCGCGGCCCGCTCGATGCGCAGGGCGCGGGCCATCTCCCCGGCGTGAGGGGTGAAGATCGTCCTCCCCGGCCCGCGGGCGGCGAGCATCTGACGGACTGAAACGGGGTCCTGGAGGGCAAGGACATTAACGGCGTCGGCATCCACCACCGCGGGCAAAGACAGCGCCGACAGCGCGTGGACCACGAACTGCGGGGCCCCTCCCTGCGTGGATAGGCCGGGTCCAAGCGCCATCACCGTGTAGCGGCGCGCGGCCCCCGCGGCCGAGAGCGTCCCCACCGCCTCGGGGCTCAGCGCCCCACCGGACTCGGCCAGGCCCAAGGTCATGGCCTCGGGCACCTGGCCCGCCACGACCGCTTGGATGCCCGCGGGAACTCCGATCGTCACCAGGCCCGCGCCGGAACGCAGGGCCGCCCGGCCGCAGAGCACCGCGGCCCCGGCCATGCCGCGCGAGCCCGCCAAGATCAGAACGTGGCCGAAGGCCCCCTTATGGTCGTCGGGCTTGCGCGCGACCAGGGCGGCCTTGAGCTCCTTGCGCGTGAGAGATTTCATTTCACTTTCAGCGCCACCGCCAGGGCGTAGTGCTCGCCGTGCGACAAGGAGAGCCGCAGGGCCGGCGTCAACCGGCCCTTCAACAGCACCGAAGGCTTGCCCCGCGCGTCGCGGCCGACCGAGATGTTCCGGAGGGTGATGCCTTTCGTTCCCAGGGCCTTCCACACCGCCTCTTTGGCCGCGAAACGAACGGCAAAATGCTGCCACGGGTTCTTCTTGGAATTGCAATAGGAGATCTCTTCCGGGGTGAACACCCTCTTCAGGAAACGGGGAGTCCGGCGGGCCAGCCGCCGGACTCGGTTGATCTCCACGATGTCGACGCCGAGCTCCATCAGGGCTGACATCCACACTGGGGGACCATTTCCTTCTTTCGCTTCACCGAATAACCGCCACTCTCCCGACCGCGCGAACCTCGGGATAGCCGGACTTGCGGGCCACGACCTGGTAAATGTAGACCCCCGTCCTCACCCCCGAGACCTCCCAGACGTACTCGTAGGTCCACT
>CAYJXJ010000095.1:0-10518 GCA_964374095.1 uncultured Elusimicrobia bacterium
CATGGAGAACTCGGTCCTGGACCGAGTTCCTACGGGAGGGACCTGAGTAATTACGATAACTCGGCCCGTCCCGACAATCCCACGAGTCGTGGAGCCGCCAAGGTCCCGCTCTTCGGCCCTGAGACCATTCGGGCCTTCGCCGTCGGCAAGCCCTCCGCGGCCTTCGGCGAGCCCTACCGTATTTTCGACGAAGGACGCGTGATCGCCCGCCTGCCCGGACCGCCCTATCAATTCCTCGACCGCATCGTTGATATCAAGGCCTGCGCGCCGTTTAAGCTCGCGGCCGGCGGTGAGGTCTCCGCCGAATACGACGTGCCGCCCGACGCCTGGTATTTCGGCGCCAACCGCCAGAAGTCCATGCCCTTCGGAATTCTGCTCGAAGTCGGCCTCCAACCCTGCGGCTGGCTCTCGGCCTACGTAGGCTCGGCCCTGGCCTCCGAGACGGATTTGTCCTACCGCAACCTGGGCGGCAAGGCCGTCCTGCGCCGCGAGGTTTTTCCCGACTCCGGGACCCTGATCACCCGGATCAAGATGACCAAGCTCTCCCAGTCGGCCGGGATGATCATTCAGAATTTTGACTTTGAGATTTGGGATTCCCGCGGGCCGCTCTACGCCGGCGACACCTATTTCGGTTTCTTCACGAAGAAGGCTCTGGCCGACCAAGTGGGCATCCGCGGCAAACGGCTCTATGAGCCGTCCGCGGCCGAAGCTCGCCGATTTGTCCCGGTCTCGCTGCAGCAGGAGGGATCGGCTCTGCCCGATGAGCGGCTGCTCATGCTGGATTCGATCGATCTATTCGTTCCGGACGGGGGCCCCAGCGGTCTAGGCTTTATCCGCGGGATCAAGCATCCTAGGCCGCAGGAATGGTTCTTCAAGGCGCACTTTTTCCAAGACCCGGTGTGGCCGGGTTCCCTAGGGCTCGAGGCCTTCCTGCAGCTTCTCAAGATCGCGGCGGGGCGCCGGTGGGGGGCGCGGGGCGGGGGCTTCGAGGCGTTCGCCGTCGACCGGCCGCATGAGTGGGCCTACCGGGGGCAGGTGATCCCCGGCGACCGCCGCGTCACGGTCGAGGCGGCCGTGACCCACATCGACGATGCTTCGGGCCTGATCGTGGCCGACGGCTTCCTCACCGTGGACGGCCGGGTGATCTATCAGATGAAGGACTTCGCTATTCGGCTGGCGGGAATTGATGGAGGGATTTTTGATGAGCGCGGTGACTAGGATCAAACGATTTGAAATCGAGAACTTCAAGTCGATCGCAAGGGTCACGATGGACTGCCGTCGAATTAACGTCATCATCGGTGAACCCGATACCGGCAAAACCAACATTCTGGAAGCCTTGGGAGTTCTTTCGTGGTTCGGAGTTGGGAATCGAACGTTGGCCGAATACGTTCGGATGTACCCGCCGTACCTGCTCCACGGGGTGTTTTTCAAGGCAATAACTGAAAAACCAATCCAGCTCAAGATTGATGGGCATGCCCTAGGCATCGAGTATAAGGACAACGAGACCCTCCTGTGGAATTGGGGCGGTGGGCGGCGTGAGTCGAATATCGCGCGTGCTTATGCGGATCCGAGCCAAACTTTCGCGGCAATCAAATTTTTTAGGCCCCTGCATGAGCTGATGCTGAAAGGATCGAGTAGCGAGAATTCGCTGCTCCCCCCCTCGGGGGAGAATATCATGTATCTCCTCGAGAGGAATGTCGGCGGATTGCAGGAATTCGCCGACTCGCTACTGGAGAAGTCAGGGGTCCACTTGGTCTATGACTCGTTCAACAAACAGTGGGTTCTTGGCTTCATCGAAGGAAAGGCGCTTAAGACCTATCCCTTGAATGCGATTTCGGATACCTACAAGCGCATGATTTTTTATGCGGCTTCTCTCAAGAGTCTGAAGAATTCGGTTATCGCGGTGGACGAGCCGGATGTTTATGCCTTCCCTCCGTATCCCAAGCAGCTTGGTGAAATGATGGCGCGCGATGAGCAAAATAATCAGTTTTTCATGACCACCCACAATCCGTATTTTCTCATGGCGCTGGTCGAAAAAACTCCTGCCGACGACCTGGCGGTGTTTGTCGCGGAGCGCTCTGCGGATGGATCGACCTCGCTGAGGAGCGTCTCATCTCCTGAAAAATTGGGACGTATCATGGAGTTGAACTCAGACGTGTTTTTCAATCTAGACAAGTTATAGAGAATGGAGAACCAACTCGCGGTGGAGTGTTTCGCTGATGAAATTGTCGGGCGGGTCATCTTGGCGGCGGCAAGAATGTCCCCGACCATTTATCATGCAGGGGGAAAGGCGCGCGTCGCGAACGCGGTCTTTCGCGACGGCAAGTGTCCGCTGGGGATGGTTGACGATGACCCGGGTAGCGCGTTGCCAGATCTTTTGAAACGAGCCCGAACCGTCCAGGCTCTGCAGACCGCAGATTTGCGCGAAAGCGCCGGGCGCTTCATTATCGTGCTAAAGCCCCGACTTGAGGAATGCCATTTCACCGCCATGAAGAACTACGCTCAGGGGACAACCCTGGCTTCCTCGCCGAACAAATTGCACGAAATTCTAGGAACCGGTCGCGCGACGCGGGCTATCGAGCAGTTCCAGGCCGAGGTCGAGGCCGCGCGAGACTTTCCCGGTGGTTATGTCAGAGAAGCCATTGAACTCTTGCGGGCCCTGGCAAAGCGGACCGCGTCGTGAGGTATTCCAAGGTCTCGGTGCGCGGCATCGGCTACGAGCTCGCGCCCAACGTGGTGACCTCGCGGGCCCTGGAGGCGCGCCTCCAGCCGGTCTATGAACGGCTCGGTTTCCCGGCCGGCCAACTGGAACTTCTGACCGGCATCCGGGAGCGGCGCTGGTGGGACGAGGGGTTTCGCCTCTCGGAGGGCGCCATCCGGGCGGGGCGCAAAGCCCTCGACGCCGCGGGGCTGCGACCCACCGACATCGGCACCCTGGTTTATACGGGCGTGTGCCGGGAGAACTCAGAGCCGGCGACCGCTTGCGCGGTCGCCGACGGCTTGGGCATCGGCGGGGGGGCGCTGGTCTATGACGTGTCCAACGCCTGCCTGGGCGTGCTCAACGGCATGCTCGATATCGCCAACCGCATCGAGTTGGGCCAGATTCGCGCCGGCATGGTGGTCTCCTGCGAAACGGCGCGGGAGATCAACGAGAGCATGATCCGCAGCATGCTGGAAAGACCCGACCCGGAGCACTTCCGGCTTTCGATCGCCACGCTGACCGGCGGCTCGGGCGCCGTGGGCGTGGTGCTCAGCGACTCCTCCCTGCCCGGGGGGCACCGGCTCTTGGGGGGTGCCGCGCGCGCCGAGGCCCGCCACCACCGCCTCTGCCGCTGGGACCGTGACTCGATGATCACCGACGCGGCCGCGGTGCTCAAGCACGGCGTGGAGCTCGGCCGGCGGACTTGGGAGGCCTTCCAAGAGTCCCTGGGTTGGAGCCCGGCCCAGGTGGACAAGGTGATTTGCCACCAGGTGGGGGCGGGCCACCGCAGCCAGATCCTCGGTGGACTCGGAGTGCCGGAGGCCAAGGACTTCTCGACCTACGAGCATTTGGGCAACATCGGGACGGTGTCTTTGCCGCTCACCGCGGCGCTCGCCTCCGAGCGAGAGTTCCTCCTTCCCGGCGACCGGGTGGCGTTCTTGGGCATCGGCAGCGGCCTCAACTGCATGATGCTGGGCCTGCACTGGTGACACCGGTCTCCGTCGGCGCGGGCGTTTCCGCGGAGCTCTACCCGTTCCGCGGCCGCAGGTTTGACCGCGGCGGAGGCATCCGGATGCATTACATCGATGAAGGGGAGGGGCGCCCCGTGGTCATGGTCCACGGCAACCCCACGTGGTCCTTCTTTTTCCGCGGGCTGGGCGCCGACCTGCGCCACGACCACCGGATCATCATCCCCGATCACGTCGGCATGGGCCTTTCGGACAAGCCCGACGACGCCCATTACCGCTACGACCTGAACTCCCGGGCCGCGGATCTGGAGGCCTTGCTCGAGCAGGCGGGGGTGGATCGCGATGTGACGCTGGTCCTGCATGATTGGGGGGGGATGATCGGCATGGCCTGGGCCTGCCGTCACCCCGAGCGGGTCTCGCGCCTGGTGATCCTCAATACCGCCGCCTTCCTGCCCCCCAAGGGCCTCAGGCTCCCGTGGAGCTTGACCTTGGCCCGTTCCGCGCTGGGGGCCGTGCTGGTTCGCGGCCTGAACCTCTTCTCACTGGGAGCGGCCGCGGCCTGCGCCCGGCGGCCTCTGACCAAGGAGGTCCGCTCGGCGTATCTTTCGCCCTACTCGACGTGGGCGGACCGGCGAGCGGTGCATCGGTTCGTGCAGGACATCCCCATGGGCCCGGGGCACCCCAGCTACGAGGCGGTGCGCGGCATCGACGCCGGACTCGGCCAGTTCGCGTCGCGCCCCATGCTCATCTGCTGGGGCGGCCGGGATTTCGTTTTCAACGGCCTCTTTCTTCAAGAATGGGTCCTGCGATTCCCGCGGGCGCGCGTCGAGGTCTTTCCGGACGCGGGCCACTTCGTCCTCGAGGACGCGGGCGGGCTTATCGCGCCTTTGGTCCGCGAATTTTTGGAGTCGGCGTGACGACCGCGGCACCCCCCGGCGCCCCGGAGATCTCCGGCCTCCTGAAGGCCGCGGCGGACCGTCATCCCGATAAACCCGCCGTGATTTTTCGCGGCCGGACGACCACCTTCCGGGAGCTTGAAGCCGACGTCGCCCGGATCGCCGGGGGCTTGGCTCCGGCCGGAATCGGTCCGGGCTCGCGGGCCGTCCTCATGGTGCCTCCCTCGCCGGAGTTCTTTGCCTTGACCTTCGCCATGTATCGCGCCGGCGCGGTGCCGGTCCTGATCGATCCCGGGATGGGGCTGGCCGGCGTGTCGGGTTGCGTGGCCCAGGCCGAGCCCGCGGCCTTCATCGGCATCCCCTTGGCGCATGTCGCGCGCCTGCTCAAGGGTTGGGGCCGGGGAAGCCTCAAAAGCCTGGTGACCGTGGGCGGGTTCAGGCCGTGGGGGGGGCGCTCGCTCGATGATATCCGCCGCTTGGGGCAGGGCCGGCCGCTGGGGCCCCGGCGCCATGCCCCGGGGGAGACCGCGGCGGTCCTATTTACCTCCGGCAGCACCGGGGCGCCCAAGGGCGCGGTCTACACCCACGAGATTTTCGCCGCCCAGGCGGAGCTCCTGCGAAGCCTGTTCGGGATCGGCGACGACGAGGTCTCCCTCCCGACCTTTCCCCTCTTCGCGCTCTTTGACGTGGCGCTGGGCATGACCGTGGTCCTGCCCGACATGGACGCGCGGCGCCCCGCGCGGGCCGACCCGCGGGCCATACTCGGTCCCATCGAACGATACGGCGTCACCCAACTCTTCGCCTCTCCCGCGGTGCTCGATCTGCTCGGCCGCTACGGCGAGCGGCGCGGCATGAAGCTGGCGACGCTGCGCCGGGTGATTTCCGCCGGGGCGCCCGTGCCGGCGCGTGTGATCCAGCGCTTCGCCCGCCGCCTGCCGGAGGGCGTGCCGATCCACACTTCCTACGGAGCCACGGAGGCCCTGCCGGTGGCTACGATCGCCAGCCCTGAAATACTCGCCGAGACGGCCGCCGAGACCGCGAAAGGCCGGGGGGTGTGCGTGGGACGCCCGGCTCCGGGCCTGGAGGTCGCCCTCATTCGGGTTTCGGACGCTCCCATCCCGGCGTGGTCCGAGGATTTGCGCGTTGCCCGCGGCGAGGTGGGTGAGTTCGCGGTGCGCGGTCCGGTGGTGACCGAGCGTTACCTCGGCCGTCCGGAGGCCGACGCCTTGGCCAAGATATCCTTCCCCGGCGGGATCTGGCACCGCATGGGGGACCTCGGGTACCGGGATGACTCCGGCCGCCTGTGGTTTTGCGGGCGCAAGAGCCAGCGGGTGCGGACGGCCCGGGGCGATCTCTTCACCGTCTGCTGCGAGGGGGTCTTCAACGCCCACCCGCAGGTCCGGCGCTCGGCCCTGGTCGGGGTCGGGGAAGCGGGCCGCCAGCGGGCGGTGGTGTGCGTGGAATTGGAGGCAGAGGCCCGAGACGCCGGCCGCGGGGATATCGTCGCGGGGCTGCGGACCCTCGGCTCGGCGTGCGAGGCCACCCGGGGGCTCGCGGATTTTCTATTCCACCCTTCTTTCCCGGTCGATACCCGCCACAACTCCAAGATCTTCCGGGAGCGGCTCGCGGTGTGGGCGGCGGGGCGGCTCGGGTGACGGGCGTAGGTCCCATTGACAGAAGTAAGGAAACAATGTATCCTTACTACACGGATGCTGGCCAAGCGAACTTATAAGAATCAGATCACCCTGCCCAAGGAGGTCGTCAAGGACTTCCCGGGGGTGGAGTATTTCGACGTCTCGGCCCGCGGGGGTGAGATCGTCCTACGACCGGTGACCGTCGCCCCCGCCGGGGAGCGCCTCCGCAAAGTCCGGGACAAGATCCGGGCCCTGGGACTCACCGAATCGGTCGTCAGCGACGCCGTCCAATGGGCGAGAAAGCGCGCCTAAGGCGCCTCGTCCTCGACACCAATGTCGTGGTCTCCGCCCTCCTTTTCGAGGGCCCCGCCCACCGCCTGTCCGGGCTCTGGCAGGAAGGCGGTTTTAAACTCCTCGCCTCTTCCGGGATGATCCGCGAGCTTTCCCGGGTGTTGGCCTATCCCAAGTTCCGACTCAGCGAGGAGGAAATCTCGGAACTGCTCCATGAGGAGGTGCTCCCTTTCGTGGTCCCGATCGTCGCGGGGGAGATCGTCCCGGTGGTCGTGGAGGACTCTTCCGATGACGAGTTCTTGGCTTGTGCGGCCGCGGGCCGCGCCGACGCCATTGTCAGCGGGGATAAGCATCTCTTGCGGTTGGGCCATTACCGTGGCATTCCCATCCTCTCCATTCGGGATTTCCTGGAGCGTCGTTGATGCCCCGGGTCCTCGTCACCGGCGGGGGGGGCTTCATCGGAGGGGCGGTGATCCGGCGCCTCCGAGCGGGCGGCCATGGGGTTCGCAGTTATTCGCGCGGAAGCTATCCCGACCTCGAACGCCTGGGAGTTGAGGCCGTCCGCGGAGACCTTTCCGATTCCCAGGCCGTCGCCGCCGCCGTCCAAGGGTGCGACGCGGTGGTTCACGTCGCGGCCAAGGCCGGAATCTGGGGTCCCTACGAAGACTATTACCAGGCCAACGTGGTCGGGACGCGCCATGTCCTGGAGGCCTGCCGCCGGACTGGCGTGCGGCGCCTGGTCTTCACCGGATCGCCCAGCGCGGTTTTTACCGGCGCCGACGCCGAGGGGATTACGGAATCGGCGCCCTATCCCCGCCGGCATGATTCGCATTACTCGCGGACCAAGGCCATCTCCGAGGAGATGGTGCTGGCCGCCGACGGTCCGGAGCTGGCCACGGTCTCCCTGCGCCCGCACCTGGTCTGGGGTCCCGGAGACCCCAACATCGCCCCGCGCCTGATCGCGCGGGCCCGGGCGGGCGTCCTGCGCCGCATCGGGGGCTTGAACAAGAAGGTCGACGCCACCTTTATCGACGACGCGGCCGAGGCTCACGTGCTGGCCTTGGAGCGTCTTTCCCCCGGCTCACCCGCGGCCGGGAAGGCTTATTTCATCTCCGGGGGGGATCCCCGTCCCCTCTGGGAGATCATCAACGGCCTGCTCGGCGCCGCGGGCCTGCCTCCGGTCGAGAAGTCGGTCCCCTACGCCGCGGCCTGGGCCGGCGCCTGCGCCGCGGAGGCGCTCTACCGTCTGCTGGGGATCCAGACGGAGCCTCGCCTGACGCGCTTCGTCGTCCATCAACTCACCACCGCGCACTGGTTCGACATCTCGGCGGCCCGCCGGGATCTGGGCTATGTTCCCAAGGTGACGTTCGAGGAAGGGCTGACGCGCTTTAGGAATTCGCTCCAGGCCGGTCAAAAGTTAAGCCTGGGCGGGGAGAGTTCCGCCCAGGCTTGAGGATCGATCGCTTCGGGGGCGCGGGGCCCCCGGAAGATAAGGCGCCGGTTAAATCGGCTTACTGGATTTCGATCGAGACCTTGACGCGCATGTCGCCGATCTCAGCCACTTGCATGTCGTCGATGAAGAGCTTGACGAGCTGGAAGAGCTTGTTCGGCGCGGACTTCGCGGTCATCTTGGCGACATCGACCTTGAGGGCCTTGAGGTTGTGCCAGCCGTTGCTGATCAGCCCCGTGCGCTTGGTCCTGTTCTCGCGATAGACCTGCTCGGAGCCGCAGAGGCCCAGGAGGCTTACGGTCTTGCAGCCGCGTTGGGAGTTGAATCCCCAGTCTTGTATGATCGCGGAACCACGTACCTGCTTGCGGGCCAGGTCGAGGCCGCGGTCCTCCGCGCTCGCCGGAGCCGCCCAGAGCAGCCCGGCGCACAACGCCACGAACGACAGAACCGCCCTCGGTCGGGCGGCCCACACTCTCTCGGTTATCATCTCGGCGCCTCCGTCAGTCCTAACAAAGGACTTATCAGAGACATGTTGCGCGGCTGTGTCGGTTCCGTTACCTTTTTGTTTCATCTCAACTCTCCCTAGTGTAGGCCGCCGATTCGGCCGGTGCCTGGGCCCATGGACCGCGCAGGCCTTGACAGCGGGCCTACGCATCCGTGGGACGTATGACCTAGGAGAAGCGCGGGGGGGAGCGGATTGCCCGAAAATGAAAATCCCGCCGCGGCGCAGAACGCCTCCGCGACAGGATCGGGTCCGCCGACCCTGGGGCTTTCGCCCCAGGCTTGACCTGTGGTCATCTTTTGTTCGGTAGCCGGACGCTCCCGTCGGGAGTCTTGGCTTTGCGCCCCCGTCTTGCGACGGGTTTGCCTTTATCGCCCTTCCAGGGGTTTTAGCCGCGCCGCGACCTGCGGGCGCTCCTCAGCGCCCATATTACAGCGCGACCCCCAGTCGGGGTCAACCAACATGATTAGTATAGCCGGATTGCTTGCATTGTCAAGGCCCAGTAAGGCCTGGGTTGCATAGAGAAAGGGGGTACTTGCGCGCGGGGGGGACGCGGGCTACACTATGGACGATGCGCGCTTTGCTGTTGGTTGCGGCGGTCCTGGTCCTGCGGCCTGGGTTGTGTGGGGCCGACGATATCGAGCGGGCCATGGGCGGCCTGCGCCAGGGAATGGGCGAGGTCCGCGCCGGGCTCTCCGTGCGTTTCGCCGGCCCCCTGGAGGCCGCCTGCGGCCGTGCCATCCATGCGCCGCAGGTTCAGGAGGCGCTGGCCAAGGCCATGACCTACCCCCAGGGCGGCGCCGGGAAGGGGACGGCGGGCGAGGCCTTGACCGAACTGCAGTCCCAGGACCAGGTCGACGCCCATATCGGCCTGGCGACCCTCTTGGCCCTGCGCAGCCAGGGGAGGGAGCTGTTGGGGGCGATGTACTGCCAGGACCCGCCGCGGCCCGGCAGCCCATTTCCCGACAAGTGGTTCGGGGTCGCCACCGATGGGCTTACGTTTATCGTCAATTTGGCGCAGCAGGGCAAAGACGGCAAACGCGAGCTATCCATACGGGCCGTGGAGCCGGGAACCGGGAGAGTCGTGGCCGGGCCGTTTTCAGGAGTCGAGCCGGAGGAGTTGTTCTCCTGCGGCCGCTGGCAGCCGCATCCCAACGGGGCCGCGGGCAAGCTTTTCGATGCCCTCTGGGGCAAGCAGATCCGCTCCTGGATACCGACGCCGCGCTGCGACCGCCACAGCCCGGATTATCCGAGCCCCCGCGCGCCGGCTCCCGGGGACTTCGCCGGTTACGACCCTAAGCTCGGAGAGAGGATCGCGGAGTCTTCGCTGCGGCACGTGATCGGTGGGACGGGGTGGTGCTACCGTTATGTGTTGTTTTCGCTGGAGGGGGCGGGACTGCTAAGCTTCCCGGAGTCCTACACGGATCCCGCCGTCGCCGTCCCCTTGAACCCGGCGTATCGTTTCGCCCGGTGGGCCGACGCCTATCCGGAGCGTCTGGGCCGTCACCTGCGCATGCGGCGCCGGGCCACCCCGAAGGACCCCGGGGATATACCCCGGGGCAGCGTCGTCGTCTTCGAGCCGACGGTGTGCGGCCATCACGCCCGGGCCGGGCACATCGAGATCGCGGTGTCCAAGGACCGGTTCTGCAGCGATCACTGCCGCGTGCCGCCGGCCGACTGCTTCCGATCGGCGGAGAGAGCGGGCATCCGCGTCTACATACCCGTGAAGGCCGAGTAGCACCCGCCTGCAAGGACGAATCCTCTTTTAGCGGCCGCCCCCGGAGAGACGGCGAAGCCCTTCCCGATCCCTCTCGAGGTCTTCCAAGGTGTAGTCGCAAACCTCGTGATGTTTTAAGAATCCATCTAATTCATACCGGGTCTGGAATCCGAGAAGACGCCGCGCATGGGCGGCCGTCAGCGCGCCGCAGCGATAGGCTTCGAGCGCCACGCTCTCAAGAGCCGCCCGGGGCAGGTCCTTCCACCTGGCGGTCAAGCCACGGGCGATATCATCGGGTAACAGGAGAGTAATGCGAGTCATGGTTCACCCTCCGTTTCAGTGTAACAGGTTTCTCCCTT
>CAYJXJ010000095.1:10528-17329 GCA_964374095.1 uncultured Elusimicrobia bacterium
CCCGTGCGACTTCAGCCTACCCCACGCGGTCGCCATGGACTCGAAGGGGCGCCTGTTGACGAAATTCAAAGCGGGACCTATACTTCGGTGAGAGCCGGGTCTTCAACCCCTGGTGACCGTGGCCGCCGGCGGGCGGCGGAGGATTGGATTTCACATATCAGCAGGAACTCAGCGCCGCCTGGGCCGCGGCCAGGCGCGCCACCGGCACGCGGTAGGGCGAGGTGGACACGTAGTCGGCGCCGATCGAATAGAAGAAGGCGATGGAAGCGGGGTCGCCCCCGTGTTCGCCGCAGACCCCGATCTTGAGATCGGCCCGCGCGGCCCGGCCCCGGTCAACCGCCAGGCGGATCACCTCGCCGACCCCTGAATCCAGGGTGCTGAAGGGATCGTCCCGGAGAATCTTTACTTCCATGTACTTGCGGATGAAGCGGCCGTAGTCGTCCCGGGAAAAGCCCAGGGTCATCTGGGTGAGGTCGTTGGTCCCGAATGAGAAGAACTCGGCCTCGGGGGCGATCTCGCCCGCGGTGACCGCCGCCCGGGGCACTTCGATCATGGTCCCGATCACGACCGGGACGCGCGCCCCCACCCGAGCGAAGACCTCCTCGGCGACGGCCGCGACGAGGGCGCGCTGGTGGCGCAGTTCGGTGACGTGGCCGACGAGCGGGATCATGATCTCCGGCCGGACCTTGATGCCCTCGCGGGCGAGTTCGGCCGCGGCGGTATAAACCGCCCTGGCCTGCATCTGCGTGATCTCCGGATAGGTGATGCCCAGGCGGCAGCCCCGGTGGCCGAGCATGGGATTGGCCTCGCGAAGCTCGAGGGTCTTGCCCCAAACCTTGGCGAGATCAAAGCCCAACTCGTCGCAGCGCTTCTGGGCGTCTTCTTTAGTACGCGGGAGAAATTCGTGAAGCGGCGGATCCAGTGTGCGGATGGTCACCGGTTCCCCCCCCATGGCCCGGAGAATACGCTTGAAGTCCTCCTTCTGGAGCGGGAACAGTTCCTGCAGGGCCCGGTAGCGGTCCTCGTCGTTGTCGGCGATGATGACGGCCAGCATCTTGGGGATGCGGTCCCCCTGGAAAAACATATGCTCGGTCCGGCACAGCCCTATCCCCGAGGCGCCGAGGGCCCGGGCGGCGTCGGCGTCGGCGGGCGTGTCGGCGTTGGCGCGGACCTCGAGGCGGCGGGCCTTGTCCACCCAGCCCATGAAGGCCTCGTAGTCGCGATAAAGCGGTGATTTGGCCGCCGGAAATTGTCCCAACAGCACCTGCAGAATCTCGGAGGGCATGGTGGGGACGCGGCCGTCGATGACATCCCCCGTGAAACCGTCCAACGAAAGCTCCGAGCCCTCTCTGAGGATGTGGCCGTTGAGGCGCAGTATGCCGCGGGTCTCGGAGATCTCGACCGCCTCGCAGCCGACCACGCAGACTTTCCCCAGCCCGCGGCCAACGACCGCGGCGTGGCTGGTGAGCCCGCCGGTCTGGGTCAGTATCCCGGCCGCGGCGGCCATGCCGTGGATGTCATCCGGGTTGGTCTCGGGGCGCACGAGGATGACCGGTCCGGAGCGCGAAAGCTCCTCGGCCCGGTCGGCGCTGAAGGCGATGAGGCCCGACGCCGCTCCCGGGCCGGCCGGAAGCCCGCGGGCCAGGGAGTGGCTCTTCTTGCGGGCGTCGCGGTCGAATACCGGCCGCAGGAGCTCGTCGAGCTGGCGGGGGGATACGCGCCGGACGGCCTCGGGGGGGGTGATGAGCCCCTCCCGGACCATGTCCACGGCGGTCCGCATGGCGGCGCGGGCGCTGCGTTTGGCCGTGCGCGTCTGGAGCATATAGAGCCTGCCGCGCTCGATGGTGAACTCCAGGTCCTGGACGTCGCGGTAGCGGCGCTCGAGCTTGCGGGAGATGGCCGTAAGCTCGGCATAGGGTTTGGGAAGCAGGGTCTTGAGGTTCTCCAGGGGGGTGGGGGTGCGCGTGCCGGCTACCACATCCTCGCCTTGGGCGTTGGCGAGGAACTCCCCGAAAAGCCGGCGCTCGCCCGTCCTGGGGTCGCGGGTAAAGCCCACGCCCGTGGCGCAGTCGTCTCCCATATTGCCGAACACCATGGCTTGGACCGTGCAGGCTGTCCCATGGTTTTCCGGCAGGCGGTGGATGCGCCGGTAGGCGATGGCTCTCGGGTTGCGCCAGGACTCGAACACCGCCGTGACGGCTAGGCGAAGCTGTTCGGCCGGGCTTTCCGGGAACGCGGAGCCGGAATGTTCATGATAGATTTCCTTAAATACGGCGACCAGGCGCTGGAGGCTCTGGGTCGAGATATCGCGGTCTTCGGTGATCCGCGCCCGGGACTTGACCGAGCGCAGGGCCGCCTCGAAATGGTCCTTGTCGATCCCCTTGACCACGTTGCTGAACATCGCCACGAACCGGCGATAGCAGTCCCAGGCGAAGCGGGGGTTTTGGGTGAGGGCCTCCAACCCCCGTATGGTGACGTCGTTGAGGCCAAGGTTGAGGATGGTGTCCATCATCCCGGGCATGGAGAACTGGGAGCCGGAGCGGACCGAAACCAGCAGGGGCTTGTCGGGGTCGGCGAACTTGCGTCCTGTCGCCTCCTCCAATTCCCGCATTTGCGCGAGGAACTCGGCCAGGACTTCGCGCGCCAGGAAATCCTGGGGCTTGGCCCCGGTGCTGGCCGAGCGGGTGAGGTGGCGCCGTTCCTTCCGCTCGAAGTAGGCGCGGCAGACCGCCGTGGTGACGGTAAAGCCCGGAGGGACGCGCAGGCCCAGCCGCGACATCTCGAAGAGCCCCGCCCCCTTGCCCCCGAGGAGCGCCCGGGCGTCGTCCGGGGTGAGCTTGGCGACGGCCCGGACATCCTTGGGGTCGCCGAAGGAGTAGATGGCCCGGGCCACCTGGCGCGGGTGCGCCTGGTGCCTGGCGCGATGGGGAGTGGCTTGAGCGCCAGGCATGAGTTAGATGTAGCAAAAGTGCGCGGGGCGGCACAATGGACAATGAGCCACAGGCTCGACCGCTATTTTGGAGGTCCGCTTTCATCTGGGCCTTTAGGCCCACCGGGCTTGGGACCTCGGGGCCCTTCTCCACCCCGACCGGCGGGAGTACACTCTCCCTATGCCCCGAGTGCTCCGGCTCCTCCCTGCGATCCTGACCGCCCTTCTCGCCGGCTGCCGTGAGAACGGCGGGGGAGGCCCTTCCTCCGATTGGGAGCCGCCGCTGGAGCGGGCGCCCCAGGCCGCCCAGGAAGAGCCCTCCGATCGATTCGTGACGGTGCGCGGCCTGCGGGATCAGATGAACGACGCCGTGGCCGCGCCTCCCCGGGCGGAAGAATCCCTGGGCCGGGATTGGCGCGTGAGCTTCGACGGCGAGCGCAAGGGCTTGGGGCTCCTCCCCGACAAGGGGACGGTCTACGCGGGTCCCGGAGCGCCTTCCTCGGCGCGGCGTCAGCGCGTCCGGATGCAGGAGCCGCGCAGGCCGGCCTTGCGGGTGGAAGAGCCTCCCTCTCCCGACGTGCCGCGGGCCGATCTTCCCCGGGCCGACGGCGACGACGGGCCCAAAGGGGCCGGCCCCACCATGAAGGCCTTTGCCGCCTTCCAGCAGAAGCTCTACCAAACGCTCTCCCCGCTGGTCAGCCGCTTGGGCTGGAACGCGCGCGCTCCCAAGGCGAGTCCCGTCCGCCACAATCCCTTTCATGTCACGGTCCACCACACCGAGGGCCTTCAGACCATGACCGTCGACGAGGGTCGCGCCGCGGTGCGCAATATCCAGCACTACCATATGTATGGCCGGGCCAAGGAGGGCAAGGAAGCCTTCAGCGACGTGGGATACCATTTCCTTATCGGCGGCGACGGGGCGATTTTCGAGGGGCGCCATGCCGAGCATCTGGGGTCCCATGCCGGCGGGTCCAATGACGGCAACATCGGCATCGCCTTGATGGGCAATTTCAACAAGCACCAGCCGACCAAGGCGCAGCTCGACAGCCTCCGCCATCTGGTGGCTTTCCTGGCCATCAAGTATAAGAAGGACCCGGGCCAGAAAGGCTTCTTGAACGGCCACAACCATTACACCCACACCGATTGTCCCGGCAAGAATCTCCGCGCCATGCTCGACGCTCTCCGCATCGAAATCGACGCCGAGGCCACGCGGACCGCCGACACCCTCAGCACCCAAAAGAATTCCGCCGACGCCGGGAGTTTCCGGCCCGTCGTCGCCTACCGCCCGACCGGCTCTTGATGCCCCGGCGGGCCGCCTTCCTCGTCTTTCTCGGGGTTTGCGCGTGTTCACGGGAGCCGGTTGTTCAACCCGGCTCGCGCGTGAGGATGCACTACTCCGTCCTGATTGACGGCCGCGTGGTGGAAGGCCGCGGCGAGAACACGGGCCCCTGGGAGTTTACTCAGGGCGCCGGAGAGGTGCTTCCCGGCGTCGACGCCGCGGTGCTGGGGCTGAAGGCCGGAGAGGAGCGCGCGCTCGATATTCCCGCGGAGAGCGCCTATGGACTTCGCGATCCCGGCGGCGTGAGACGCGTGGTGCGCTCCGCATTCGGGGGCATGGACCTCGAGCCCGGCATGAAGATCGACGGGATGCAGCACGGCCGGGCCCGGAGCGCGACCGTGGTGGCCGTTGGGTCCGCCGCGGTCACCCTCGACTTCAACCATCCCCGGGCCGGCAAGGCCGTCCGGGTCCGCTTCAAGATCCTCGAAGTCCGCTGAGGACATCCCGGCCGGCCGACGGGAGCTACCAGCGTTTCAGGTAGGCGTACACGGCGTTCCGGGTCGCGCCACTGAGGGGCCTCTGGATGCGATCCTGTTGCGGCGCCGCGATCGTCAGGCGGGCAGACCGGACTCGAACACCCGGAGCACTTCCGCCACCTCGGCCGCGTTGCGCGCCTTGAGCAACCGACGCTTCAGGGCGCGGTTCATCATCAGCGTGGCGATCTTCGAGAGGATGCGCAGTTGGACGACCGGCTCCTTGAGCGGCGTGAGGATGAGGAACAGCAGCTTCACCGGTCGCTTGTCCGGCGCGTCGAAGGGGATGCCGGCCGGGGCATGGCCGATAGCGACCATGGCCTTGGCCAAGCTGGGCAGGCGGCCGTGGGGCAGGGCCATCTCGGAGCCGATGGCGCTTGTCAGGCCCTGCTCGCGTTTCCAGATGATCTCGTAGGCCTCCTGGAGGTCGAAGTCCGGCCGCGCGTCGTGCAGCTTCTGCAGCAGTTTGCGGATCGCCTCGGAACGGTCGAGGGCCTGGAGGTCGAGCAGCAGCGCTTCCGGCACCCATAGCTCGGACAGGGAGCCCGCCGGGAGCGGCTCGAATTCGTCGCGGATCTCCCCGACCAGTTCCTCGAGGATGTCCTCCATCGTCACGAGACCGACGACTTGCCCGGCCGCTGTCTTGACCAGAGCCATATGCAGCTTCTTTAGCTGGAAGTCCGTCAGCACGGATTCAAGCGCGGCGTCCTCGCGCACGACCGGGAGGTCGCGCCGGAGTTTCATGAGGTCAGGCGCCTCCTGGGCGCCCGCCCCGGTCAGATGGACGGCAACATCCATCATGTGGACGTAGCCCAGAGACTGGTCCAAGGAACCCTCGCATAGCGGATAACGGGTCTGACGCCGGGTGCGTATGACGGCAAGATTTTCTTCCCAGATGCGCCGCGACGACAGGAAATCGACGTTGTCGCGCGGGGTCATCACGTCCTTGACTTTCTGGGAGGCGAAGTCGAACATGTTCTCGAAGAGCAGGAGGCGCCGGAGGGGGAATTTTCCGTGCTCCTCGGCCGAACTGATCAGCATCCTCAGCTCCTCCTCAGAGTGCACCATCTCCTCGCCGCTCGCGGGCTTGAACCCGATCAGCCGCAGCAACAGGTTCGAGGTCCTGTTGAGCGCGGTCAGCGGCCAGTAGAACGCGCGGTAGAACCACCTCATCGGCCTGGCGATGAGCATGGCCGATCGCTCGGAGTATTGGATCGCGATGGACTTTGGCATCAGCTCTCCGAGGATGACGTGTAGGAAGGTGATGGCCACGAAGGCGACTCCGAAGGCGATGCCATGGATGACCGCCTGGGGTGCCGTGGGCCAGAAGGCGTGTACCCAGGGCTCGAGCAGGCGGGCCATCGCGGGCTCGCCGATCCAGCCCAATCCCAGGCTGGCGATGGTGATGCCGAGTTGGGTCGCGGAGAGGTACTCGTCGAGGTGGTGGACCAGCTCCTTGGCGACCGTCGCGTTCGTGTAGCCCTTCGCTGAGAGCTCTTCGAGTCGGGTGAGGCGGGTCTTGACGATGGAGAACTCGACCATCACGAAGAAGGCGTTCGCCAGGACCAGGGCAGCGGCCATCAGCAGTTGCAGCAAGTCCACGCCGCGATATTAGCTTTTCACGGCCTGGGAGGCCCAGCGCTAAAGTTCAGGGAGCAAGACTCCTCAGCAGAGGCGCGGCCTCCGGCGCATCGATTACGACGAAGGTCGAGTCAAATCCGATTCGAACCGGTGATGGAGGACGACCGGCGCGATCTTCCTGCGCATCCGCATATTCAAGAGCTCGATACCCAGGGAGAACGCCATCGCGAAGTAGATGGTGCCCTTGCCGACGTGCTGCCCCATCCCTTCCGCAATCAGCATGACGCCGATGAGAAGGAGGAAGCTCAGCGCGAGAATCTTCATGCTGGGATGGCGGTTGACGAAGTCGCCAATCCGGCCTGCGAACACGAGCATGACGCCGACGGCCACCACCATGGCGATCACCATCACGAAGACGTGCTGAGCCATCCCGACCGCCGTGATGACCGAGTCGAGCGAGAACACGACATCGAGAGCAA
>CAYJXJ010000096.1:0-8911 GCA_964374095.1 uncultured Elusimicrobia bacterium
GCCGGCGAGTGGAAGACGAAGACCCAATGCGCCCGCGGAGCCTCGAGATTGAGGCGCGCCGCCACGAGCCGCGCGTCTTTCGCCAGACGCCGCGCCCGCCCCTGGGCCTGGGACTTGAGCGCGAGCAGGCTCTCGGCCGTCGCCTCGCGCGCGTCCTGGGGCAGGCGCGAGAAGCGGCGCGGAACCTTCGCCGCGGGCGGCCCCGTCGGCGGGGCAGCCTCGGAGATGGAAGGCTGGGCCGGGGGCTCAGGGGTCGGCGGCGCGGGCGTTGGGGCGGGAGTGTCGGGCGCGGGCGCCGGAGCCGGCGCGACAGGCCCGGCAGGGCTGTCGCGCTGGACGCCATCAGGATCTGCGTCGGCGTCCGGCGGCCGGTGGCGATCGAGGAAGGCGTGATAAATCGGGATGACCTTGTAGAGCGCGCCCAGGATCACCGGGATGGTCACGACCCAGGACCACGGTCCCAGCAAGGACTCGAGGATAAGCAGGATCAGCATGGTCAGGCCCGTGCCGATCGCCGGTCCCCACAGTGAGATGTGCCGCATGAGGCGAGGATTGAGCTTCTGGAAAGCCGGCGAGTCCTTCGGCGCGACAGGCCCGGCAGGGCTGTCGTGCTGGACGCCATCAGGATTTGCGTTGGCGTCCGGCGCGGGAACGGGCGGAGCCCGCGTCGCGGCGGAGGCCGGGAGGGGCTCCCGAGCCGGGGCGGCCTTGCGCCTTGAGGCCCAATAGCTCAGGAACGAGACCAGCGCGTAGGCGGCGTTGAGCGCGGCGTAGATGTGGAATTGCTTGCGGCCGTCGCTGCCCGCGGGATGGTGGTTCGCCTCGATGAGGGTCCACACCACGAAGAAGCCGGAGGTCAGCAGGAAGAGGAGCGAGAAGGCCGGGGTAAAGCCCTGGGCGGGCTTGCCCTTGAGGAGCGGCACGATGTCGGGCAGGAACATCAGGAAATACAGCGCCCCCGTCACGATCTGAATCCACAAGGTCAGTTGGCCGATGCCCGACGCCGTCAACCCGGCGGTCAAGGCCGCGGGCACCATCCACGCCGCGGCGAGGTAGAGGGCCACGCTCACGCCCAACCCCGCGACCGTTACCCAGACCGTGGAACGCAGGGCCGGGTCGGTCTTAAGGAAGTGGAGCCAGCGCCGCCACTTCGGAAGGGACGCGTCGACCTCGGCCGCCGCGGGGGCGGACTTGGCGGACATGAAGCGGGTGGCGACGAACACCGCGAGCATGGCCACCGCGCCGAAAATGTTCTGCACGCCCCAGAAGGCCTTCCCCGCCACCGTGGCATTGACCAGGCCGAGGGCCAGGTTCGCGGCGATGAAGACCCCGGCTCTCCAGGCCGACGTGCCCTTGGCGCTGCCTTCCTTGAAGGTCTTGTAAATCTGGGGCAGGGGAAAGAGGAAGGCGAGGACGTTGCCGAGCACCCCGGCGGCGTGGCCGATGAACTCCGTGAAATCCGTCCCCGGGACGGGCATGTCGGCGGGCAGAGCCGCCGCCGGATCGACATGGGATTGGGCGTTGGACGCCGCGCCCAAGAGAAAGGCCCCGCCCACGGCCGTCATGGCCGCGGCCTTTTTCCGGCTCCACCAGCCGGCCTGGGCGGGCGACGGCGCCGGCGTCAAGCCCGACGCCGCCGGGGCCGCGGGGGCCGCGGGGGCCGCGGGGGCCGCGGCGTCTTGCGGCCCGGGAAGAGAGGCGTCCAGAGCCGGACGGGAACCTTCTCCCTTCAGGAACTGGAAGGAGTCCCCGGCCCAGGAGCCGAGGCTCTCCTCGGACCGGGAAGCCTTCTCGGACGGATCCCAGGCCTCGGGGGGCACGGCGCCGTCGCGCAGCGCCGCAACGACGTCGCAGCCCTCCTCCTCGGGGAGGCCCGATACGCGCGGGGAGGAGAGCCGCCGCGATGGGGATTTCCCGGTTGCGGGGCCGGCGACGGACCCAATCACCGCCGGCGCGGCCGTTAGACCGGCGACCTCGGACACCGGCAAAGCGGAGGGACCCGCCTGGACTCCCGGCGCGGAAACGATTCCCGGCGCGAGGGTGGTCTTGAGCGCCGCGACCGAGGCGGCGCCGGAAGGCCCTCCCAAGGCAGCGCCCACGGTCCCGATGCCTGTAATCCCCGGGCCGGCGGCCATGCCGTGGCCGCGGCGCCCGGCCGGAGCGCGAAGTTCGACGGCGAGGGCCTGGTAGCCGGCTAAGCCGGGCGAGACCAGGACCAGGGCCGCCGAAACGGCGGCCGCGATGAGGCGGCGAAGCCAGGGGTTCACGGGACCACCCAGCATACCTTGAAAGCGGCCTCTCCCGTGAGGGCCCGAGGGTTCACGACCCCGCCAGTATTCGACCCAGGAATTTCTGGGACGTAGGGCCTAAGAGGCCCTGGGACTCGACGCCGCGCGGATCGCCTGGCTGACGGCGCTCGGCGTGCGCTGGAAGAGCCGGGCGATCTCGGTCACGCCCAGCTTCGCCTCTCGCCAGAGGCGGAGCATGGCCTCGCGGCGGACGGCGACGACCTCGCGCCACTGGCTGCGGCCGTAGAGGGCCTCTTCCTTGAGACCGTGCCGGGCCGCGGTCTCGGCGACCATGCGGCCCGGGTCGTCGGCGATCTTGACCCCGGACGCGGGCCTGCCCCGGAGGGCCTCCATCTTGGCGATAAACGCCTCGGGACCGATGTAGAGGCCCCGGGAGACCCGCGGCGGCTCCCAGGCCCCTCCCTTCATCCGTTCCTGAATGACGCGCAGGTAGCGCACCGATTGCTGGAGGCGGATCTTCGCCAAACGGCGCAGGACCGGCTCGGTCTCGACCAGGGGCTCCGGGCCCTGGGAGGCCACGTAAGCCGCGCAGCTTGACCACTGGTAGCGCCAGGGCTTGGCGGTCAGGCCGGACCGGAGGCATTCCAGATGCACCGCGCAGGTCGCGTCCAGGAGGCTGTGTTCCCTATCCACCAGGAAGGCCTTGTAGCGGCCCTGGAAAACGTGCCCCACCGTGTTGTGCGCGGCGTTGAAGTACTTCGTGTAAGCCGTGTTGAAGGCCTGCATCGCCTTTGAAATGTTCGGGCGCGCCGTCTCGATCAGAAGCTGGATCTTGTTGGGGAGGAGCGTGAAGGCGTAGACCTGGAACTGATAGCGCTCCTTGTGCGCGCGCAGCAAGTTCAAGTAGCAACGACGGTCCTGCGCCGAAAGGAAGATATCCTGGCGGTTATTGCCCTGGAGTTCGATCCAATAGCAGGCCCCGGCGATTTGGGGGCGGAGCGGGCGGCCCATGCGGCCAATGTAGCAATCTTTTAATGCCTGACACAAGGCCGGGGGCGATCACTCACGGGGCGAAGACCCGGTCTCCGGGCCGAAAGCGCGGGGTGAACACCGACACCAGGATGGATTCCCCCTCTCCCTCATGGGAATAGGAATGGGGAGTCCCGCGGGGGATGAAGATCACGTCGCCGGGGCCCGCCTTCCGGGATTGGCCGCCCAGGGCGAAGGCGCCCGATCCCCGGAGCAAGGTCACGGTCTCATCGCTGCGGCGGTGACGGTGGGACTTGACCGTGCCGCGGACCTGGACCACGTTGACGGTGCGCTCGGCGGTCTCCGTCAGAGCGGTGACCCGCATCACCTCCTCCGCGCGCAGGGGCGCTCTGCCGGCGATCTCCAGGGCGTTCCACCAGCCTCCCGAGCGGGGCGGGCCGGCGCAGCCGGCCAGCAGCGCGAGCATCACGATCAGCACGCGTACTCCTCCCACGCCGCCTGGTAAGCGGCCAAGGTCCCCGCGTCGAAAAGCACCCAGGTGATCCGCCACAGTTCGTGGTCCGCTCCGCGGAGAAAGGCTCCGACGTCCGTGAAAACCACGGGGGCCGCCTTTTCGACCGGGTAGCCGTAGGCTCCGGTGCTGATGGAAGGAAAGCTCACCGAATGGGCGCCCTTCTCCGCCGCGATGCGGAGGCTGGAGACGTAGGCCATGCCCAGAGCGGTGGGCTCCCCGTGGCCGCCACCCCGCCAGATCGGGCCCACCGCGTGGATGACCCACCTGGCCGGCAGGCCGCCGGCCCCGGTCACCACGGCCGAACCGGCCGGACAGCCTCCCGGAGGGCGGATGCGGTTGAGCTCTTCCATGATCGCGGGCCCCCCCGCGCGGTGGATCGCCCCGTCGACACCGCCGCCGCCGATCAATTCCGAATTGGCCGCGTTGACGATCGCGTCGGCCGGAACCTTGGTGATGTCGCCCGCGATGAGCCTCAGCCGGACCTTGGTGCCTGGATATCGCATGAGGGGATTCTGGCGGTTTTGACCGGCATGGTCAAGTAGGCCATTCGGCCCAGGGCGGACTGGGCCTCCAAACCCTTACGCGCGCGCCGCCCCGGTGGTAGAATGGCTGAGGCCCCACCGGGCCGGCCCTAGGCGATCACGGAGGTTGTCATGACGACGTACAGCTCGACTTTGACGGCGGCGGTCCTGATGTTGACGTGCGGCGCGGCCTGGGCGGAACACGGCAAGTCTCCCGCCATGACGCAGCTTTCAGACACCGCCGGGCGCGCGGCCGCCCCGATTCTCCCCCCCGCGGGCGAAGGCCGCCCCCTCATGGCCCTCGATGACGACGAGGAGGGCCGGCGCGTCGCCCTGCGGACCTGCGCCAAGGCCTCCTTCTCCTCGGACCGCACCGCCTGCATCCGCGAGGTCAACGCCGCGCGCTATCTCGATCCCAAGGCCGCGGCCGGGTGCGGGAGCATCCGGTTTTCCAGCAACCTCCCCCCCTGCATGGCCGCCATCCGCGACAAGACCTACATCGACGAGGAAGTCCGGCTCTGCTCGGGCAACTCCTTCGACGATGACAGGGTCACCTGCTTCCGCGAGGGCGGCCGGCCTTACCACGGCCGACGCCCGGGGCCCCGCTGCCCGGATTCCGACTCGCGCATACTCGAGTCCTTGCGGCGCATCCGCCTCGACCTTCAGCGCGGCCGCGTCGGAGATGCCCTCGCGACGCTGGGAGACCTCATCCTCTACGTGGAGGATGGTCTCGACGGTCCGCGTCACGGCCGCTGAGCGCTCGGGAGGGTGAGGCGAAGACGCCGGTAGCGCGCGGCATCGTTCCAAGTCACCGTCTTGTCGTAGCCCGAATGCTGCTCGAGGCTCTTCAGGACCCGTAGCCGGCGGGCGTATTCCTCGAGCTCGACGCGCGCCGCCGGCGCGCGCCCGGCGGCCGCGTGGATTTCGGCCCGCAGCAGCCGCACGCGCAGGAAGTTGGGCTCGAGCCGGAGCGCGCGCGAGGTGAATTCCATGGCCGCCTCGGGGCGCCCGATGAGCCAAAAAACCTCGGCCTGCATGCCCGGGATGAGGCCGCTGGTGGGATGGAGGCGGGCGGCGGCCTCCAGCTCGCCGAGGGCTTCCGGCACGCGTGGCGGCGCCGTCCTCAGGAGGGCGCGGGCAAGCAGTTCTCTCGGGTAGGGATCGCCCGGATGGATCCGGACCGCCCGCCGCAGGGCCGCGACTCGCGCGTCGGGGTCGGCGATGCCTTCATAGGCCCAGATGCCGTGCCTGACCATCCGCGCCGGGATCCATGCGACGGCGGCCAGGATGGCCGCCGCCGCGGCAAGAGGCCTCCACACCGCGGGGCCTGCCCGCGCGGCCGCGGGAGAACCCGCGCAGGCGGCCGCCGAGAGATACACCAAGGCCAGGGCGGGCATGTGCAGCATGTTGTCCATAGCCAAGTGCGCCGTCATGGCGGCCCAAGCCCACAGGGCCGCCGCTCCCTCCGGAGTGTGCCGGCGGCCCCTCAGACCCAACGCCACCGCGCCCGCCAGAAGGGCCAGCCCCGGCCAGCCCGTTTCCGCGGCGGCGTGGAGGGGCTCGGAGTGGGCATAGTCGGCCCGGAACCCGTAATTGCCGGCCTTTCCCGCCGGGAAGTTATGCCGCAGGAATCCCGTTTCGAAGCCCCCGGGACCCTCTCCCAGCAGGGGATGCTCCGCGGCGACCGCCAGCGCCGCGGCCCAAATGCGGGGCCGGTGCGACGATTCGCTTCGGCCGACCTTAAAGAGCCGCTCGAGCGCCGGGCGCGGCGCGGCGGCAAATCCCGCGGCCGCCAGAACCGTCACGCCCGCCAGGGCCCGCCAGTGCCGTCCGCGCACGGCCCACGCCAAGGTCGCGGCGCCGGCCGCGACCAGCCCGCCCCGCGACCGCGCCAGGGCGCACCACGCGAGACACGCGGCCATCAGGGCGGCCCAAAGCCAGCGCGGCCGTCCCCGGGGTCCGCCGGGGTGGCCCAGCATCCCGAGCCCCGCCCCGAAGGCTCCGGCCAGGATGAAGGCGTTGTAGTTATAGTAGGGGAAAAGCAGGCCCGTCCATGGATAGGATTCGAGAGAGAACGGCGAGGCGACGATCAGGGCCGCGGCGGATATTCCGAGCAGGGCCGGCCAGGCCTTGCGCTCTGCCTCACCCCAGAGGGTCTCGGCGAGCCTCCAAAAGACGGCCAGGGCCACGGCCCTGGAAAGCGCGGGCAGGGCCCGCAGGGGCTGGCTGCCGGCCAGGGCGGACAGGAGGCACCAGCCGGCCCATGCCGCCCACGCCGCCGAGGCCGGGGTCCAGCCGCGGGGCGCGGCCCGCCACGACAGGCTCGCCAGCAGGACCCCCGCGACCGCCCACGCCGCGTCCGGACGCAGGCCGCCGGCCATGAGGCCGGCGAAGGGGAGCAGCAGAAGTATGGCCGGCTGCGTCAACGGCCGGACGGAGGGTATGTCTCGCAAGCCATCGAATTATAGCGAATGGGAACTGTACGCGCTCTGGATTTTGCGCCCGAGATGCCTTTCGGCCGGATCGCACGCATGCTGCGCTTACCTCCACCGGTGGAGGTAAAATAGCATCCACACGATGCGCGCCGTGAAGACCGCTAGCGGTACGAGCCGGCGTTCAAACCGCGGTACTTGGGGTGGAAGGACGGCGGGTCCTCGAGTATGGAGGAGGAGCGCAGTTGGTCCCGCTCCACCTCGCTCTGCTGGCGCTCAAGGGTCTTGGAGACGGCCTCTTCGTAGCGCTTGGCGAGGCCGGGTTGGGCCGAGGCGGCGTCGTTGACGAAGTCGTGGACCAGGGCCCAATCCACGGGCCGGCCCCGGCGCTTGGCGAACTCAATGAGCGCCGGGTCCTTGCGGACCTCGGCGAAGAAGGGATCCTTGTCGAACATCTCCCGGAAGAGCGGCTCCTTGGCCACGGCTTTGACGTCCATGACCAGGCCGAAGCCCCGCGGCGCCCCGGAAAGAACCCGGCCCACGTCGATGCGGCCCTGCGCCTGCAGGAGGTGCACCACGGACATCTCGTGGGGGTCGAGTATCAGCATCTCGTAGTTGGTGTAGCCCTTAAACACCGCGGGATCGGGGTTGTCCCGCAGGCCCTTGAAGTTGAGGTCCAGGCCCCGGCCGCCCACGCGGGTGTCCAAGATGAGAACCTTCACCTTGCCGCCGTTCAAGCCCGCCAAGTTCATCTGATCGACCACCTTGGACTGCGGGCGGTTGACGCGCAGCCACTCCGCGTCCGAGAAGACCATGGCGATCTCCTCGGGCTGGAGGAGGCCCGAGCGGATGAGATAGTTCCTGACCAGCTTGAGGCTGGGCGTATCCGCCACGCTGATCACGGTCAAAGACGAGGCGCCTTGGCCTTTCTTGAGAGTCTCGGCGTAGCCGCGGGCTTCCCCGGCCGGGATCTCGGAGATGCGCACGACCACCCCGTCCTTCTTGCCGTGCCCGGCCGCGTCGAGCCAGGCCTTGAAGGGTTTCGGAACGTCCGGGTGCGAGGGGTTGACGACGACCAGATCCGAAGAGAGCCCGGCCGCCTTCAGCAGGGTTTCCTTCACGCTGGCGATCTTGCCGGAGGGGCCGTCCCGGAGGTCCAACCGGACCCCCTCGGGAGCTTTGGAGCCCGTGCCGCCGATGCGCGCCTTGTTGGTCTCGAAGTGCTGGCGCAGGTTCTTGCCGAGGGTGCCGGAGAGCAGGATGAAGCGGGAGTTGGGCTCGGTGGTGATGTCCTTGATGTTGGAGACGGTCTTGTGGCGGTACGGGAGGGTGAGGTCGGTCCCGTATTCGAGCTCCCAGAAGCGCCGGGTCGGGGTGTCCATGCTCTCGAACCACTGGCCGTTGTGGACCACGTTGACCTTGCCCGAAAGGTTGTCCATGCGGATGTTGCCGGCCGGGTCGAAGTAGCCCCGGGCCATGTTGATGAGCTCATTGCGCACCCAGGAACTGCCCTTGCCGGTGGGTCCGCGGGGCCACAGCGTCGAAGGCGCGATTGTCCAAAACAAGTCGAACTTCTGGCTGTAGGGCATGGCGGGATCCGACATCACGGCCTTGAGGAGCTCGACGGCGTGTATTCGAGTCAGGCCGAGCTCCGAAACGTGCATGGGCCGCCCGGTCAAGAGATTCTTGGCGGCGCTCGCGCCCAGGCGCAGGAGGCCCTGTCCGTCGATCTTGCGGCCGAGCACGTCGGCCGCGGCCTGGGCCCGGACCGGGTCCTCGGAGAGGCGCTCCGAGCTGTAGGCCACCGAATGCATCTCCTCTTTCATCTTGCGGTAGATCTCATAGATCGGGTTTTCGGTCTTGGCGTAGCCCTCGAGCATTTGCGAACGCAGCTTGAAGCGCTCGATGGCGCGGCCCTCCCAGCCCGGCGCGCCTTCCTTGATGATAGCGAGGATCTCGAGGGCGTCCCGCTCAAACTGATTCCGGACCTGCGCCGCGTCCTTGCGGGTGGGAGCGGCCGACCGGCTCGCGAGCTTCATGTCCTTATTCGCCGCCGCCAGCTCGATCTCCAAGGACTTGATCCGCGCCACGACGGCGTCGCCGGGCCCGCCGGCCTTTTCGGCGGCGGCCAATTCTTCGCGGGCCTTGATGATCTCACGATCCAAAACCTCCAGCCGCCGCTGGGCCGTCTCCCGGAGTTGGACG
>CAYJXJ010000096.1:8921-17295 GCA_964374095.1 uncultured Elusimicrobia bacterium
GAGTTGAAGCCAACTCCGGAGACCCAAGCCGGAAGCCCTCCGTGATGGAAATCTCCAGTTTCGCGGCCTCGGCCTGAGCCCGCAGGGTTTTTAACCGTGACTCGAGGCCCTGGCTGTTGGCACCCCGGGCCTTGGCCTCGGACACTTGCGCTTCCAAAGCCCCGACCTGCTTATTAATGGACTCAAGCCGGGTTTCAGCCGCTGCTTTCAGCTCCCCGGCTTTCGTCCAGAGGGATTCGACCCGGCTGAGAGGGGATTCCCGCACCAAGCCGAGCAGGTTCTGCTGCTGATGCAGGGCGTGGGTCAACTCGGCCAGGATCGTCGCCCGGGCCTTGGCGTCAAGCTCGGGCCGGGTCGCCAGAGTGCGGCCGATGCGCTCGAAAGCCTCGCGCACGACCCGGGCCGCTTCGGCGTCCAGCGGCTCGCGCCCGCCGAGCGCGCGCTTCTGGCCCTCCGCCGCTTCGCGCGCTTCGCGCGCGAAGTCCTGCCTGGAGCCGAAGGCTCCCTTCTTATCAGCCTTCACCGCGTTGTCAAGCCTCGCCCGCAGGGACTCGGCCGCGCTCTTAATAGACTTTCCCCGCACCGAACCGGCCAATTCCGCGGTGTCCAGAAGCGACTGCTGCTGGGTTAAAATATCCCGGATCTTGGTCGCCGCGGTCTCGAAAGATCGGGAGGTCTTGGCGGCATCGAGCTTCTCGGCCGCCGCGCTGAGCTGGGTGTTGAGCTTTGAGAGGCGCGACAGGAGCTTGGCGTCCGCGGCCAAAGGACGGCTCTCGAGGACGGCGCTTTGTCGGGTAAGCAATCCCTCAATCTGAGATTTCGCCCGGCCGAACTCCTCCGGAGTTCGAGCCAGGGCGAGCTGATCGGCGGCCCTGAGGAGCCGGGCGGAAAGCTGTTTGGCCGCGGCCGCCTCCGCCGAGCCGGCCTCGAGCCCCTGCAGGGCGTTTTGCGCGCGCCGCACGTCGGCCCGCACGGCCTCCGCGAGCTCGACCGGGGCCTGGCCCAGGCGTCCCTCCATGGTCTTTTGCATGCTCTCGATGAGCTTGTAGACGCTCGCCACCCGGGCCACCTGGGCCGTCACCTCGCCGATCGTGAGCAGAGGCTGGAGGGCCGCGCCGTCGCCCTCGTCGCCGAAGATCCAGTGCTTCTTGACGATGTCCTTGCCCACGAGCTTTTTCTCGGCGATCTTGGCCTTGAATTCCTCATAGGTCATGAACTCGAGCTTGGAGGCGATCTTCTTGTAGGCCTGGAACTCGAGGCGCGCCTGGGCCTCGAGGTTGGACTGCACGGTCAGGAAGGTGACTTGCATCTTGTGATGGGCGGCGTCGGCCTCGGCCAGGGGGAGCAGGCCCTCGAAGACCATCATGGTCTTGCCGCCCCCGGTCTTAAGAAGAAGGAAGTCCCGGATCGGCATGCCGCCCCTTCCCTGCGTGGCGACGAGGCCCAGGGCGATCATGAGGCTCTCGAACTGCTCGGGACGCCAGGACGGCAGGGCCGAGCCCTTGGAGTCATGCAGCACCCAAGGCGCGGCGTCGAGCTCCCGCAGCCCGCCCATGAGGACGTCGGCCTCGGCGTGGGTGATCGAGCCCTTCTCCCGGGCGGCCTTGACCTCGCGCATGAACTCGCCGACCATGTTGCGGTAGTCCGGCCGGCCCGGACCCGCGGCCGCGGTGTCCGGACCCTGGGCTTCGCGCCATTGCCGCAAACGTCCCTCGAATCCCTCCACCACCGACAGCGCCCCGCGACGGCCGGCATACTGCGTCCTGAGCGCCGAGATGGTCTCCATGGCCAGCTCGAAGGTGATGCTCACTTTATTAAAGCTGTTGAAGCGGGCCTCGATGGCCTCGATGTACTCATACACGGAGCGCAATACCGCCCTTTCGGTAACCGAAAGGGCGGAATTGCCCTCGGATCGCGCTTTCAGCTCGCCGACAAGCTGCATGTAGCCTTTGTTGTTGTGCGGGCTTCCCGCCTTGCCCGCGCCTTCCCTCCACTCCAGCACGGTCCGCACCATGGCGTCGATCTCTTTTTGGAACACCTCGGTTTCGGTCTTCAAGGCCCGAACCGAGGTCATAAGCTTTTCAGCCGCGGGCTTGACCTTCATCTCGGATTCCAGATAAGGCTTCAAAATGGCGTCGGCGGCCTTGGAGAGAGCCTCCGGCACCGCGGGTCCGTGGCCGCTCCGGGCCATGTGGATGGCGACCGCGACTTCCTTCTTGATGGTCGGCGTCACGCGGCCGAAGCCCGGAACCTCGGAACCGAGGTTGGCCTTCAAGATGCTCTCCGCGAGGCCCACGCGGGCCAGCAAGGACTCGCCGAACTTCTCGCGGGCCTCCAAACGCACTTCGTCGTTGAGGTGGAGCTTGCCCACCATGTCGCCGTCGGGAAGCTGGCTGGTCTTGAAGAACTCCATGGGGTTGACGTCGCCGGCCTTGGCGCCCTTGCCCCCGAGGGCCTCGACCAGTTCGGCGGCCATGCCCTGGCGCCGTATCTCCTTGGTGACGCGCCAGGTGGCTCCCTCGCTCACCGAGCCCAGCCAGCGCAGGTTGAATATTCTCTGGGAAACCGGGATCTGGGATTTGCCGAGGAGCGGGAGCTCCTGGCCTTCCGCGGCGTTGGCGTACTCGGCGCGGCGTCCGGCCGCGTCGAATTCCTGCTGGCCCTGCTTGGCCCGGATGTGGTCGGCGGCCGCGGCCTCGTACTTGGCCGGAAAGACCGGGATGAGCATCCACACCGCCGAGTCCATCCACCACATCCCTTCTTTCTGTGCCTTCTTGATGCGCCACTCGACGTCCGCCTCGCCGGAATTGGCGAGCCAGGACTTCCACTCCATGCCCTTGGCCACGGCCGCGGAGAAAAGGGCGTACTTGGCGACGTTGTCGGCCATGCCCAGCGCGAAGGCCGAGCCCGCGCCGAAGCGGCCGGCCTGGGAGAGGGTCTGCAGGCTCAGGCGCTCGGAGATCGGCATGCCGACCCCCTGGGCCAGGCGGCCGAGGCTGCCCACCGCGCCATGGCTGCCCAGCACCTCGGCGGGCCGCGCCAGCCAGCCGCCCTCGAAGGCGGAGGAGGGCAGGCCCACGTAGCCCAGGAGGGGGTGGAAGGACTCGTTGGCCCAGACCACGCCGCCCTTGAAGCCCACCCCGGCGGCTTCCCACACGCTGTTGTGGATGGAGCGGTCCTTGTCGTTGGAGACGATCCAGAAATCGAACTCCGGGACCACCTCGTCGAAGACATGGCCCCCCGCGGTGAAGAGGCTCGAGATGCCGCCGGCGAGCAGGCTGAAGGAGGCCTGCCGCGCCCCGGCGTTCACCAATCGCACCCCGCTGTAGGCGAAGTAGCCGGCCACCGGGTTGGAAACCGGGATGTTGCGCGGGTCCGGGCTCAGGGTGTTGAGCCTTGTGGAGGCGTGCAGGGCGGCCTCTTCGATGATCTTCAGGGGCAGGCGCGCCACCGGCAGCCGGGCCAACCCCAGCCCCTCGTTGAGCGCCCCGGCGAATTTCCCGACCCCGCTCAAGACCCCGCTCATGAGGGGAGCCATCAGGGCGAGGCTGACCGTCCAGGTGATGTAGTTTCCGGCCGTTTGCACCCACTGGTTGGTGCCCATGACCTGGGTGAAAGCCATGCGGGCGTCCTTCATGGCGGCCGTGACCTTGAGGGCCTCCGTGGCCTTGATCGAGCCCCCGGCCAAGGAGCTTTCCCCGCGGGTGAAGAAGGCGTCGGGGCTGGCCGCGACCATGGCCTTGCGGGCGCCCCAGTAATCCCCGACGGCCATGAGCTCGGCCGCTCTCTTATACTGGGGCATCATGCCGTCGATCTTGTCCATGGCCCGGCTATGGCTGCCGTGCACGCCCGACTTCCAGTAGGCCTTCACGGCCCAGCCCTTCAAGCTCCAAGCCCCGAGCTGGTCCTTCGACAGGTAGAGGGAGGAGGGGACTTCGGTGAAGAGCGAGTAATCGAGGCTGAGCTCGCCGAGCTCCTTCTGGGCGGCGTTCAAGGCCGCGCCGACCAGGTCGAGGTTACCGGCGTAGTCGGACTTGAAGAGCACGTCCTGGGTCTGGAGCAGGCGCTTGCGCAGGCCTTCCACGCGGGCCCGGAGCTTGGCGCGCTCGAGCTGGTAGCGCTGGCGGGTCGCCTCGTCCAGCGGAAGCTCGGCCAGGGCCTTGTCGAGCATCTCGGAGTCCGGGGACTTGGGGTCCAGGCGGTCGATCTGGTTCTTGACGTGAAACTTCTGGGTCTCGAGGAAGGTGAGGGAGAGGTAGCGCATCACGTACTGCTCGTGCATCTGCATGGTCTGGATGCGCGCCTCCGAGACGCTCTCCAAACCCTTGAGGCGGCCCATCTCGTACTCGAAGCGCTTCAAGCCCTCCCGCGCCGAAGCCATATAGGCCGCGCGGCCCTTCATCTTGGCCTCGACGATGTCGAAAACCGTGTACGCGACGCCGTTGTGGTTGAATTTCTTGTTTTTGGCCCAGCGCTCCAGATCGGCCTCGAGGCCCTTCTCCCGGAACCACATGTCGTCCTTGTACTGCTTGCCCAGGAGCTCGGCCATGTTGATCATGCGGTCGATGTGGTAGGCGTTGTCGAGCTCCCCCAACTGATTCAAGAGCCGGTAATAGCTGTACTGGATCATCTCCTCGTTGTAGCGGCCGGTCTCGGGGATGAAGGCCACCTGGGGAGGGCGCGACTGGTTCATGACCCGCTGGGCCTTTTGGAGCTCGCGGTTGTAGACCGTGGTCTGGTGCTTGTTGAGGCGGAAGGCCAGGCCCTCGCGGTCGTAGAACTCCCAACCGGAGCCGTCGGGAATCTCGAACTGGGTGTACTCCTTCTTCGGAGCGTCGGCCGCGGCGGCTCCGGTCATGATCGCCTCGCGCAGGGTGCCGAAGCGGAAGATGTCCTCGGAGGTGCCGTTGGGGTCGGAAAGCCTGCCGAACTTCTCCTCGAAGCTCGCCAGCACCCGCCGCACGGCCTCGCGCTTTTTCTCGCTGTTGAGGCCGCCCTCCCGCAGCTTGGCGAGCTGGTCCTGCATGGCCGACACTTCCTCGGCGGGATTGGGGAGGGACTTCAGGTACGCGTACATGATCTCGCCCAGGGGCGAGAGCGAGTCCCCATCGACGAGGTAGCTGAAGATCGGGTCCGAATCGTCCGTGAAGACCCCTTGGGTCTTGAGATACGCGAGGACGGTCTTGCGGTCGGCCGGGCCGCGCAGGCTCTCCTCCGCCGGCGCCTCAGCGGCAGGCCCCCGCAGGCCCCCTGCGGGAGAGGAGAACGTCCGCCCTACGGGGACGCCGGCCCCACGGCCGCCGAGCGTCTGAGCCGCGAGCCCGACGGGGAAGCTCTGGAGGACCAGGCAGAAGGCGAGCAGCGCGGCGGTGGCCCTGCGCATCATCACAATAGTTTAGACGTATTCAGGGGGTCTCAAGAGGGGCTTTGGGCCCACGGCCGTGGGGACGGGAGGCCTAGGAACAAGGGGCCGTAAGGCCCATCGCTCCTGATGGCAGCGGGCGCCGTGCTTGTTGACCGATAGGCGCTTCGGGGTTATAATGGTGGTATGGGAATGTTCCAAGTCCGAGTGCGGATGACCAATCCGAAAGAGCCGGGAAAAGCTTTCGAGGAGGATTTCTGGGTGGATACCGGAGCCCTTTACACCTTTGTCCCCGAGACGCGCCTCGCCGAAATCGGCGTGGCGCCGATCCGGCACCGGGATCTGGTCTTCGCCGATGGCCGCAGGGAGCGACGTCTCCTGGGCGAGGCCCTCATTACCTTGCAGGAAACCGCGGAAACCCTGACGTGTCCGGTTATCTTTGCCCCCAAGGATTCTCTCTACCTACTGGGCGCGACCGCCCTTGAGAATTTCGGCGTTGACGCCGACCCGACGACCAGGAAACTGAAGCCCATTCTTGGGATCATTGGAGGCTTCTTGGGCTCCAATGACCTGCCCAAGATCGGATAAGCCGTCCGACAAGGACGACCCGGCCGCGAGGACGGGAGGCCTAGGCACGAGGGGCCCTAAGGCCTATCGCGTCCGCGGACGGAGGTCAAGTTCCTGGGTCTTGACACCGGCTAGAACAGCGGATCTTGTCGACGAGACCGGAGGGTAGCCAGGGGAGCGGAGATTCTACTATACTCGGCGTATGGCGCCCCCCGAGCAAGAGGCCATCCGCCCCCGTGCCGTGCCTCCCGGCCCGGAGGAGATCAAGTGGCTCGAGCAGGGCATGCGCAACGTGGGTTTTTTCTCCCGCCTGGGGCGCGAGCAGCTCGGCCAGGTGATGCCCTACATGCTTATATTGGAGTACGCGGCGGGGGTGAAGGTCTGCGGGGAGGGGGAAGTCGGGGATTCCCTCTACCTCATCCAAAAGGGCCGGGTGCAAATCACTAAGAACGGCTGGGACAGACCCGTGGCGACTCTTGAGGAGGGGGACTTCTTCGGCGAGATGTCGCTCTTATTCGGCGAGCCCCGGTCGGCCACGGCTGTGGTCCTGGACGCCTCGGTGATCTTCTGCCTGAGCGCGGAGGACTTCCACCGCCTGGTCAAGAAGAGCCCGGACATGACGCGCACGCTCCGGCGCCTGGCCGAGTCGCGCCGCAACGAACTGGCGCGGTCCTGAGCTTCGGGATCGGCCGGCGGCATGCAGGCGGCGCCTCAGCTCTTCGCCGGCGGTCATGGGCGCGCGGCGATCTCTCCTTCCCACAGGCGGCGCAGGAAGAGGTCGTAGGGCAGGAACTCGACCACGGCGGCCCCGACTCTCATCCGGCGGTGGGACGGGTCCTGGCTGACCAGGTAGAAGTCCTTGAAGACCCGCTCCTCGCCCAGGGTCGCCAGGCCGGCGGCGTCGCGCTCGGTGACGCGGCGCGAAGCCTTGACTTCGACGGCGGTCCGGTCGCCGATGAGGAAGTCGACTTCCTGGCAATGGACGCTCCTCCAATAGGTGAGAGGCGCGGGGTCCCGGGCATATGAGAGATGGGCCCGGAGCTCCATGCCGATCCATTGTTCGAAGCTCCGCCCGTAGAGGTCGGAGTGGCGATCGAGGGACTCCGTCTGGGAAAGGCCGAGCGTCACCACCGAGTCGAAGAAATAGAACTTCGGGCTCTGGATCGCCTTGCGCTTCTTTGATTCCTTCCATGGTTCGAGCCGGAACCCCACCAATGTGTCGGAGAGTATGGAGTAGTATTCGCGGACGGTCGCCGCCGCCACTCCCGCGTCGCTGGCGATCTGCGCGTAGTTGAGCATCCGGCCGCTTCCCAGCGCGGCCACCTTTAGGAAGCGGTGGAAGGCCGGCAGGCGGCGCACGAGGCTCTCGGTCTGGATCTCCTCCTTGAGGTATGTATCCACGTAGGCGCGCAGTTCCTCGTCGGGTTCCGCGCTCAAATAAACGGCGGGGAGGACTCCATACCGAAGGGTGCGTCCCAAATCAAAGCGCTCTCCCAACTCCTTCCACGTCAGCGGGAAGAGGTTGGCGACCCAGGCCCGGCCGGCGAGCAGGTTGGCGTGGTGGCGCTTGAGTTTTCGGGCGCTGCTGCCGGTCAGCAGGAAGCGCAGACGCCGCTCCTCGATGAGCCGGTGCGCCTCATCCAAGAGCGGAGGGACCTTTTGGACCTCGTCGACGATGACGATCCCGGGGCCGGCGGCGTCGATCATCGCCTCGATCTCGACGGGGGCCGCCGAGAGCCTGAGAAAGGAGTCCGAGCGCAGCAGGTCGACCCGCAGCGCGGCGTCGCCCAAGGTCTGGCGGATGAGGAAAGTCTTGCCCGTGCCGCGCGGGCCGAAGAGGAGGATGGATTTCTTGCGCAGGAGCGCGGGCAAGTCGAGGCTGCGGGGGATGGAGGCGGTTTCCATTATCAGCAAGTATAGCGCTGATTATCCGGATTATCAATAGTTAGACCCTTGGGTCTACTTGAGGACGGGCTACCCTCGTCATCGCCCGGGATGCTTCCTTCGGCGACTTGGCGGATTTCGTGGCCTCCCGGCTGGGGAGCGAGGCCGGCAACGAGTTCCGCCGGCTCTTCACTGACAGCGCGGACCGCAGTTTCTGGGACTGGCTGACGCCCCGGTTCCGGTTGCGGGTGCGGCCCCGGTTCAAGTGGCCGCCCACCACCGGGGTCCGTGGCTCCGCGGAATGGGAGCTTAACGCCAGCGGCAGCATCCGCCTCAAGATCGGGGGCGACTACGACACCAAGGACGACGAGGCCCGGGGGACCGCCGATCTCGTGTTCGGCGCGCCCCGGCACCATCGCCGCGCGATCCGCGAGGAGCTTGCGGCCAGGAACTTGGACACGGCGTGGTTTTACTGGAGCCGCCAGAACCGGCCCAACTCGGCCCTGGTCTAGCCCGAGTTTACGAGTTAGCGACATAGAAAGCATCCATACGACACTGCAT
>CAYJXJ010000097.1:0-17281 GCA_964374095.1 uncultured Elusimicrobia bacterium
GATGCGCCACTGCACGGCAAAGCCCAACACGGCGGGCGGTGCGGCGGGGTTGGTGTTTGGGGTGATGGACGGGGGGGTTGCCCGGGGGGGGGGCCGCGGCGTCGGCCGCCAGGCGCAGGCCGCGGCGCAGTTCCGAGCTCTCATCCAAGGCGCGGCGCTCGGCGGCCGGGTCGGGCAGAGTCTCCGCGTCGGCGCCCTTCTCCTCCCGGAGCTTCTTGAGGGCGTCCTCATAGGCCTTGCGGCGGTCGGCGTGCTGGCGCGCGCCGATGCGGATCTCGATCTCGGCGGAGACGCGGTCCACGGCGATGTGCCCGGGCTTGGCCTCGACCTCGGCGCGGCCGTCGGAAGACATCCGGTCGCCGGTGCGGCGCAGGGCCTCGTCGACGTGGGGGGCGCCCTGTTGGTTGTCGAGCTTGGAGTCGGGGTAGTTGCCCGCGCGGCCGCGAACGCTCTCGACGAAGCGCCTGCGGACGCCGCCCGAGAAGCTCGAGAGGACGCGGCCCTTCACGTCGGTCTGGTCCTCGCCCGCCCAGCGGATGGCGCGGTCGAACCACCCCAGCCCGTAGTGGATGTTGAGCTTTCCGTCGGGGGTGCGCGGGTTCTTCTCGTGCTGCCACTCCCCGGGCAGGAGCGGGGAGTCGTTGTCCACGCGCTTGGGGAACTGGCTCGGGTCGTAGAAGCGGCCGACGTGGTCGGGGAATATCTCGAAGATGTCGACCACGCGGATGATGGTGCCCAGTATCCCGCGGCGCTCGGTGCTGCCGCCCTCGGTCTGATACATATAGAGCATGCCGATGTAGCCTTCCTGGTTCGGGTCGCGGCCGGTCAGGAGTTCGATCGGGGTCTTGACGATGCCGCGCGGCAGCTCCAAGACGATATTGAGCCAGTTCGGGGGCATGTAGCCCCACCGGTTCACGTCTCCCTTCTCGTCCTTGGCCTCGTCGAGCCGCCGCGCCAGGTAGCGGTGGCCGAGCGTGACCGGCCGGCCCTTGGCGTCGATGTAGTTCTTGACCCGGTGGATGGGCGAGATGTCCTTGTCGGTGCGGTAGAACTTCTCCCCGGTCTGATCCTCGATGCCCCAGGTCTTGCCTTCGCGCACGAGCTCGTCCTCGTCATGGATGATCCGCAAGCTCCCGTCTTCCTGCGGGATGAGGGCCAGGACCTCGCGCGTCACCCAGCGCACCGGCGCGTCGGCGCCCAGCGTTTCCTCGAAGCCCGGGCTCTCCACCCGGACCACGCGGTCCCGGGCGTCCAGGCCGATCCTCAAATCCGAGACCTTGCGGAAGGTCCATTTCCGGGACGGGGAGTCCGCTTCTCCCGCGCGCTCCACCGCGGCCTTGAGCTCGTCCGAACCCATGTAGACCTCGACGACCTCGGTCCCCTCCATGGCATAGGCGTAGGCGCCGGTCTTGAGCGCGAGCCACCCCGCCCGCCGGGCCTCCAGCTCCTGGAGCTTGGCCTCGTCGATGAGGGCCTCCAAGCCCTGAGAACCGAACTCGACGCGCTCGAAGGCCGTGGCCCACTCGGAGCCCTCCAAGGCCTCGAAGGAGGGGTACTTGTCGCGGGAGATGTTGGGCCCCCAGACCTGCACCATGATGATCAATTCGGACGGCAGCCGGGAGAGCGCCGAGAGGGGATGCAGGGCCGGCCTCAGATTCCTGCGGTCCGGCCGCGCCGAGTAGTAGAGCACGCGTCCCTGCTTCTCCAACTCGCGCAGGCGCTCCAGCGTGATGGCGCCGGTCACCCTTCCCGTGGACCGGTAGGCGTCCTTGGTCATCACGACTTCCGCGCCGGACAAGGCCGAGGCGAGATCCTCGCGGCGCCGTCGCTCGGCCCAGCGCTCCTCGGTCGAGCGTAGGCGCTCGCGCCGGACGTCGACACCGGAATGCACCTCCCGGAAGCCTTCCTTGAGCGCCTCCTCCGCGCTGGCCGGCGGCGTCGGGGCCACCCACCCTTCCGGGTTCTTGAAGGTGCGTCCTCCGATATCCGTGAACTTCACCTTCTCCGTGCTCCCCTTCACCTTCCCGCGAGCCAGGTCCGCGGCGGTGTACCACTCCGGACCGTTGGACCCGCGAACCAGATACAGGGGGTCGACGTCGGCGGGACGGGCGATCCAGCGCTCGCGCATGGCCTTGAGGCCGGCCAGGCTCTCGGAGGCGGGGTTGACGTCGCGGCGGTCGTCGGGGGCGGCGCGCAGGGCGGCCAGGCGCCTCTCCCCGAGGTCGATCGAGGCGTCGATGGCGAGTATCCCGCGCCCGTAGCGCAGGGTGTCGCGGCGGCGGTCGAAGCTGGCCCGGGCCCCAAAAAGCGAATCGAGCATGCGGGCCCAGTGCGGGTTGTTTCGCACCGCTTCGGAGGAGAAGGCCGCCACCGCCTCGGCGTCGTAGGCGATGAGGGCCTTCAAGTACTCGTCCAGGGCGGCGTCTTTAAGGAGATAGTCGGTCGGATCTTCGGCGTTCTCCAGATACTTGGCGATGGCCTCCACCCGCTTGCGATCAGCCTCTTCGGCGAGCCGGCTGAGGCGATGGTAGGCGGCGTTGACCTCGGCGGGGGCTTCGCCGGAGTTCCAGAAGCTCTCGCGCATGGCTTGGCGGATCCCGGAGGTTTCGGCCACGGAGGTCCGGACCGACTCCTCTCGAGCCTTGAGATCGTCGGCCAAGAAGCCCATGACCTTGTTCCAGGAATCGCCCTCGGCCTTGGCCAGCTCCCCGAGTATTTTCCGGAGGGTCGCCTCGACCTTTTCCCGGCGGCCGGCCAGGTCCACCTTGGTGAGCAGCATGAGCTTCTCGCCCGATGTGAAATCCTCATGCCGCGCCCAGTCTTCGTGCGTCGCCGCGCGCCGCAGCGCCGAAATGCGCTCGCGCATTTCGGCGCGCAACGCCTCGGGGACCGCCGCCAAAAATCCGTCCCATTGCCGTTCAAATTCTTCATCCGTCATCCTTCCCGAAATGTAGGCCAAAATCTTCTCTTCCGCCGTCCTCTCGCTCGAAATCCTAGGTTTCTCGGGCAGGCGCAGGCCCGGCGCGTCGAAGGCGCGATCCCCTTGGCCGATCGCTTCCAGCTCGGTCACGAGCACCGCGAAGTCCATCTGCAGGGCGGCGATGGTCTCAACGAAGTCCTCGTGGGCCCGTCCGACCTCCACGGCCGCCGCGGCGAGCTCCTGATCGGCGGCCATATTGAGGGAGAGCCGGGCCGCCGTCCCCATCAGCGCCCGGCGCGTCACCATCAGCCGCTCGTGCTGGGCCTCCACCAGGCGGATCTTGTCGGCCACCGAGGCCATGAGCTGATGGAGCCGGAGGCCCAGCGCCCGCAGGCGGTCCTGGGACTCCAACTCCTTCTTCAGGGCTTCGGTCAGAATGTTCTCGAGCCCCTTCTGGATCTGGACCGGGTTGGGGGCCTCGAGGAAAAATCCCGCCACCCACTGCCCGCGGAAGATGCCGAAGGCGAGCATGGGGCTGAAGCCCTTGTAGCTCATGCGCTCGGCGATCATCGTGGCCTTGAGCTGGAGAACCTGGTCCCCCGTGCCGCGCACCTCGTCGGGCATGCCCTTGGCGAACAGAGTCCGCTTGAGGAAGTCGAAGTCCACCCGCGAGGCTTCCTCGACGTAATGGCGCGCCGCGCTCTCCGCGTCTCGAACGCCCTCCTCCGGGAGCATCTGGAGCAGGCCCTCCAGGGTGGCCTCCGGGCCGAGGGAAAGCCGGGCCGCGACTTCGCCGAAGTCGCGCTCGAGCTTCTGGCGCACCTGGCGGGCGAGCTCGCCGCGCGCCCCCTTCAGAAGTCCGGCGTTGAGCCGGATGCGGGCGAGGAGGATCTCGGCCTTGGCGCGGGCCGCGTTCTGCTCGGCCAGGAAGAGTTGGTCGGCGCGCTCCTGCTGGAGGTTGGCCAGGGCGATCAGGGCCTCGGGGGGAGTGGCCGCGCTGCGCAGGCGGACCTCGACCCAGCCCTCGATGAAGTGCTTGCTGATGGGGTCCTTGGCCAGGCTCTGCTTGAGGTAGTAGGCGCGCATGGTGCCGCGGGCGTCGAGGACCGGCTCCCCGGGGATGACCGGCTCGTGCGTGGAGGCTTGCGGGCTGAAGGCTTCGGCGGCGAAGGCGTCGGCCAGGCGCGCGCGAAGCTCGGCGTAGCTAGGCGGCAGCCCGCTTGCGGGCGGCTCGGCGTCGTCTTCGGACCCTCCATAGGAAAACAGGGTCGCTTTCAGGGCAAGAACTCTGTTCCCCAGAGCTGTTCGTTCCAATTGGCTCCTCGGATCCGTCCTTCCGGAGAGCTCCCCGATGCGCCGCCGCGCCAAAGCGATCTCCGTGCGCAGGCGCGCGCGCAGGGACTTGGCCGCTTCCTCGAAAGCCCGCAGGTCCTGCTCGGCCTTGAGCGTCTCGTAGCGCGCGAGGGCCATCATCTCCGGCGAGGCCATCCCGGCCCCGCCCAGGGCGTTGATGAGGCGGCCCAGTGAGCGGCCGATCAGCGAGATCGGCTCGAAGCGGATGGTGTCGCCCTTCAGGTTCTTGTCCACGATGATCTCGACGCTGCGCGCCATCTTCACGCGGGAGGCGAGCACATCCCGGCGGGCCGCCAAGGGGGACTCCTTCCCGAACCGGAGGCGGAGCTTCTCGACCATCGCGTCGAGGCTCTCGTCCCAGCGCAGGGGCATCCCCAGGGGCCGGCCCAGGAGGTAGTTGACCATGGCCAGCGACTGCTGGCGCCGGCCCGTCAGCTCCTGAAGCTCGGCGCGCGCCTGGTCATAGGCCAATCCGCCCCCGGACTCCAAGGAAGGAAGCAGCTCATCCTCGTAGACCCGCACCGCCTCGGCCGCGGTCTTAAAGGCGAGGATCGCCTCGAAAAGCTGCAGGGCCAGATCGGCGGAAACCTTGGCGCCCAGGCGGCTGTAGAGGTGGGCTTCGGCCTCGGTCCGCTCGACGTCCAGAGCCCTGAGCTCCGAAGGCTTCAAGTCCACGTTGAGAATCGGGAAGAGGCCCAGCCCCGTCAGGCCCATGACCGGCAGCAGGGCGATGCCGGAAGCGGTCAGGTTGACGCCCACAGTGACATCCACGGAAACCTTGGTGATCCGGTTGGCGGCGGCCTCCATGAGCTCGCGGGCGGCTTGTGAGCGCATGGCCAGCGATTCCATGGTCAGGGAGTTCTTCTCCGCCAGGGCCATGGCCGCCTCGAGCGTTTTGGGCTCGTCGAGCCTGTGGCCCGTCACCGACAAGGGGATCTCGCCCGCCTTGGCGTAGGCGAAGTCCATCAGCGACCAGGCGGTCTTGAGGGCCGCTTGCGAGCGGGCCGTCATGTGCGTGGCGAGGCTCCAGTGCCAGCGGTGGAACCGGCGCCAGAGTTCGTCCTGGGGCAGCAGGCCGTTGCGATAGGCCCGTATCGCGTCCCAGACTTCCTGGGCCATCTGGGCTCCCGCGAAGCGGCGGTCGCGGGCCTGGGCGTCGAGGGAGTCGGCCTCGAGCTTCTCGCTCTGGGCGCGGAGGGTGTACTGGCGGAGGGCCGAGGCCATCTCGTAGATCGCGGCGTCCTTGCGCAGGAGCAGGGCCTTGTCGTTATATGAGGAATTGGGATCATAGACCGGCAGGCGCACCGACACCCCCAGGCCCAGGATCTGGCTCGAAAGAATGTCCTGGAGCTGGACGCCGGCGTAGAAGGTCAGCCGCTCGACCCACGGGATCCAATCGATCAGGTTGAGCGACTCCTCCGGAAGCGGCATGTGCCGGACGGAAGCGGCGAGGAAGGAAAGCCGCTCGGGGGAGGAGAGCGCGCGCTCGAGGACCTTGAAGAAGCGGTCGAGGTCGTTGGGATTGAGGGCGAAGAAGACCGCCTCGTCGGGTCCCCGCCCGGTGAGGGCGTTGTAGCGCAGGGCCGCCTGACGGTGGCGGGCCTGGGCATCCAGCCACAGGGCCTTGGCCTCGGCTTTCAGGACCGCGTCGGGAGCGAGCTCGGCCATATGCTGGGCGAGGGCCGCCTCCCAGCGGGTCTGCACCAGGTCGGAGAGCACGGCCTGCCAGGCCTTGGTGAGCTCCAGGAGGCGCATCTGGAGCTTGACCCCCTCGGCGAAGATCGACCCGATCTTGTTCTCGACCAGGGCGCGCTGGGTCTTGCTCATGGTGAGCTCGGTGCCCACGCCCGCCTGGAATCCGCCGGTCGTGGCCCGCTCGGCCGTGCCGAGCGAAACCGGGTTGGTGACGAAGCCGATCATGGCGCGCACGCGCGTGTTGTCGAGAATCGCCCCGGCGTTTCGCAGCTCCTTCAAGTCCTTCACCAAGACGGCGATCTCCACCGTCACCAGGCGCCGGCCCACGTCGGCGTCGAAGACCCGCTTGAGCTCGCCGAGGACCGGGTTCTCGGGATCGTCCTTCTTGAAGAACTCCTCGAGCCGCTCATGGAAGGGCTTGAGGGCTTCGCCGCCGGTCAGGTTCTCGGCCGCGGCACCCGTCGCCGCCCGCCACAACTCGCCGAGGGTGAAGGTGGTGTTGATGCCGATGGTGAGGCGATGGTTCAGGCCGACGTAGGGGCTGCCGTAGGAGACCACGGCCTCGGAGTTGGTGCCGAACTTCTTCTTGAGCTCGATGAAATAGGTCTCGGCGTCGCCGAGCACCTTGCCCGAGGCCGAGAGGACCAGGCCTTGGTTGGGGAGGTCGAAGCTGATGCGGCCGTTATAGCTGTTGTAGACCTCGCCGAGCTCGCCGCCCGCGGAGACCGTGGTCGTGAGCGGCTGTCCCGCGACATCGAAGGTGAAGCCCTTCATGACCAGGGCCCCCACGGCATGCTGGTTGATGTTGTCGGTGCCCTGGGTGCGCGCGAAGAAGAAATCCACCTTGAAGGTGTCCGTGCTCTTCAAGGCCGCGGCGAGGTTGACGCCCACGCCGACCTTGTCGCGCCGGAAGCTCTTGTTCTCGCCTTCGGCGGTGATCACGAAATCCTGGTTCAGGTCCGGGTCGAACTTGGTGAAGTCGAGGTTGACGGTCTGGAGGAACTTCCGGGGGTCCTTGGCGAAGAGGAGCTGTTCCTCGGCGTTGAGGCTCAGGACCTCGGTGAATTTGACCGAGGCCTTGAAGTTGCCGCCGTAGTAGTAGGGCTTCTCGGAGGTGTTGTTGAGGGCGAAGTCGGCGAAGCCCGCGGCCCCAAAATAGAGCTTGCCGTCGGCAAGCATCAGGGCGAAGTCGTCGAAGACCATCATCCGGGCCTCGCGGGCCTGCGAACCGACCGTCAAATCGGAAGGAATGTCCTGGATGAACTTGTGGAAGGTGATATTTAGGTAATTGACCCAATTTTGGCCTTCCAGGGTCTCGACCTGCACCGTGATGCCCTGGTCCCCGAAGGGGGGGTTGGTCGCGTCGGGAGGGCTGGCCGTGCGGTGGCCGATGATGCTGATGTTTGAGTTCCAGAGCCGCAGGACGTTGCCGAGGGTAACCTGGCTCGAGGTCTCGAGCCCATGCGGGGTGGAAAATTCGCTCTGATAGACCAGGTAGAACCCGTCGGCGCCTTCTCCCATTTGGATCATCTTGGAGTTGGGCAGGAGCTGGGAGAGGGCCATCGGGTTGCGCAGGATCTCCTCCCGGAGGGCCACGATATCGCGCGAGGCGGATTCCGGCTCGAAATGCGAGAACAGGGCCTGAAGGAAGCTGGAGAAGCCCGACCGCGGGATGATGATGGTTTGCGGGCCCCGCCCCCCGGCGGCCAGCCAGGAGGAACCCGGGGTCACGATGTCCGAGACTTTCTGGGCGAGCTCGGGGCTCAAGCGGTTCAAGTCCCGGACCTCGTCGAGGAGGGCGTAGAGCCGCTTGTGCCAGACGCCCAAATCCCTCAAGGTCGCCTCAAGCTTCTTCTCGGTTTCCTTGAGCTGCTTGTTCATCTCGTGGAATTTGACGTTTTTCTCTAAGACGATCCGGGTTTGGTCCTGAAGCTTGGAGACCTCCGCCATGACCCGTTCGGTGGCGGGCTCGTGCGGGTCGTTGAGCTTCTTGAGCCAGCCCATGACCTCGCGTTTCTTATCGCGGATGTCCTGGAGCGCCTTGTCCAGCTCGCTCTTGATCTTCCGGGTGGCCTCCAGGTCCTCGTCCAAGGCCTCGTTGGCCTTGGTATAGATTTCAATGAGGGTGCCGTAGAGGTCGACCACGTCGGTGACCGTGTCGTAGCCTTCCTTGGTCCAGCCCTTCTTCTGCTCGAAAAGGTCGGCCCCGTCCCGCGCCGTGTCCCGTATGCGCGAGTAGACCCGGATCTTGCGGTCCAGGAGGGCCGCGCCCCCCGAGCCGTCGGAACGGGCATAGGCCTTGTCCGCGTCGAAGTCGGCGAAGACCTCCTGCAGGACCCGGTCGCCGCGATCGAGGAAGGAGGAGAATATCGGGATGCGTTCGTTCAGGTTCTTGTTGGAGGATTCGATGACCCCGTCGGAGAAGAGATAGCGCGCCGTGTTTTCGGCCAAGGAGTCGCCGTTGGCGTTGGGGCTGGGGACGATCCTCTCGATGAGGAACAGGCAGGTCAGGGCGAACTGCTTGAGGGGAGGCAGGGTGGGGGTGGGCTGGGTCCCGGTCGGGATGTTGCCGCCTTCGCCGCCGATGCCGAGGTCCGCGTCGCCCGCGGCCGCGTCGGCCTCTTCGGCGAGGCGTTTGAGCTCGTTGGCCATGTCGGTGAGGATGTTGTCGTCGACCAGGCGGCGGAGCTTGGCGAGCGAATCGGCGCCCGTGGGCGAGATGTCGGCGGGAAGGCGGAAGCGTCCGGCCAGGTTGTGCCGGCCGCTCGAGAGCGAATCCAACTGCGCGAGCATCCCGTTGATCTCGGCGGCGCGGGCGTTGAACTGCCCCGCGCGGCGGGTCTTTTCCTCGGTGTAAACCCGGCGGCGGACCACCAGGGAGTAGTGCATGTTCTCGCCGTAAACGTCCTCGGTCTCCGTGCCGTTGGGATCGATCCGGCGCCGGACCTGGTCCTTCAGGTCCGCGATGAGAACGGTGTATGCGTCGAACTTGGCCTTGAGCCGGTCGATGTTGGCCAGGGCCGTGGCGAGGTCTCCCTCCGGAGCGCCGTCGGTGGCGAGGCTCCAGGGCAGCGTGCGCTCGATCGCCTTGACGATCCTCTCGAAGAGGCGGATCCGCTCGGAATAGAGGGTGTGGTAGCCGTCCCCGGAGTAGGCCGGATCGGCCTTGGCCACGCGCTCCTCCTGGAAGGGTATGAGCTGTTGGTCGAGGAATTGCTGGAGGCTCTGCAGGGTGGGCTTGAGGGTGCTCGAGACCAGCGCCCTCTTGCGGTCGATCAAGGGCTGAAGCTCGGAGGTCGGGTAGCCGGCGTTGACGAAGGCGAAGTCGGCGTCGATGTCGCGCAGGACCGCCGCGATGGAAGCGACCGCCTGGGTGAACCGCGCCTGGGCCGGCGGGAGGACCTCGCGCAGGGCCTTGTCGATGATTTCAACATGGGCCTCGGCCTTGAGCCCCAGGGCCACGTTGTCGGCCATGGCGGGCAGGCGCCGGGCCAAGGCGAGCTTGTCCATCTTCGCGTAGAAGCCCGGGTCCGTGTCCGGGAAGCTCAGCCTATCCAAGAGATCGGCGTACTGCTCCAAAAGCGTCCGCAGCTCCTGGGGAGTGCGGCCCGCCAATGGGGGGAGGCTGGTGCCGGTGACGGCCGAGATGCCGCGGGCCAGTTCGTCGATTTCCCCGCCCAGCCGCGAGAGCTCCTGACGGGCCCGGGCGGCTCTCTCGCGCTCCTCCGAGAGCCACAAGACCAGGGACTCGCGCTGGGGCTCGCCGAAATCGTCGGGTTTGGCGCCCATGAAGCCCGGATCCAACGCCCGGTTGACGCTGGCGAGAATGTCCTGCTGTTCCCTAAGCAGGCCCTGCCAGTGGGACTTTCTCATGGATAAAATCTGAAGAATCTGCTGCGTGGAGGGATCGCGCACATCCACCTTGGGAATGCCGGGGACCAGGACCACGAGTATGCCGGCGAACTCGAGCGGGACCGTGGCGAGCTGGGACTCGGCGTCGGCGAGCTTGACGAGATCCGCGGCCACTTCCTGGGACTTCTTTTTCATGTCCTGCAGGGACATGTCCACCCCGGTCCCGCCGGTCCCGTTCTTGAGCCTTTGATAGATCCCCGGGATCAGGGCCAGCCGCCGCCGGTACTCGGTGAGGGCGTCCCTCTCCCGGAAGCGGTCGCGGGCGTTGATCCTCTCGATCACGGCGTTGACCTCGGCGCGGAAGGCGTCCACGCGCTCGACGTAGACCTTGGTCTTGTCGGCGAGGCCCGCGAAGTCCTTCTGGTTCTTCGTGTCCTCGGCGAGGTCCTCGTCGACCTTTTTTCGCCACTCGGCTTCCTTGCGCTTGAGCTCCTCGTTGCGTCGGGCCGACTCGGCATTGGTTTTGCGCTGGGTTTCCAGGCGGGCGATCTTCTTGTCCACCAGCGCCTGCATCCCGGTGAGCGCCTTTTCGGCCGAGTTCAGGAGGCTGAGGCTGTAGGTGAGGTCCATCACCATGGCCAGCCGGGCGAAATTCTTGCGGAACTCGAGCATGTGCTTGCCCGAGCGCCGGTCGCGCAGGGCGAGCGCGCGGGTCTTGTCGGCCGCGGCCAGGTCCTTGGCGGCGGTGTCCCGGTCGCCGACCTGGTCCGAGGCGACCTTCTTGAGATCTTCGATCTTCTTGACGACGTCGGCGATCTCGCCCTCCTTCGGATGGAGGTCCTCGGGCTTGCGCCCGGGGGGCTGGGAGGCATACGGCGCGGGACGCGAGCGAAAGGTCTCCAGAAGCCGCCGCAGGGCCGCCAGCGAGGCGGCGTGCATCTCCTCGCTCTCCTGCGCGCCGGGAGAGCGCTCCCGGTCGGATCCCAGGAACTCCTCAAGGCGCCGGATCTCCGCGTCGAGCTTGCCCAACTCCTCCTGCCGCTGCCGGCTCACCGCGTCGGAAAGGTCGGAACGCTGGGCGAGCTTGTCGGCCTCGTAGAGCTCGTCGCGGGTCTTCTTGAGCTCCCGGAGGGCCTCGTTCTCGACGGTCCCCGGCTCCGAACCCGAATCCCGCGACCGGGTCGTGGAAGTCGCCGACCGGCTCGACGGCGAGAGGCCCCCCCCGTCCGCGGCGCCGGACGGGGCGGAGGGGTCCGCGGGGAGTTCCAAGGACGGCTTGGCGGGATGGATTCCCGTGAGGATTGAATTGACCCGGGCCGAGGCGGTCTTCCAGCCCGGATTGACGGCCTCGCGTTCGGCCCGAGCCGCGAAGGCCTCATGGGCCGCGCCCACGAGCAATGTCTTGAGCCGGGGGAGATCATCCCGGGCGCCGCTCATGCGACTGTATCCCGGAGCGGCCCAGAAGGCGACGCCTTCCAGCGGGCGGGCCACCCGTTCCTCGACCCAGTTCGAAACCGCCGGATGCTCATCGACGCTGGCGGCCAGTTCCCGGGCCTTCGCGAGCAGGGGGCCCGCGGGCTGGCTCGGGGCCCTCTCCAGCATGGTCGAGAGCTCGTCGTAGACGCGCAGGGGAACACCGGTCAAAACCGGATGCGGACCCGCGGCCGCGGCGGCAAACGACGGCACCGCCGCCGGAGAGGGGGAGAGCAGGCTGAGAACGATCAGGACGGCGAGGTGCCGCTTGGCACCGCCCGTAAGCCGGGGGGCTGCCGCCGAATGGGCTCGGCGAAGATGACCCATCAGTTCATTATGGCCCGGGGGACCCCCCAGTCCCAGGGCCAGCGGACCCATCCTAGCATAGGGCCTAGGACTGTGTCAAGTGTCAATCATGAAGTCGCGTGTTGTCGACGGCAAAACACCTTTATATGCCTGACACCAAGCCCGGGATCCCGGTGTCCGTCGTCGAGAATCGCGGCTTCTTGCGTCGGCCGCAGGGAAGTGCTAGAGTCTCGCGGGGCGGGCGCCCCCCGCACCCAACCATGAAGCCCACGCCGACGCGCCGCCGCTCTCCCCGCCACGCCGAGATCGGCCGGGGCCGCGCCCCGACCCCGGGCCTGCTGGATTTCGTCACGCGCCTCCTGTCGCGGGAGGACCCGACCCTGCGGCGCATTCGCGAGAGAATCCCCGCGGAAGGCCTGCCCCCCATTTCCATCGGCCCGGACGAAGGGAGGCTGCTCGATTTTCTCGTCAAAGCGTGCGGGGCCGGCCGCGCCCTCGAAATCGGCACGCTCGCGGGCTACTCGGGCTCCTGGATCGCCCGGGCGCTCCCTCCCGGCGGCCGCCTCCACACCCTGGAAATCGACCCCCGCTGCGCCCAGGTCGCGCGCCGCAACTTCCAACTCGCCGGGGTCGAGGGAAAGGTGGTCGTCCATCTGGGCCCGGCTCTGGAAACGCTCGCGGCATTGGCCGCGGAGGCGCCGTTTGATTTCTGCTTCATCGACGCCGACAAGCCGAACTACCCGCACTACCTGGCATGGGCCGCCCGCCTCCTTCGCCCGGGCGGCATCGTCGCCGGAGACAACGCCTATCTTTTCGGCAAGCTCCATCTCAAGGCGTCGAAGGCGGGGGACGCCGGCCCCGCGATTGAGGCGATGCGGGAGTTCCTGTCGGGCCTGACGACTCCCGAGACGTTCAGCTCATGCGCCATGATCCCCACGGGAGAAGGCTTGGCCGTGGCGGTGCGGCGATGACGGCCGCCGTCGAGACGGTCAAACCCGCGGTCGAGGAAGAGAGCGCTGCCGACGCCGGGACCCACTCCGGGTGGTTGACGGTCCTCTTCAATTGCGAGTGCCACACCTTCGATCAGGTCGAGCGCCAGCTGATGAAGGCCATCCGCTGCACCCTCTCGGTCGCCCGCCGCTTCTCTTGGGAGGTCCACTCCCAGGGGCGGGCCGTGGTCTATCGGGGAGCGCGGGAACGCTGCGAGGCGGTGGCCGACGTCCTGGGATCCATCGGCCTCCTCGTCAAGGTGACTCAGTAGGGCCGCTTGCCTCCCGCTCCCATCCGCCGCGTCTCGATCATCGTCCCGGCCTACAACGAGCAGGCCTGCGTCGCCCAGGCCCTGGAACGCCTGCGATCCGTCCGCCTCGGCGGCGTCGAGGCCGAGATCATCGTCGTCGACGACGGCTCGACCGACCGCACGGCCGAGATCCTGGAATCCATACCCGGCATCAGGCGGACGCGCCATGCCTCCAACCGCGGCAAGGGCGCGGCGCTCAAGACCGGCATCGCCGCCTCCACGGGCCAGGCCGTCGTGATCCAGGACGCGGACCTCGAGTACGATCCCGCCGACATCGCGGGGGTCCTGGCCCCGATCCTCGAGGGGCGCGCCGACGCCGTCCTCGGCTCCCGATTCGCCTTCGAGCGCCCGCGATTTTTCTTCGGGCCCCGGCGGTCCCCGTTTTTCACGCACTACATCGGCAACATCACGATCGTGGCCTGGACCAATTGGCTCTACGGCCAGCGCGTCACCGACTACGAGGGCGGGACCAAGGCCTTCCTGCGCCGGGCCCTCGACGCCTGCCCTGTTTCGGCCGACGGATTCGAGTACGACAACGAACTCGTCTGCAAGCTCCTGCGCCGGGGGTTCCGGGTGACGGAAGTCCCGATCCGCTACAACCCCCGCCTCTACGAAGAGGGCAAGAAGATCACCTGGCGCGACGGGGCGCGCATACTCTGGACGATCACCAAGTGGCGGTTTTGGCCGGCTACCGGGCGAACCAGCGCGCCAGCTCCACCATGAACTTGGGCGGCACCGGGCCCCGGTAAAAAAAATGGATGTAGGCCCCGGCCAAGCCGCCGGCCGCGAGAATCAGCCCGCCGACGAGGGTCATCTTCCGGTGAAACCCCTTCACGCGGGCGCGGAGTTCCTCATCCATGGCATGGCTCAGGCACGCCCCCAACGCAGGAAGGGCAGAGCAGGCGCGAAGCCCGCAGGGAGAACGCCGATATCTCGCCCTCGCAGGCGTCGCAGGCCGCCGGAGCGAAAGCCTTGAACACCGGGTTCCAGTAGAACGTCCGGTCCACCGTCTCGCGGCGGCTTTCCAGGCGCATCGTGACGCGAAGCCATGGCTGGTGGATCAGCAGAAGGGCGAAGGCCTCGGTCTCGATCCGCAGGCGATGCTTCTCGACGGCGTCGCGCGTCTTCTTGGCGCGGTCCAGGCGGATGGCGCGGCGGCGCTCGGCGAGCCTCGTGGCCTGCCCTTCCGACGAGGGCCGCCGCTCGCGCTCCCTGAGTTCCGTCTCCAGAGCGCGGTAATAGTCGTCCAATCGCCGCAACTCGCGGGTCAGAAACTTTTCCTGGCCTTGGCGCAGCCGCTCAATATCCGGCGCCATCCTGAGCCGCAGAGCTTTCTCAATCGTGGGCTTGAGTCCGTCGAGCCCGGGCGCCGGGGGAGCCGAGAGTTCGCCGTAGGCGCGCGCCTCGTCAAGGGAGAGGCGCGGCCATTCATCGACGAGGGCGTCGTAGGAGGTCCGCGTGCTCAGGTTTACGGCCACGACGTAGAGGCGTTCCTCCCTCTCATCGGTCAGATAGCCCGCCCGGAAATGGAAGACCGCGTGGGTCGTTTCCTCGAGGGCCTGGCCCAAGAGCGTCGAGCGCCCGGCGGTCAGATGGAACGTCCTCTTCCATTTCTTCTCCAGATCGCCGCCCTGCAGGTAGATCGGGTTGAGGTAGGCGCGCGCCGCGCAGCCGCCCCGCCCCAAGGCCTCGGCCACGGCTTCCACGACCGGCGAGCCCACGGTGAGCGCTTGGGCCGCCAGGTCCAGGCGCAGGTATTGATGGTCTCTCAGGCGCTCCCGAAGGGCCTCCGGAACGAGGATGTCGAGGGTTCGCACGTCGGGTTCATCGGCCAGGCCGCCGAGTTGGCGCACCCCCGCGAGAACGAAGGCGCGCAGGTTGTCTTCGGCCATGACTAGGCCTCGTAGTCGGCGCCAAAGAGCGCCTCATCGAGCTTCTTGATCTTCAGATAGCTCTCCTTTTCCCGCACGATGAGTTCGCCCAGCCGATCCATCCGTTCGGCTGCTTCGCGCTGGTCGGCGGCCTCAAGCCACGCTTCCATGAGTATCTGCTCGAATTCCTTATCTTCCGTGAGTTCGCCGAGGATCGTTTCCGCCTCCCCTACCACCAACTCGAAGAGGTTGAGCTTTTCATCGAGGATGCGCAGGAGATGGTGCTCGACGGTGTCCTGGGAGGCGAGATTGTAGATCATCACCTCTCCGGTCTGGCCGAGGCGGTGGAGCCGCCCGATGCGCTGCTCGATACGCATGGGATTCCAGGGCAGGTCGTAGTTCACCAGGACGCGGCAAAACTGGAGGTTTACCCCCTCGCCTCCCGCGGGGCTAGACAGGAGCAGCCGCGAGGAACACTCGAAGCCTTCAAGCGCCGAAGCCTTCTGCTCCGGGGTAAGGCCCCCGTGGAAGACCTCCACGCCCTCCCCGCCTTCGGCCAACGCCCGCGCCAAGCGCGCCTGAGTTTCCCTGAATTCCGTGAAGATCAGGCATTTGCCGGGAGTGTGAGCGAGTATGTTGCGAAGGGCGCCCCATTTCGACGGCTCGGGCAGAGTTTCGATGGCGGCGCTCAGGGCTTGCAATTCCGCGCGCCTCTCGGGAGGAAGCCTCGGCTCGATCTTGCGCAACGTGGGCAGGGCCGCGCGCAGGTCCGAGCCCGCCTCGCGCTGGAGAAGCGTCAGGAGAAACAGGGGATTGCCTCCGGCCAAAGGCCCCAGGCGCCGGACGAAGGCCGAGAGGCTATCGTAGGCCGCGCGCTCGGGACCCTCCATAGGAACGCAGACCGTGCGCGCCACTCTCCGGGGCAGGACCACGGCGGCGCTGGCGCGCGTATGGCGGATCATGAGCTCGCGAAGCAGCGCCCGCAACGCCTCGGAGTTGCGCAGTTTGCGGGCCTCTCCCCGCTCCTTGAAGCGCGCGCCAAACTGCGCCGGCGTGCCTAGCTGTCCCGGCCGCAGCAGGGTGGCGAGACTGTAGAGTTCATTCAGATCGTTCTGGATCGGAGTCGCGGTGAGCAACAACAGGCTCTTGGTCTTGACCTGGTTGACCAGCTGCCAAGCGAGCGTCTCCCGGCGGCGCAGATGATGCGCCTCGTCAACGATGACAACGTCGTAGCTCTGGAGCAGTATCTCGCTCCGGTGCGGCTCGCGCCGCGCCAGCGCCAGGGAAGCCACGGCCACGCGGGCGCGCCGCCAGAATGAGCCTTCCGCCGTCTCATCAGCGGAAAAAACCTCCGCTTCAATGTCGAACTTTGAGGCAAGCTCCTCGCGCCACTGCTCCGCAAGCACGGGAGGCACGAGGATGAGAACCTTGGAGGCCATGCCCCGCAGCATGTATTCCTTCAGCGCCAGTCCGGCTTCGATCGTTTTTCCCAGGCCCACCTCGTCGGCAAGAAGCGCCCGGCCGCGCATGCGCCGCAGGGCGACGCGGACCGCCCGGACTTGATGCTCGAAGATGACGATATGAGATCTGGCGGGAGCCAGCAGCTCGTTAAACCCGCCGAGGGTCATGAGCCGCCCCGCCTCGAGCCGCAGGCGGTAGCGCTCAAGTGATTCGACGGCGCCTGGAGCGAAGCGCTCCCCAATCCACGCCGGAAACTCCGGCGGCTGCCAATCCACGGGCGGGGCGGCGGCCGGCGAGGGTTCGGGCCTATCACGCCCGGGGGCGGCAACGGCGGGCGACGAGGCGTCGGTGGGGCGCGATTCGCCGACGCGCAACCCCTCGGCGGCCAGTTCCAGGCGCGCCTGATCGCGGGAGAGTTCCTTCCGGGTCAGCCGACCGGGTTTCTTGAAGAGCCCCCGGACCTCCTCCAGCAGGCCCCGTGCTTCATCCCATCGTGACTCGCGCAGGGCCGACTCGGCCAGGCACAGGGCGGGGAGGTAGTAGGCCGGATCTTCCTCGCGGGCCTTACGCAAAAGGCGAACGGCCTTTCGAAAGCGACCCTCTCCCAGGAGCCGGGAGCCCTCCGCCGCGTGGCGCCGCGCCTGTTCGCAGCGGTCATGGCGCGCCCGGCGATCGTAGGCCTCCTGAAAGGCGCGAAGGCTTCGCGCGTCTTGCCAGGAGGGGGGAAGACTCAGCGCGGAAACCTTGGCTAGCCTCTCGCCGCGGGCCTCGAAGAATCGCCAGTTCTCAGGCCGCACGGCGAACCGCCCGGACAGTTTGCGCAAGCGCTGCGACAGCTCGCCTCTAAGCTCCGTGAGATCGGGCGGGCGCGTCAGCGATTCGACCGTCCCGTCGCTATCGCTCTCCATGAACGCCAAGCCGCCGGGAAAAAGCGCCATGTGCAGCTCGGCATAGAGCCGCGCGGGCCCCCGGAGGGCAGGGACCGCCGCCTGGATTTCGTGTCGCACGGGGCGACAGGTCACCGAGAGCGCCAACTCCGGAAGGGCCTCC
>CAYJXJ010000098.1:0-17265 GCA_964374095.1 uncultured Elusimicrobia bacterium
GGTCGCTTCACCCGCTCCAACCAGCCGGATCCTAACGGTGCGCCGCCTCTGATATCCATGTGTTGTTCCCTCCGCGCCATACGATGGCAGTCGGGGGGCAAGGCCGGGTCAGGCCGGGGCAAAGTTCCGGTAAAGCGGGGAACTTAACGCCAGGGCAGGCCCACGGCCCGCCGCAAGGAATAGGAGGCGGAATGGTAGGAATGGAAGGTCCGGATGATCTCCGGGCGGCCGCCTTCGGCCAAAGACAGATAGCCGCTCAGTTGCTGCGGCGCCTCCACGGCCTCGGGCGCGGGCTCCAGCTCCAACTTCCCGTCGGGCCCGCGGCCCAGCAGGGTGTTCAACCGCGTGATCGCGTCGCGGTCGGAGGAGACGGCCTGGACCTTGGCGATCCGGGCCCGGCGGGCCGAGACCTCGGCCTTGAGCACGTCGCCCAAACCCCGCGCGCCCCGCTCGAAGAGCCGCCGCGCCAGGGCCGCCTGCTCGGCGGTCAGACGGACGTTTTTCTCCTCCACTTTGGTCAAGGCCGTGGACTGGAGCACCCCGAAGTATGACGATACCGCGAGGTTCTCCACGCGGCGGCGCTCGGCCTCGAGCGCGGCGCGCGCCGCCTCCAGCGACCAGCGGCGCTCGCGCAAGGTCAGCCATCTGCGGCCGCCGTCCCACAACTCCCATGACCCGGACAAAGTCATGTCGTAGTCCTCGGGCCGGGTGCGCCCGGGAGTGGATTCGCCGATGAGGTCCTCATCCGCCCAGAGGTTCTTGGAGGCCGCGAAGTCCGCCTGGGGGTGCAGGGCCCCGCGCGCCGCGCGGCGGTCCGCCTCGGCACGATGGCGGCCAGAACGAGGCCATGCCGGATCATCCCGTGCATTCTACGATCTTCGCCAACCCGTGGCAAAGCCCCCCGACCCATTGACCCCGGAGCCGGAGTCTCACCTTTTGCGGGGCCTCTTTCCGCGCCGCGAGGGACCCCGCCGGCCCAGGGCCGGCCTCCATCGGCCCGCGGGATTTCAGCTTAGACCGTGCAGCTTGCGGCCCACCTCGTCAGAATACCTGGCCGGCGTGGAGCTGCTTCAGGAATTCACCCACGGGAAGGACGTCAAGACCGTCGAAATGCCAGGAGCGCGCGCCGGTGTAAACCCCGATCATTCTTCCCACTTCGATTCGAGAGTCCCTGCGCAGCTCTCGCATCGGCTTTTCCCATATCCGATTCCATTTTTCCGCCAGCTTCACCTCAATGCATACGACGGCCGGCCGGGTGGTGGGACGTCCCTTGCGTGTTTCGACGATGAAATCGATTTCAGCGCCGGCGCCGGTCCGGTAGTACATGAGATTCCTGTTCTTCTGAAGGGCTTCGTTGTGGACGCTTAGCTCGTGCAGGATGAGTGTTTCCAGGGCCAACCCCTTCCAGGGGCGGTCCGCGGGATCGTCAAGCAAGCCGGCCGCGGCGCGGGCGACTCCGGGATCGAACCAGTAGAACTTCGGGTGGGCCTGCTCGCGCACCTTGATCCTGGGTTGCCAGGCGGGTAGAAAATGACCGAGCAATGTGTCGACCAGGACGGAGAAATAGGAGTCCACGCTGCTGCGCGGAACCGATGCATCCCGAGCCACATTCTGTCCATTGACCACCTGGGCATTGAGCAGTCCCGCGATGGCCAGGAAGCGGAGAAACGGCGGCTCCTTGCGGACGATGCCCTCTTCGCGGATTTCCTCTTTAATGTAAGTGCTGACGTAAGCGCGTAGAATGTCCGCCGCGCCTTTCCGGTCGAGAGAGACGGCGGGAAGACAGCCCCATTCAAGCGCAAAGCCTAGATCGAAGGCAGATCCGAGTTCGGCCGCGGTGAACGGCCCCAGGCGGCGGGTCACGGCGCGGCCCGCCAGGAGATTGGCTCCCCCGCGCCGCAGTTTCCGCGCGGAGGAGCCGCAAAGAGCGAATTTCCAGCCGCGCGATTCCATGAGTCGGTGCACCTCGTCGAGCAGGGCGGGAACCTTTTGAATCTCGTCCAATATGATCCATGAACCGGCAGGGCGTTGGCCGATGAGGGCTTCCAGCGAGTGCGGGTTGCGCGAGAGCTCTAGGGATAGAGAAGTGTCGAGCAAATCCCCAATGAATGCCTTGGGCAGGCAGTTTCTCAACCAAGTACTCTTGCCGACGCCGCGCGGACCGAAGAGAAAAAATGAGCGCTCCGGGGGCGCAAGCGTCCGGGGAATATGGGGTTCCATGTCGATGCAATCTTACAATATAAATGTAACTATGAACGACAAAATTACATTATAAATATAAAAATGCAGCAATTATGCCTACACGAAGCCGACCATGACCGGCAGATCATCAACGCAGACAACGTCGAAATGGGTAGCCCTGCGCCACTCGGCAGATGACCCGGATTCCCATTGAACCGAATCGCTAGCGGGACAGCTTTGGGAAGGAGGAGGCGATTTCGCGGATGCCGGCCTTCGAGACGCCGGCCGAGACGGCGAATTCCTCCCAACGGTCAACGGCGGCCCGGACCTCTTCGAGGACGGCGGAGGCCTGCGGCCGGGTCACTCCCGCCTGCTCCGCGAGGCGAAGGAGGTGGGCTTTCCCGGGGTCGCGGCCCTCGCCGGCGATGGTCATGGAATGCTCGCCACCAGGGCCCGAGGCGTAGGAGAGGTCATAGGCGGGAGAAATCGTCCACTCGCCGTTGGCGCTGTCCATGATGAAGGCGAAATTCTTCACGTGATCGTCCCGGTTGTGGGCGAAGACGTTGAACGCCATCCGGCGCAAGACCCGCAGGACGTCCCGGTGGTCTCGCGTCAAATAGGACGCCGCCTTGAGCAGGTCGGCGTAGTCGGCCGAGGGGATCCGGAAATTCGACTGAATGAGGTTGCCGAAGGTGTGGACATGAAACCGCCGGTTGCCGTCGCGGTCGAAACGCGTGACCCCGAAGAAGCGCCCCCCCTCGGAGGCCTCAAAGAGCCGGGTTGGGGGCATGTCGATGCCGGCGGCGGCGGCCATGAGGCCATAGGCGTACTCGACGGGCCCGGCGTCGGTCATATCCTTTTTGGAGGGAAACTTGACGATCCAAGGCTCGAATCCCTCCGGCAAGTCGTCCTCTCCCGAGATGATGCGTTTTCCATGCACGCCGACCAGCACCTTGGGGCGGGCGCCGCCGGGCGAACCTCCCGCCCGCAGGAGCTGCGGCAGAACGTCGACGGCGTCGCCGGCCAGGATATCCTGGGAATGGCGGGCGAGGCCCGGCAGGTCGAAAACACCCGGGTCGCCGTCCTCGCATTCGGCCGGGGGGTGATAGGTCAGCGCGCCCATTGTCCGCGTGCCCAGCCAGGCGAGGCGGTCGAGCGGTCCGATCCCGTCAGGCCTCAAGCCCCGCGTCCGAAAATGCCGGTCCATCAACAGCCGGCCCCACCCGTCGGGAAGGGAGTCGTCGAAGAGCCCGGGCAGGGGCCCGAAGCCATGGTCCTTATGCTCGAAGAGCCCCGCCTCGAAGGGTAGGCGCACGGGAGACAAATTCAGGCCGGAGGCCAAAAACCCCGGGTCGTACTCGAAGTAGCTCCGGCCGCGGTCCTCGGCCAAGGTCCCCACCCGGAGCGACTCGGCCGGCCCGCGCGTGAAGCGGACCGCGAGTTTCTTCAAATCCGTCCTCGCTTGCGGGCGGGCTTCGCGGCGCGTTGCTCGAGTTCCGCAAGACTGAGGGCCGCCGGGGGCTCAAAGAGCTTTTCGAATTCATCCAGGCGAGCCAGGGCGTGGGCGGTCTTGAGGACCAGGTCCAAGGAGGCCTTCCCGGCGTTCTCGAAACGCTTGAGGGAGGGGGCTGAAACGCCGGCGCGCTTGGCGAGGGTATCACGCGTCCAGCCCTTCAGCAACCGGAGGGCGCGCAACCGTTCGGCTAGGAACTGGCCGGTTTCTATGGGTCCGCTTGAATACATAATAGTGATTATATTATCTATTAATAGCTATATTATGTATTAATAGATAATTAGTTAGCTATTATAATTATAACAGACTATGGGAATTTATTCCAGGCCCCGCCGGATGGGATTCGCGCGAAGATCTCGGCCAGGCCCCAAGCTCGGTCCGCCTCTCGAGCCGCCTCGGAGCCTAGGGCATCGGCGCGCACCACTCGGCGGAGGCGTGCTCCTTAAAGAAGTCCCGGCCGTCCGTCACCATGTCGCAGGAGCCGTGCCGGCGCCAGCCCGCGGAGAGCTTGGTCCGGCCGTCTATCCAGCACAATCCGATCTCGCTCCACAGGTCGGTCCGGGCGCGGCTGAGGTCGGCGCCGCGCAGGTCGCAGCCCACGAGCCGCATGTCGCCCAAGCCCGCGTCGCTCATGTCCGCCTCCGCCAGGATCGAGGCCGAGAAGGAGGCCTTCTCGAAGCTTGCCACGTTGACGAGCTTGGCCCCGGTCAGGTCCGAACAGCCGATGCCGGCGCCCCGCATGTTCGCCCGGTTGAAGGTCGCTCCCCGGAGGTCGGACTTAAAGAACTTGGCGTGGCGCAGGTCGGCGCCGCTTAGGTCCGCGCCCGAAAGGATCACGCCCTCTCCCCCGGCCCCGCGCAGGTCGCGCTTGCGCAGGTCCGCCCCGGCCAGATTCATGCCGGTCAAATCGCCGCACTCGCCGATGTAGCTTGGGTTCCGGCCGAACTCCCCGGCGGAGTCCCGGCAGAAGCCGTCCCTGTCGAGCCGGTACTTAAGCGCGTGTCCGGCCTTCGGCTTCGGGATGGGCGCCTGGCCCGCCACCACCGTCGGCCCGGCGACGCCTTTCAATTTCTCAAGGGTCGGACTTGTGGTCGCAGCCTCGGAAACAGCGGCTCCGGCCCCAAGGCACATCACAACAAACATCAACACTTTCTGTTTCATCGCACCCCCCTCACGGCATTTGGTCGCTCCCGGAAGGAACGCCTTGCCGCCAGGGTAGCCCGCCGCGAGACGCGCGTGAAGAGACGAAAAGCCTATTGACCCCGGAGCCGGAGCCTCATCTTTTGCAGGGCCTCTTTCCACGCCGCGAGCGACCCCACCGGCCCAAGACCAAACTCTATAGCCGCGCTATACTGGTCCCGTCAAAGCGGACGGAACCGATCCGGAGGAGAACACCATGACGATGGAATCGCCCAAAATCCAAAGGCGCCGCCGCCTGGCGGCTCTGGCGGCGTTGTTGCTGCCGGCCTTGGGCGGCGCCGGGAGCGCCGCGGCCAACGGCGTGATAAAGGTTCATCTCAGACTCGCGCCGGCATTCGACGCACGGCCGGCCCGACTCCCGCGCCCATTGCCGGCCACGATCGAAAACCCCTTCTCGATCCGCCTCCCGGCCCCGGCGGTGTCCTTGACGCCCGGCGCGGAGGAGATCTCGGAGCCGCACCGGAAATTCCGAGCCGCTGGGAGATCGGCTCCCCGGCGATCCTATCGTTGGATGAGGGCTGGAAGGACCCCGGCCGGGGTCGGGGAATGGGTCCCACCGTGGAAACCGTAGAGGACGCCCCGGGAACGGCGGCCTACCCGCTGCTCCAGGAAGCGGCCGAGACGATCGGCCCTGAACCGGAAGCGGCTTCTCCCATGCAGACGGAATCCGAGCTCAACGCCCTCTATTCAGGCGCGCGGCGAGACGCTCCTCCCGCGCCCGCTTCCGGAAGACGATCTCCCGCGAAGCCCGACGCCCGTTCCCCGCGCGAAGCTCCCCAAGGCGCGCTGGAGTTCGTCCGGTCGGAACTTTTGGCTCACGAGGAAATCATGGAGAGAATTCTGCGCCGGGAGGGAGTGGTATCGGAGAGCTCTCCTGAACTGAATACGGTGAGACTGCACCGGGCGGCGCGCGAAGCCCTGGAGGTCTATGAGGCGACCTTCGCCCCGCAGGCTCAACCGCTTTGAGGGGCGCCCATCCGGCCTATTGGCCCCGGAAGATCTCGGTCAGCCCCCGGTGCCAGGGCAGACACCGGACTCCGTCGATCGCCTGGGCGCTCTCGTCCCGGGAAAGATAAAACGCCGCGGAACCGGGCACGTCGGCCTGCAGGCGGCGGAGCTTGCGCGCCTCCAACTCGTCGACTCTGGGGGAGGATTTGATCTCGATCAGGATGGTCCGGCTTCGGGGTTTGGAGAGAATGAGGTCGACCTCGGCCCCGTCCTTGGTCCTGAGATACGAGAGCTTGTAGTCCTTCCCCAGGATTTCGTTCAGCCGGTGGAATTCCAGCACGACCCAGTGCTCGAAGGCATCCCCGTAAGCGGACGTCCCTGGAGCCAAGCCGGCGTCGAGGCTGCGCTCGAGCGCCCGCTTGACCCCCGTATCGAAGAGATAGAACTTGGGGTGCGAGGTCTGGCTCTTTCTCACCGACCGGTGATAGGCCGGGAGAAGGAATCCCGCCCAGGTGTCCTCCAGAATCTGGAAATAGGATTGGACGGTCTTGACGTCGGCCCCGATCTGCCGCGCGATCCTGCTGGCGTTCAAGACGGCGCCGTTGGCCTGGGCCGCGACCTCGAGAAATTCGCGGAAGGGATCGAGCCTCCGGACGATCTGCTCGGACTTGATTTCCTCCTTGAGGTACGTGAGCCCGTAGGACCTGAGATAGGCCTTCTTCTCGGCGATGGTCTTCAGGGAGAAAATCCGCGGCAGGCTTCCCCAGTGCAAGGCGGCATCGAGCTCGAATCGTGAACCGAGTTCGGCCTGCGTCAGGGGAAACATCCGGCACAGGAAAGCTCTTCCCGCAAGGAGGTTGGCGGCTCCCGAGCGCAATTTCCTAGCGCTGGAGCCGGTCAGAATGAACTTGCAGCCCTTGGATTCTATGAGCCGGTGCGCCAGGTCCAGGAGCCGTGGGACGCGCTGCACCTCGTCGATAACGATCCACTGCGGCGGCCGAGCCCGCGAATCCAGCGACCTCTCCAGGAACTTCGGGTCTCTGGCGTAGCGATCCTCCTGCTCCGGGTCGAGGAGATCGATCATGAGGAATTGGGAGGGGTCCAGGGGCGGCAGGAACTGCTTGAGGACGAAGGTCGACTTGCCGGACCCCCGCGCTCCGAAGAGAAAGAAACTGCTGGACTTGAGGGGCTTGAGCAGTCTCTGGAACATGATCCACAATATTACGAACTTTATGGAGTTAAGTCCAGGCGCGGACGCCGACGCCGGGCAATGCCGGGCAGACCCTCGACTTCCTCGGGAGTCTGCCGTCCTTCCCGATCGCATCCTTATCGAGGCGCCGTATTTCTCCGCCTCCAAGTGCCTGCGCTTTTCCCAGAATCTTGGGCACAAGATCGGCAAGACGAGTACCCCAGAAAAGCCCGCCTCGGGGACACGGGCTTTCTCTACGCCATGAGCGGAAGAAGCGACATGGGCCGGCTCCTGGAGAACGCCGTTTCTCTGGAGCTCAGGCGACGTCTGAGGCCTCAACAGGATATCCACTATTGGAAAAATCTGGAGGGCGTGGAGGCGGACTTCGTCGTTCGCGAGGGCCCGCATGCCCAGGAAATCATCCAAGCCTCCCACTCCATCGAGAACGAGAAGACGAAGAAGCGCGAGATCAAGGGGCTTGTTTCTTGCGCCCGGGAGTTCGGCTTGAAGAGCGGAAGCGTCATCACGTGGAGCGCCGAGGGCGTCGAAACCGTGGACGGCGTCACGGTTGACCGGAGCGTCGCCAAACGCATCACGACATTCCTGCGCGAGCGCCTAGCCTCCGTCCCCGATCCTCGCGCGTTGGGTAAACCGCTGAGAGGTCCGTTGCGCCAATACTGGCGCTATCGTGTCGGCGACTATCGTCTTATCTGCGACATTCAGGATCAGGTCTTGCGCATCCTTGTCATTGACATCGGCGACCGAAAGGATATCTATGGGAACGGCTGATCCAGGCAATTTAGGAAGACGTCCAGTTGCTGGCTACGCGCTCGCGACGCTGGATATCGACATTTTCATCCGTCCCACATTCTCCAACGCCGAGAAGACCCGGAAAGCCCTGGCGGCCTTCGGGTACGATCTCACCGATGTCAGCGTGGATGGCCTTCTCAAGAAAAAGCTATTGATACGCCAGTGCCGCGACGAATCGATCGGCCGGCCTCGTGTAATCCTCAACCCCTGAGATGCCCTTGTAGACGTTTCCAGAATTCGGGTACTTGACATAATCAGAGCTATGACGTATAATAACAATTAATTAGTACGTCAGTTGGAGGGGCGGGATGAATGCCAAGTTGACCTTAAGACTCGACGACGGTCTCATCGCCCAGGCCAAGGCTTACGCTCGGCGCCGTGGTAAATCCATATCGCGGATGGTCGCGGAATATTTCGGGATGTTGGGGCGGCCGACGTCCGAATCTTCCGTAGCCTTAACGCCCTTGGTCCGATCCTTGAAGGGCAGCCTTCGGGGCTCCCAAGCCGATGTCCGGGACATTCGCGGGCACTGGGAAAGCAAGCACCTTTGAAAGTCCTGATCGACACCAATGTCGTTCTGGACTTGCTGCTCGACCGCAAGCCCTTCTCGCTTCCCGCCGCCCAAGTTTTTTCCCATGCGGAGTCGGGGCGCCTGGCGGGCTATTTGTGCGCGACGACCTTGACCACTCTTCATTATCTGATGGGCAAGACCATGGGCCCTCAAAAGGCTCGAGACAACTTGCGCAAGCTTCTGACCTTTTTGGAGGTGGCTCCCGTCACCCGGCCCATTCTGGAGAATGCCTTGAAATCCGAGCTTCGCGATTTCGAGGACGCGGTGCTTTGCGAGGCCGCGCGCGCGGTGGACGCCGAGGCCTTGGTGACTCGAAACAAGCTTGATTTCAAGAAAGCGGGCTTGCCCGCGCACACGCCTCAAGAGATTCTTCTGGCGCTTGATCCGCCTCGCTGAACGCCTGAAGGATGCAAATGCTGACGGACGGAATCAGAAGCGGCTATTTGTGAGGCGCAGAATTTGTTTTTCCGTTTCTATAACAAATCGAAAGACCTTGTCTGGACAACGTAAGAAAAAATAGCGTCAAATTGCTCGGGATCGGCTCCTTTGTATGTCCCATCAACTGTTCTCCCTTTTGACGCACCAACTGCAAGATGACACGGCAAAGCGTTCCTCGGGCGTTTTCCGGGAATCATATCAACATGACGCCCGCCTGTCCATGCGCGCTGGCATAAACCATTTGTCCGAAGTCCTTATCTTCCGTCAAGAGAATCCGGTTCTCGCGAATGGATAAATCAAGAATACCCAGGTCTTCCGTGCCGGCGGAAGATTCAGCCGCCGCGACGACGTCATGGCCCGCCGAACGAAGGGCCCTCACCACGGCGAAATCGCAACTTTCGTCAGCGAGAAACCGCACGGATCAATGCTTGGTTCGCTTCCGGGAGTCTCCCAAAATCACCAATTCCCCATGGGACACGGCGTCCGCCGCATAACGGATGGCGGCTTGAATGTCATCCGGGGTCAATCGCGGATAACCGTCCAAGAGCTCTTGGTTTGTCGCTCCTTCGCCCAACTTTCTGAGGACGAGTTCCACCGATATTCGTGTTCCTCGAATGACGGGCTTGCCCATCATCACCTTTGGATTGACCTCAATCCTGTCCCCAATCGTCATTATGCGCCTCCTTGCGTTCTTCCTAAGTATAGCCCCGGCCCACGCCGGGAACAAGGGCCTCACGCCCCGGTTCCCGCCGACGGCGGCTTCTTCCTCGTCAGCCATCACGCCTCGATCTGGTCCGCGAACAGGTCGGCATAGGCGCCTTCCTTGCCGAGCAGTTCCTCATGAGTCCCGAACTCGGCCACCCGCCCCCCCTCCACCACCATGGCGTAGTCGGAAGCGCGCACCGTGGAGTAGCGGTGCGCGATGGAGATGACCGTGCGGCGGCCGATCTCCCCGCGCAGGTTGTTCGTCACCGCCTTCTCGGCCTTGGCGTCCAGGGCCGAGGTGGCCTCGTCGAGAAACAGGATCGCGGGGTCGGAGTAGAGGGTGCGGGCGATGGCGATCCGCTGTTTTTCCCCCCCGGAAAGCCCGATGCCGCCGTGGGTGATCATGTAGCCGTAGCCCGCGCCCTTCTCGGTGACGAAGGCGTGGGCGTGGGCAAGCTCGGCGGCCTTCTGCATGCGCTCCGGCGAGGGCCGCGCGTCGGCGTAGGCGATGTTCTCGGCCACGGTGCCGAAGAATAGGTTGTTCTCCTGCAGAAGGAGCCCCACCTGCGAGCGCAGCCACTGCCGGTCGTAGTCGCGGTAGTCGCGGCCGTCGAGGAGGATGAGGCCTTTGTTGGGCTCGTAGAGCCGCGCCGTGAGCAGGGCCAAGGTGGACTTCCCCGCCCCGCTCTTGCCCACCACGGCCACGCTTTGGCCGGTCGGGATGTGGAAGGACATTCCCTTCAAGACCCAGTCGCTCGACTCCCCGCCGTAGCGGAACCACACGTCCCGGAACTCCAACTCCCCGCGCAGGCGCTTCTTGACCAGGGCGCGGGAGCGGGGACTGCGCTCCGGCTCGGCCAGGAAGATGTCGTTCAAGCGCTGTTGGATGACGCGGATCTCCTGAAACTCCGACCAGGCGTTGGCCAGGCTGTGGAAGGGCGCCAGGATCTGGTGGACGATGGCGGAGGAGGCGATCACCTGGCCCGGCGTCAGGCCGCCCGAGATGGCCAGGTAAGCGGCCAGGCCGATGATGCCGAAATTGACGGCTTGATTGACCAGGCCCGAAAGCCCGCCCAGGGCCGCCGCGGTCTGGGAGAAGTCGTAGCGGGCGCGCAGGGTGCGCACCAGGGCCTCCTCGCGGGCGGGAAGAGGTCCTCCAGGCGCTCGACTTCCTGCCCGCCCTCCTCCTCGCGCTCGACGGCCTCGCCCACGGCTCGGGCCAGGGCCGAAAACTTCTCGAAGTCCTCGGGAAACTCTCCGGCGAGCTTGTCGATGACCGGGGCGGGGAGTTTGAAAACCTCCAGCACGGACTCGGCCTTGAGCGCGTGGCCCAGCGCCCGCTTCTCCCGGCAGGCCTCCCAGAACTGCCAGGTGGCCTGCGGCACTTGCCAGAGGGCGCGCAGCGCGGCCGTTCCCACGCGGCGGTAGGCCTGCAGGGGACCCGCCCCCATGTAGAAGGCAAAACCCCGCATCCTGGTAGTCGAGGACGAGGAGACCATGGCCAACATGATCCTCGACATACTCCAGGCTGAGGGCCACCAGGTCAAGCGCGCCAAAACCGCCTTCATCGCCCAGGGCATGCTCCTGCGCGAGGTCCCCGACCTCCTGGTCCTGGACCGCGGCCTGCCGGACAAGGACGGCCTCGAGGTCTGCCGGGAGCTGCGTCAGAAGCCGGCCACCAAGACCCTGCCCGTGCTGATCCTGACGGCAAAGAAAGCCTCCGAGGAAGTCGTCTCGGGCCTGCGCCTGGGCGCCGACGACTACCTGGCCAAGCCCTTCAAGCCCAGCGAGCTGGTGGCCCGGGTCGAGGCCCTCCTGCGGCGGTCGGGCTGGGCGGGCGAGCCCGCGGCGCAGCTCGAGTCCGGCCCGGTCCGCCTGGACCTCGGGGGCCGCAAGGCATTCATGAAGGACAAGGAACTCCCGCTCTGGCGCAAGGAGTACGACCTCCTGCAGGCCTTTCTGGAGCGGCCGGGGCGGGTCTTGTCCCGGAATTACCTGCTCGAGACGGTGTGGGGCTACGCCGAGGCCGCCAGCCTCACCACCAAGGTGGTCGACGTCACGGTCGGCAACCTGCGCAAGAAGCTCGGGGCCTTCGGCGAGAAGATCGTCGCGGTCAAGGGCTTCGGCTACCGCTTCGATCCCTGAGCCGCGGCCCGGGAGACAAGTATGAGGGAATTTCCGACGGTCCTCGCGCCCCAAAAGCCGGCCCAAACCGCGCCCCCACCGGACTTCGGCCGGGAAAGCTACTACTACAACCTCTACCGCGAAGATCCGGCGCGGGCGCGCCGGGCCCTGCTCAACACCTTTGAGAACCTCGGCCGCAGGATCAAGGAGACCGCGCGGGTGCTGCGCTGCTCCCGCAACACGGTGCGCGCCGTTCTCAGGCGCGTGCGGACCATGGGACGCCGCGACTTACGAAACCCCCCCTCCGTGCCCCGCGGCGAGATCCGCGTCCGCCAACGACGGGCGCCGACGCCGCTCATGGCGATTCCGCTCGCGCTGATCTCGGGGCAGCTGACCAACCGCCAGCGGCGCTCCGTCGGCGCCGTTTTCATGCGAGCGGCGGCCGCGCCCGCCGAATAACGGCAACGGCATCCGAGGATACTAGGAGACTCCAAGCATTCCCAGCGCCTCTCCCGCCGACGCGGGCCTGGCCGCGGGGTCGGCTTTGAGGCAACGCGTCACCAAGTCCCGCATGGCCTTGGTGATTTCCTCACCGAGAGGCTTGTACTCCTCCCGGACCTTGAGGTCCGCCAGCCCCCGCCCGATGAACGGCAGGCGGCCGGTGAGCATCTCGTAAGCCGAGGCCCCGAGGGCGTAGAGGTCGGAACGGGCGTCCGCGCGGCCCGCGTGCTGTTCCGGGGCCATGTAGGCGGGGGTTCCCAGGGCGGCCCCCGCCGCGGTCAGGCGGGCGTCGGCGGCGTCGGTCTTGAGGGCGAGTCCGAAATCCATGACTTTGACGCCGCCGCGGCGCTCGAGCATGACGTTGGCGGGCTTGAGGTCCCGGTGCACGACGCCGCGTCCGTGGGCGTGGGAAAGCGCGCCGCAGACCGAGGCGAGTATCCGCGCGCAATCCGCCGCGTCGAAGCGGCCCCGTCCGGCCAAGACTTCGGAGACGGCCTCGCCGTCGACCAACTCGAGAACGAGGTAAATCCGCCCCTCGGACTCCAGGGTGTCGTAAAGGGCCACGATGCCGGGGTGGCTCAGGGTGGAGAGGGTCCGGGCCTCCTCCAGAAACCGGACCTTGGCGGCGGGGTCCGCGGCCAGCCAGTCCTGCATCCGTTTGAGCGCCACGTCCCGGCCCAACGTGGCGTCGCGGGCGCGGTAGACCACGCCCATCCCGCCGACGCCGAGCGGCCGGACCAGGTGGAATCTCCCCCCCACGACCGCGGCCGGGACGGCCTCCGGAGGGCGCGAGGCCTCCGGGACGCGCAGGCCCGCGTAGGTCGAGGCGACGGACGTCGCGCGGATGACCTCATCCGACGGCAAGGCCTCCAAATTTCGGAGTCGCCCCGAGACGTCCCGATGCTCTCCCACCGCGCCCTGGAGGCGGCGGTAGACCGCGGCGGCCTCGTCGAAGCGCGCCTCGCGCTCGAGGAAGCGCGCGTGGTGGTAGAAGATATCGGGCGCCTCCTGGAGCCCGAACGCGCCGACCGCGGCCCCGAACAGGGCCCGGGCCGCCTCGAACCGGTCGAGCCTCTGCAGGGCTCGGAGCGCGCAGGAGTATTCCCGCGGACTCCAGGAAGGCTTGGGCACCGAATCCAGGGCTTGAAGAGCGGCCTCCTCCCGGCCCGCGTCCAGCCAAGATTCCGCGAGGAGGACGCGCAGGCGCGCGGGAAGCGACCCGGGAGCGAGCCCCTCCAAGCGCCCCAGCTTGGCGTGGGCCCGAATGATGAGGGGATAATCCCCGTCCTCCAGGGCCGCGGCCTCCTTCTTGGCCGCCAGGAGGGCCAGGACTTCATCATGGCGACCTCGCATGTCGAAGGCGGCGGCGTAGCCCGAGTAAAATCCGGGGTTGGCGCCCACGCTCAGGCCCCGCGGGAAGCGGGCGCCGGCTCCCGTCCGGTCGAAAATCTCCGCCACCAAATAGGCATCGGCCTCGTCCCTCCAGGCCACGGCGAGCACCGTTTCATCAATGAGGCCAAGAGCCTCCTCATTCAGGGACAGATCCGTCAATCCCACGGCCAGTTCCAGGCGCTCCCGGTAGCGCTCCTGCGACGCGAAGAGCCCGCCCTCGCGGCGCCGTCCCAAGACGCGGCGCAGCAGGCCCAGGATCCGCTGGTCCTTTCCCGCCAGATGCCGGCACTCCTTTAATAGGACGTATGCCGAATCATAGTCCCCGGCGATGATGAAGGAACGGGCGTAGGCCGCGCGCACGGGTTCCGGCCGGACGCGAGCCCACGCGACCAGTTCGGAGGAGCGTTGGGCTCCGGCGTAATGGCGGACATATTCAAGACGGCGGCCGGCATCGCCTGACGCCGCCAGAAGATCGCCGGGGGGGACCGCGGACCAGGCCTCGGCCTCTCCGGAGGCGGGCGGGGTCGGCATTTCCAGAGACTCCTCCCCCGCAGCCCCGCCCCCGCGGCGGCGCAGAGCCAGGACCAGCGCCCAGACCGAGACCACAGCCCCCGCGGCGAAGAGCAGCGCCTGCCTCGCGGCATGCCGGCTCCGGCCCACGTCCCGGTCCCGGTCCGCCGTGATTCTCTCGACCAGGTTCACGGCATCCGCGGCCGGGTAGAGGGACGCCGCCGCCTTCGCCTCGGTCAGCGCCCGGTCGTAGTCCGCCTCCCGCGCCAGCCCGCGGGCCTTGTCCAGGTGCCCAAAGTATCGCTCCAGCTTCGGAAGCTCGGCCTTGGCCCAGGCTTTCGCCGCCGGGTCCCACCCCTCCTCGGATTGGGCGGCCAGCGCCAGGCGCAGCTGCGCCGCGGCCTTGACCAGATTCGGATGCCCTTGCTCGAGGAGGCTCTGCGCATAGTCGGACCGCATGCGTTGGGCCCCCGCCGGCCAGCCCTCCTTGTCGAGTTGCTCGAAAATTTGGGCGGCCCGGTAGCTCTCTCCCGAGCGCTTGATGACGACGCCCAGGCTCAAGAGGGTCAAATCCCGCCGCCCGCCGATTCCTCCCAATTCCAGGACTCGCTGCAAACGGGGGATGGCCAAGGCCGGCGAGCTTTGCTCAACGGCCTGGGCGGCGCGCCACTCGGCCTCGGCCTCGACGCCGCGGCCGGCCGCCTCGCGCCGGGCCAGGGCGCGCCGCTCGCCGTCGGGCAGGAGGCTCGAGATGTCCCAGGCGTCGGCGGTGTCGCGGCTGCACGTGAGCACGAGGGGGCTGTCCGGCGAGAAGACGACCGGGCAGGAGGTGCGGTAGGCCTCGCCGTGGCGCGCCCATCTCGCCGCAGGCTTCCCGGTCGCCGGGTCCCAGAGGATGACCACCCCGCTCATGTCCGTCGACACCGCCAGGCTCCCGGTCGGCGAGAAGACAGCCGCGAGCGCCGGACTCTCGTGCCCCTGCCAGACCGCGATGTTTTTCCCCCTCGCCACGTCCCAGAGCCTGACGTTGCTGTCGTCGCCGGCCGAGATCGCCCGCCTGCCGTCCGGGGAGAAGGCGACCGAGTTGACGTCCCAGTTATGGCCCTTCCAGACGGCGAGGCGGCGCCCGGTCCCGATGTCCCAGCGCTGGATGGTGTCGTCGTTGCCGGCTGAAAGCGCGGTCCTCCCGTCGGGTGAGAAGGCGACGCTGTTGATCCCGAACTTGTGGCCCGGAGCAAACGACCTGAGGACCTTGCCCGTGGCCGCGTCCCACAGCACCAAGAGGCCGTCGCGGCCTCCCGACAGGACCCGGGTCGCGTCCGGGGAGAAGGCCGCGGACATCACCATTCCCGCATGGCCCCGAAAATTCCCGCGGCGCTGCCCGGTGGCGATGTCCCAGAGCCTGACCGCGCCGTCCGAGCCGCCCGAAAGGACCTGGCGGCCGTCCGGGGAGAAGGCGACGGAGGCGACGCCCCCCTCCACCCGGCTGCGGTCGACCTCCGCGCCCTCGGAGACGTGATACCAGGGCCCTGCCCCCGCCTCATGCGCGGGGAAGGTCGCGACGGATCGGCCCGTCGCCGCCTCCCAGACCATCACCTTGCCGTCGTGCCCGCCCGTGGCCACGCGGCGACCGTCCGGAGAGAAGGCCACGGCATGCACTCCATCTTGATGGGCGGCGATCGCGCCGGCCGGCTCCTGAGCGAAGCCGTCCCCGACATGCGAGGCGAGAGACGCGACCACGGACAAGACGGCGGGTAGCCGAGCCACGTCCTCTTATACAACTTGCCCCAGCCGGACTCCAACGCGGTTCATATTCGGCTGCCCTGCCTTCATGCCTCGACTTCAGGCCCAACGGCCGTCCCGGCCGCGCCAAGCGGCCCTCGTGACTTCCCCAATCCGCGGCGACCGAGGAATCAACAAGTAATTCTATCCGCACCGTTGCGGATAGGTTCGCGAAAAGGCGGTTACCTCCACCGGTGGAGGTGACGGTATTCAGCCAGCCCTTGACGTGAGGCCGTCGGTCGTGCTAATATGTACGGGTTCCCTGTAATCTCTGGGATCGGCCAGAGAGCATCCACCCCGGGCCCGTAAGCCCGGGTAACCAGGGGAGATCGCGAAACTCGCGGTTTCCCCTGGTTCCTTTTTGACCGAAGGGAATGGTTTGATTCCTAAGTATGCTGGAAGAAAACCATAGGAACCGCCGATCCACGGCCCGGGGCCAACGACCTCCTGCCCCGGGCCTTTCTTTTTTGTTAGAATCCGGGCCGATGGGCGTCCTCTGCCGGCTGGTTCACTCCTCCATCGGCCGCAAGGCATTAGTCGCGGTCGCGGGGCTGCTCCTCTGCGGCTTCCTCGTCACCCACCTGGCGGGCAACTTGCTGCTCCTTGTCGGCGAAGACATCTTCAATCAATACGCCGAAACCCTGGAGCATAACCCCCTTCTCATCCCCGCGGAAATCGTTCTCGTGACTATCTTTTTGCTGCACGTCGTCACGTCGCTGTGGCTCAAAAAGGAGAACCGAAGCGCCCGCCCGTCGCCCTATGCCGTCACGAAGAGCAAGGGCGGAAGTTCCTGGGGCTCTTCAACGATGGCCGTCAGCGGGACCCTGATATTGGTTTTCCTCGTGGTGCACATCCGAACTTTTAAATTCGGCGATAAGGCGGCCGGGCTCTACCATCTGGTCCGCATCTCTTTCGCCAACCCGATCTACGCGCTGTTCTACGTCGCGGCCATGGCGGGCCTGGGCCTGCACCTGAGCCACGGCCTGCAGAGCGCTTTCCAGACTCTCGGCTTGAACCATCCCAAATACACCCCCTGGATAAAGGCCGGCGGCTGGGCATTCGCCGGCGCCATCGCGGCGGGATTCGCGATCTTTCCCATTTGGGGGCTGGCGCTGGCGCCATGACCAACGGGAATGGTTCGACTCCGAAGCATACGCGAAGAGAACCATGAAGCTCGATGCGAAGGTTCCTTCCGGCCCCATCCAACAAAAATGGGACACGCACCGCTTTGAACTCAAGCTCGTCAACCCGGCCAACAAGCGCAAATTCGACGTGATCGTGGTCGGGACCGGCCTGGCCGGGGCCTCGGCCGCGGCCAGCCTCGCCGAACTCGGCTATAACGTCAAGGTGTTCTGCATCCAGGACAGCCCGCGCCGGGCCCATTCCATCGCGGCCCAGGGC
>CAYJXJ010000099.1:0-16976 GCA_964374095.1 uncultured Elusimicrobia bacterium
TTCCGATCTTCGGCGGGGTCCTGCTCCTGGCCGCGGTCGCGGCGCCCGCCTTCCGCGGGCGCCTTCCGGACCCCGCCCTTGTGCCGGCCGCGGGCGCCGCGCTCGCGGCGCTCGGCGCCGGGCTCTGGCTCTCCGCCCGGTCGGGCGCCCCGGGGATGGCCGGGGGCGCGGCCGCGGGGCTGCTCCTGGGGGCTTTGGCCCTGGGGGCGGCGCGCGTCGCCGAGCCCCACCTGAGCGCCCTCCGGGTGGGGCGAAGCATCGCGTCTCAGGCCGGTTCCCAGGACCTGATCTACGCCTACGGCACCCACCTCCACGGGCTGTCCTACTACGCCCGCCGCCCGGTGGACCGCTTCATCTATTGGATCGGGGAACTCCACTACGCCAAGCGCAACCCCGAGAACGACGCCCTCTGGGGAGACGACAACGCGATCCGGGCCCTGCCCCTGCGCTCCCGCGCGGTCTACGTCGTGCTGCGGCGCTCCGAGGCCCCGCACCTGCGCGGCCTGATCGAACCGGGGGCGTTGAAGGAGTTGACGACCTACGGCCGCTGGGCCCTGGCCAAGGTGACGGAGGACTAGTTTTCGGGCGGGGCGGTCGCCTCCGGGGCCGGCGGGAGAGGGACAGGCAGGGCCAGCCCCGGGGGAATCGCGACCGGTCCGTCGATGCTCACTCGGGTATTCTTGCGGTCCAAGGCCGCGGCCGTGATCCGATAGCGGACGTTGCCGGCTTCGATCTGGAAGAGGTTGGGATGGTAAAGGTCGAGCATGGCGCTCTTGAACTGCTCGACATCGCCGCTGGCGTTGGCGATCTCGTTCAAGGACGCGGAGTAGACCCCGGTTTCGGCCTTGATCTTCTCCTCGATCTGAGCGATGATGTAGAGTCCGTCCTGGGCCCGCCCGATCGCCTTGAGATCGTTGGGCGTCGGCTGGGTCACGACGAAAAAGACGCTGCCCAACACCATGCCCAAGATCATGCAGACCGAACCGACGAACACGACCGCCGACTCGCCGCGGGCGCGCGCGCGGTTTTCCGCGACGACCGCGCCCGAGATCAGATCATGCAGCGCCCGCGACTCGGGGTGCAGCAATGCGATCAGGAAGCCGAAGTTGCACAGGGGGGTGCTCAGGAGATAACCGAAGGCTCGGACGGCGGAGCGCGCCGCGCCGAGGGGCCGGCCCTGGCGATCGACGACGGCGAGGCTCATCATGCGCTTGCCGATGGTGCCCCCGGAAACGTTGCCCAGGAACTGGTAGAGCCAGCACATGACGATCCACGCCCCGGCCAGCATCGTGGGAAAGTTCGCCACCGAAAGCAGGCGCGGGAACTTGAGCAGGGCCCCGACCCAACAGATATAGTACCCCGCGACGAACGGAAATCCGTCGATCATGTAGGCGATCAGACGGTCGCTGATCTTGCCGGGCCTCAGCTCCGCCTGGGCCGGCGGGGGGGGGGCCGAGGGCGAGAGGCCGGCGAGTCCCTGGGATCCCATTTCGGTCATCGCGCAGCGAGAGTATAACAGACCGCCCGGCGATTCTCAACCCGGAACCTCCCGGTCCCCGGGGTTTTGAGGGCGCGTCCGGGCCCAATGCGCCGTGGGTCCAATGCCCGCCCCGCCGCGCCCCAATCGGCCTAGGGGGACCGCCGGAGCCTTTCCTATAATCCGAACAGGAGGGGGGTACTCATGAAATTTCTCCGGTTCTCCGTCGCCCTTGCGGTCGCTCTCGTTTCGCCGGGACTGCTCCCCTATCAGGCTCTAGCCCGGGTCGTCTCCGTGCGGGTGAGAACACCCGTCAACCCGGCGCCCAACGCCGGGGCGGGATCTCGCGCCACGCTCACCGGCTCCCTCTCCCGGTCCGCATTATCCAATCTCTCCGGGTCCTTCGCACCCTTGCCGTCCTTCACGGGCCCCTCCGTCCGTTCCGAAACCGCCGCGGGAGCCTTCGCGGGGTTATCGGCGGTTCCCGCCGCGCCCGACATTTCGGTTGCGGGACCGTCCCTCGGATCAATCGCGGGCGCCCCCGCGGACGCCGACGTCCGCCCCGCTCCCTTCGCGTCGCCCTCCATTTTCTCTCCGCAGGCCGGACCGACCGATTCCGACCCCGCGGCCAAGCCGGGTTCCCCGGCCGGCCGCCGCCAAACCGCGGGAAGTCTTCCCCCGGCCATCGGCAGGAAATTCGCCGCGCTGATGAGGGCTTTCCGGGCGCGCCCGGATCCGGGGACGGTTCCGGCCGGACCGGTTGGGGAGATTCCCGACGCCTTCACCGCCGCCCGCTTCGGCCTCACGCCGACGCCGGCCCCGCCTTCCGACCCTGGGCTCAAGACTCAGGGCGGCCGGGCGCAGCCCCCGGCAGCCGCGCCCGTCGCCGCCGAGGACGGAACAAAATCAAAGGGCAAGGGTTGGCTCGGACTCGGGGCGGTCGTCGCCGCGCTCATCGGCGGCATGCTCGTCATGCAGCTCGGCTTGGAGGCGCAGGGCGCGGCGATGGCCCAGCTCACCGAGGACGCCTTCGGCGACTTTTCGATTCTCGCGCAAGTCACGATCTTTGCCAGCATCGGCAGCATCATCGGCCAGCAGTTGTCCCAGTTCTTCAGCGGCAAGTTCGGCCTCACCAAGACCTTCTACGGCGCCCATGTCCTGCGCGCGGCTTCCCTGGGAGCGATGGTCTTCCTGTTGGGCACGGGGATGATGCCCCTGCCCTTGATGTTCCTCTTCTACGCCTTGAACGGGATCGTCACCGGGATCGCCGTCACCGCCGAAGGCACGCTGCGCAAGTTCCTGCTCGCCCAGCAAGGCGTCAGCCAGCAGAAGTTCCGGACCTGGTGGCAGCTATTGGCCGAAATCGTGGCCGTTCCGGCCCCGATGGTCCTGGGGGCGCTGGTGCTCAGCGTCGGCGCCGGCTGGATCACCGCCCTCTACCCCGCCACCATACTCGCCGGCTTGATGGTTTTTCTCATGTTGAAGGTCATCCCGTGGAACGCCGCGCGCCGCATCGAGGCCCTGGCCGCGCCCGCCGCCCCGGCCCCGGCGGCGTCTCCGGCGCCCGACGCGCCGGCCGTCGGCCGCTGGCAGAGGATCAAGAACGCCTTCAAGCAGATCTTCGTCAACATGGAGGAGGGCAAGGAGTTCGTTTTCAAAACTCCGTTTCTGAAGTACTCGTTGATGGGCGCCGTTATTTTCGACCTCATGAACGTCCTGATCTACCGCCTCATCACCCCGGGCTACGGCAAGCTGGTCGCCGGCTCCGCCGGGATGGCCGCGGTGCAGGGCAATCTCGTGGGGATGTTCAGCTTGGGCGGACTGCTTCTGGCCGCGACTTTCCTCCTCCTGGAGCGGTTCGGCAAGAAGCGCCACGAGGCGATGAGCCCGGAGGAGAAGTCCCGGAGCGAACGCGCCTCCATGCTGCGCTGGACGCTGTGGGGCGTGCCCGCCCTGGCGCTCCTCGGCGTCATGGCCTTCAACTTGACGCTTCCCTTCGCGCCGTTGATGTTCATGGATGTGAACTGGATCCCAAGCACCGTGCTGGCCGCGGCCCTGATCCCCTTCGGGTTCTTCCAAGTCGCCGCGTCGATCAAGCTGAACTCCTACTTCAACGAGAAGCTCCCTCCCGACCCCGCCAAGGTCCAGAAAGCCCTCGCCTTCTCCGGCTCGGCGATGACCGCGCTGTCGATCGTGGTGATGCTGGCGCTCAAGCCCCTGTTCGGCGACCTGGCCGGCTTCAACCCGTTCCCGTGGCTGGCCGCCGCCCTCGTGCCGCTCGGCGCGCTTCTGTTCTTCATCCAGCGCAAGCTCGCGGCCGCCACCAAACCCGCGGAGGGCGCGGCCGCGAATCGGGCCGGGACCGAAAAGGGCGCGGGCGGCTTTGTCGGCGTGCTTCTCGGCGTCGTCGCCGCGGCCCTGGTCCTCTCCGCCCTGCCCTTCATCCCGGGCCTCGGCGGCCTCGTGGCCGGCCTCGGGGTGCTTGGAAAATTCGCCCTGCACGTGGGCGTCGCTCTCGCCCTGCCCGCCGCCGGCTTTTTCGCCGACCGCGCCCTGAGACGGCGCCCCCGGCTAGGTCCTTAGACCTAGCCTGGGCACGGGACCAAGGACCCTCCACCCGGAGGGACTTTCGCCTTAATAATTGAGGGCCGATGGACCTGCGCCTCCAATTAGTAGAAGCGCAGGCCCCCGCGACCCCCCAGGAGGTCAACCTCATGTCCGTCCCCTCGCGCCTGTTGTTGCTCGCCGCCGCCGTGCTGCTGCCGTTCCAGACGCCCGCCGCCGCGCAAGAAGACGGATTCACTCCCGCCGAGATCGAAGCCGCCCGGCAGGACCCCAACTTCTTCAAGATCGACCCGAAGTCCGTGAGCATCGTCCGGCTGGGGCCGACGGTCACTCCAAAGGAAATCGCGCCGCCGCCGCAGGACCCCGCCGGAGAAGACCCCAACGTCATCCTGGACCGCATCATCAACATCGCCGCCAAGATCTGGGCCATCATCGAGAAGAACAAGCCCGTGGTCAACATCAACACCACCTACGCGACCGCGGTTCCCGAGGGCATCAAGAACTGGGGGCAGCTGGCGGGCTGGAAGCCTCCCCAGGGCACGATCTATGCCTTCGTCGCCAAGAACAAGTACGGCGGCCGCATGGTCGACGTCAAGTACCAGGTCCTGCGCACCTACGGGGGCAGCTACAAGGGCAAGGGCCAATACCTCACCGCCGTGACCGTCGAGCCCCTGCTCGTCGAGGTCATGTGGGGCTACAAGTTCGACCTTTCCGCCGAGGTCCCCGACAGCAGCGTCATCAACGTCGGCACCTCCGAGGACCCGATGGCCGCCATGCTCGCCATCCTCAAGTGGCGCATCCAGACCGTGCTGCAGGACACCTCGGGCCGCAGCGTCTACTACGTCCAGGGCAACGGCCTCTTCAAGGAAATGGGCGGGCCCTTCAACCGCGGGCTGACGGAGAAGGCGGGCCGCAAGATCGCGGCCGTCCCTCAGTCGGTCAAGTTCGACTGAAGGTTTGCCGCGGCGCTTGCGCCCTCCCCGTATTGCGGTCTATAATCTGCGGGCGCCATGAAAGTCGACGTCCTCAAGCAGTTCAGCATCTTTCTTCCTAATCGGCCGGGGGCGCTGAGCCGGCTCACGAAGATTCTCTGCGACGCGGGGATCAACGTGGTGGGTGTGGCCTCCGAAGTCCGGGATGACTCGGGCGTCGTGCGCATCGCCGTCGGGGGGGATGTCGACCTCTCGAGCCTCCTGACCAAGAACGGCTTCTCGAGCATCGAATCGCGGCTGATCTCGGTCTTCGCCCTCGACAAGCCCGGGGAGCTCTACCGGATCGCCCGGGCTCTCGCCGACGGCAAGGTCAACATCACCACGGTCTACGGGACGGCCGTGGACGGCCTGTCTTCCCGCATCCTCATGGCCGTCGAGAACACCGACAAGGCCCGGGCCATCCTCGAAGTGCTCTAGACGCCGATCCCTCCGCGGTTGAGTACGGTCTCCCATGTTAAATATAATCCCGCCATGTGCCGCCTCTTCGCCCAAGTGGCCCCCACGGCCGCGAAGGCCTGCGACCTCCTGGTCGATTCCCCGTTTTCCCTTCTCAAGCAAAGTAATTTCGACCGCGGCAATCTCCAGAAGGACGGCTGGGGGATCGCCCATTTCGGGAACCACGGCAAGCCTTCGGTGTCGAAAAGCGCGGGCGCACCCTATGAAGAATCCGCCCGCTTTGAGAAGGCCGCCCATGGCGCCGTGTCCCGGCTGGTCATCGGACACATCCGCGCGGCCTCCAACCCCAAGGGCCTGCCGCCGCGGCGCCTGCTCAGCAGGGCCAACGCCCAGCCCTTCACGGACGGGACGTGGGTTTTCGCCCACAATGGGACCCTTGAGATCCCCGATGAGGTCGCGGCCCGGCTGGGCCCGCTGCGGCGGGGCCTCAAGTCCGACAACGACAGCGAGGTCTATTTCTGGCAGTTCATCAAGTTCCTCCGCCGGACGAAGGACCCGGTCGAGGCCCTGAGGCGCTGCGTGCGCGAGGATTGGGAGCTGTGGAACACCGCCCGCCTCCGTCACCCCGAAAAAAAGGTGCCCTACACCAGCCTCAACGTCGTGGCCGGCAACGGCAAGCGCCTGATCGCCTTCTGCCATTTCACGCCCCGGCCCGAGGCGACGTGGGGAGTCTGCAATCCCACCCAGCCCTGGCCCGTGATGTGTTTCTCGCGCCGGGAGGGCCGGCTCATCGTGGCCAGCGAGAACCTCGACCGCGGGCCCTGGACTCGCCTGCGCCCCACGGAGGCGCTGGTGGCCGAGCTGACCGCGCGAGGAACGCTGGCGCTCCGCCGGCGGCGCTTGAGCCCGCGCGCCCTGGGGGTCCCCTGATATGGCCAAAGTGATCGCCATCGCGATCGCCTTCATCGTCGCGGCATTCTTCGCCTACAAGAAGCTGCTCTATAAGCCGCCGCCCGCGCCCCCGGTCGTCATCGAGGCGCCGCCGGAACCCCCGCCCCTGATCTCTCCGCAGGAGGAGGCCCGCGTGGCCAAGAGCGCCGAGGACATGGACCCCCTTGTCCGCATGGAGGCGATCATTCTCCTCGACAAGCTCAAGGCCCGCTCGGCCTACCCGATCATGTTCGAGCGCCTGCACAAGGACGACGACACCGCGCTTCGCATCAAGATCATCACCCTGCTCGAGACCCGCAAGACCCCGGAGATCGCGCCGAACCTGGTGGCGGTGACGCGCGATCTCGGTTCGGACCCAAGCGTTCGAGTGGCCGCGCTCACGGCCCTGGCCAAGGTCGGCGATCTCACGACCGCCTCAGCGGTGGCCGACGCCCTCAAGGACCATGATGAAAGCGTCCGCAAGCAGGCTCTCAAGACCCTCAATGCCCTTCAGGATCTGCGCGAGGCCCAGGCCCAGGCGGCCCGGCAGATGGCCGAGGAGCTGAGGCGCCAGGCCGAGGAGGCCGCCAAGAATAAGTAAGGGGACCGCCATGGAACCGGGAATCAAGGAGATCAACAAGGCCGTCGCGCAAGAGTGCCAATTCGTCGCGGAGCTCAAGCGCGAGATCGCGCGCGTGATCGTCGGCCAGGAGGAACTCGTCGAAAGGATCATGGTGGGGGTCCTGGCCAACGGGCATATCCTCCTGGAAGGCGTCCCCGGACTCGCCAAGACGCTCACCATCAAAACCCTCGCGCAAGCCGTGGAAGCGGACTTTTCGCGCATCCAATTCACTCCGGACCTGCTCCCCGCCGACCTGACGGGGACGCTGGTCTTCAATCCCAAGCAGGGCGATTTCGCGGTGCGCAAGGGGCCGGTCTTCGCCAACCTGATCTTGGCCGACGAGATCAACCGGGCCCCGGCGAAGGTCCAGAGCGCGCTCCTCGAGGCGATGCAGGAACGCCAGGTCACCATCGGCACCGCGACCTACCCCCTGCCCGAACTCTTCCTCGTCTTGGCCACGCAGAATCCCATCGAGCAGGAGGGGACCTACCCCCTGCCCGAGGCCCAAATCGACCGCTTCATGCTCAAGCTCCGCGTGACCTACCCCACCAAGACCGAAGAGCGCGGCATTCTCGAACGTATGACGGCCGTCCAACTGCCCTCGGCCCGCCGGGTCGTCTCTCCCAAACAGCTCCTCCACGCCCGGGAGGTCGCCGCCGCCATCTACGTGGACGAGAAGATCAAGGGCTACATCGTGGAGCTGGTGTTCGCGACCCGCCGGCCCGAGGACCACAAGCTCGCCCAACTCAAGAACCTGATCAGCTACGGGGCCAGCCCGCGCGCCACCATCTGCCTGGCCCAGGCCGCCAAGGCCTTCGCCTTCCTCAACGGCCGGGGCTACGTGACCCCTGAGGACGTCAAGACCATCGGCGCCGACGTGCTGCGCCACCGGATCATCCTCAGCTACGAGGCCGAGGCCGAAAACGTCACCACCGAGAACATCATCCAGAGCCTCTTCGAGACCGTCGAGGTTCCCTAGGAGGCCGGCCCCGTGAACGGCTTGCTCCCGCGCGAGATTCTCGCCCAGGTGCGCCGCATCGAGATCATGACCGGGCGGCTGGTCTCGGAGACGTTCGCCGGCGAATACCTCAGCGTGTTCAAGGGCCGGGGGATGGAATTCGCCGAGGTCCGCGAGTACGTGCCGGGGGACGACGTGCGCACCATCGATTGGAACGTCACGGCCCGCCTGGGACGCCCCTTCGTCAAGCGCTTCACCGAAGAACGCGAGCTGACCGTGGTGATCGCCTGCGACGTGTCGGGATCGCAGTACTTCGGAACGGCCGGCCGGCTCAAGAAGGAGGCGGCCGTCGAGGTGGCGGCCGTCCTGGCGTTCTCGGCCCTCCAAAACGGCGACCGCGTGGGCCTCTTCCTGTTCACCCGCGGCATCGAAAAGCACTTGCCGCCGAAGAAGGGGCGGCGCCACGTCCTCCACCTGATCCGCGAGCTCCTGGCCTTCGCCCCATCGGGCCGCGCCACCGACCTCCCCGGCGCGCTCGACACCATCGCCCGGGTCCAGCGCCGCCGCTCCATCCTGTTCGTGATCTCCGATTTCCGGGATGAGTGCAACCAGGATGACGGGAGCGCCTTGGCCGCCGCGCTGCGGCGCGCGGCGCTCAAGCACGACGTCGTTCCCGTGCTGGTCGCCGACCCGCGCGAGAACCACCTCCCGCGCGTGGGGGCGTGGCTCGAACTGGAGGACCCCGAAACCGGAGAGCGCTCCCTTATCGACGGAAGCGACAAGGCCTGGCTCTCCGCTCTCCAGCGCCGCGAAGAAAACCGCCGAGCCGCGCTGGAACGGCTTTTCGCCCAAACCGGATTGGATTTCGTCCGCATCGCCACGGACAAGCCCACCATCGACCCGCTGGTGGCCTTTTTCAGGGCCCGGGCCAAGAGGCTGCGGGTATGACCGCCGCGTCCTTTCTAGCCGCGGCCCTCGCGGCCTGGGCCGGCGACTTCGACGTTCGCGGGACCACGGCCGCCATGCTCGGCGAACCGCTCGCGCTTGAGGTCACGGTGAATCTCCCGCCCACCATCTCCGTGGAGCCCGACGCCGCGGCGTCATCGACCGACACCTACGCGGTGCTGGGGGCCGCCCCTTCCGGCGTTCCCCGCCGCTGGCGCTTCGACGTCCTTCCCTTGGCCGTGGGCAAGCTCCCCGTGGTCCTGGCCTTCACCCTCTCCGACGGCTCCCAGACCCGCCGGGCGGCGTCGCCTCCCTTCTCCCTGCAAGTCGCCGAGCCCCCCGGGCTCGGGACCGAGCCCCAACTCTACGACATCAAGGAACCCCTTGCGGCCCGCGCCGCCCTCTGGCCTTGGATCGCCGCGCTGCTCGCGGCCTTTGCCCTCTGGTGGCTCTGGAGACACCGGAGACGAAAGGCCGACCCCTCGCCCCAGGCCGCGCCCCCCGACCCGCGCACGCCCCAGGAAGCGGCGCTGGCCGACTTGGACGCGCTGGAGGCCTCCGGACTCTGGGAGGACCGCCGCGCCCGAGAATTTTACGTGGCCTTGACCGACATCCTGCGGCGCTATTTGGAACGGCGATTCTCCATCCCCGCCTGGATTCTCACCACCGCGGAAATCATCCGCCAGATGCGCCGCGCCGACATCGACCGCCGCCTCACCGGAGCGGCGCAGACGCTGCTGGAAAGGTCCGATCTGGTCAAGTTCGCGCGGTGGGCGCCGGGAATCAAGGCCGGTCCCGAGGACCTGGCCGAGGCCCGGGCCTTCGTCCGGGAGACGGCACCCCGCGATCTCGCGGCGGCCGCCAAATGACCGAAGATAACATGAAAGCCGTGGGCCTGAGACGACGTGATTTTACTCCCAGCGCTGGGAGTAAGATTGGAGATCGACACGGTGGAGCGCTTCGCTTCGCCGGCGAAGCTCTGCGCCTACGCTGGTCTGGCGAATTCGACCTACAGCTCCGGGGGCAAGACCCGGCACGGTGGGCCGATCCCGGCCTGCAACCAGTACCGCAAGGGCACCCACGCGGCGATCGGAGCCGCGGCACGACGCCTGTGCGAGATCACCTGGCATTGCCTCAAACTGGACAGGGCCTACGAGGAGAGACCGTATCGATTTCGGCCTGGTCGCCGTGCCCTTCCAGAAATATTGGAAGGGCACGCCAGGCGCATTATATTGCGCCTGGTAAGGATACTGAAAGAGAACCATGACCTTCGCCCACCCCGCCGCCTTCCTCGCCCTGATTCCGGCGGCCGCGGCCCTGGCGTGGAGCCTTCGGCGCGGCGAACGCCGGCGGGCTTCGCTGCTCTACCCCGTCCCCATTCCCCCGCGCCGCCCGTGGGGCGCGGGCGTCGCCCGGTGGGGCCCCTCGTCGCTGCGCGCCCTGGCTTACATCCTGCTGGCGGCGGGGTTGGCCCGTCCCCAGAAGCTATCCAAGCGGGGGCAGACCCTGGGCCAAGGCATCGACATCATGCTCGCGCTGGACACATCCACGAGCATGAACGCGCTCGATTTCAAGCCCGGCAACCGCCTGGAGGCGGCCAAAGACACGGCGGTCCGCTTCGTGCAGGGGCGGGCCCAGGACCGCATCGGCCTGGTGGCCTTCGGGGGAGCGGCCCTGCTCGCCTGCCCGCTCACCTTGGACTACGAGGCGCTCGTCCTGCGCCTCCGGGAGATGGAAGCGGGAATGACCGGGGCTCAAGGCACCGCGATCGGCGACGGCATCGTCTCCGGCATCAATCATTTGCGCCGTTCCGACGGGAAGAGCAAGGTCCTCATCCTCCTCACCGACGGCAGATCCAACACCGGCCTCATCGATCCGGTGACCGCCGCCAAGGCCGCCCGCACCTACGGCGTCAAAATTTACACGATCGGCACGGCCAAGAAAGGCGAAACCCTCCTGCCGGTGGACGATCCGACGCACGGCCGGGTGATGGTCCGCCTCCAGGACGACCTCGACGAGGAGACGCTCAACGAGGTGGCCCGGGTGACCGACGGCCGCTATTGGCGGGCGGAGGGCCTCCGCCAGCTGCACGATATCTACGGCGAGATCGACGGACTCGAGAAGTCGGACGTGAAGCTCCCCGACATCGTCTCCCGCGCGGACATCTACCAATTCCCCGTGCTGGCGGCGGCGCTGATCCTCCTGCTGGAGATGGCCCTCTCCCGGACGCTGTGGCTGAGGTGGCCCTAGGGTGTTTCGACAACCTTGGCTGCTGATCGGCGCCCTGGCCGCGCCCGCGGCCGCGGCTCTCCTCCACGCCTGGGCTTCCTCGCGCCGGCGGGCCTGGACCCGGGCCTGGGGAGATCCCGGCACGCTGGCCCGCCTCATGCCCGCGGAGCGGGCCGCGCGGCGGCGCGTCAAGACCGCCTTGCTCGCCGCGGCGCTGGCGCTGGCGTTTGCGGCCTTGGCGGGGCCGCAGTGGGGGGTCGAACTCATGCCGACCCAGACGCCCTCCCGCCAGGTCTTCGTGGCCTTCGACGTCTCGCTTTCCATGTCCGCCGAGGACATCAAGCCCACGCGGATCGAGAAGGGCAAACGGGCCCTCGGCGTCCTTCTCGATGAACTCAAGGGGAACCGCGTGGGCGTGATCGCCTTCGCGGGCGAGCCCGCGGTCTTTTGCCCGCTCACCCTCGACTTGGGGGCGGCGCGGCAGATCCTGGCCGCCGTCGAGATCGGCGCCGTGCCGCGGCCCGGAAGCGCCATCTCCAAGGCCGTCGACCTCGCGGTCCGCGGCCTGGACCGCTATCCCGGCGGCAAGGCCGTGGTCCTGATGACCGACGGGGAGGACACCGAAGGGGGGGCCAAGGCTCTACTTGAGTCCGCCGAGCGCGCGGCGGCGGCCGGGACCCGGGTCTATGCCATCGGCATCGGCACGCCGGAAGGCGAACCCATCCCGGTGCGGGACTCCCCCGAAGGCGCCATGACCGGTTATAAGAAAGACCGCAAAGGCGCGACGGTCATTACCAGGCTGGCCGAGCAGGCCCTCTCCGACGCCGCGTCCCGGACCGGGGGGGCCTACTACCGCTCGAGCCCGGGGGAAAGCGAGATCGGCGAGATCGCGGCCCAGATCCGCGCCATGGAGCAGGGCCCGGACGTCTCGGGAGGGTCGCAGCAGTACAAGAACAGGTTCCTCATCCCGCTGGCCCTGGCGTTCTTGCTCCTGCTCATCGAAACCGTGATCCTTGAAACCGGGCCTCGGCCCGCGGTCGAACGGCTGACGGAGGGCCGCCGTTCTCCAATCCCGAAGGGGGCGGTCGTTCTCCTCCTCCTCGCCGTCCTGCCGAGCGTGTCCCGGGCGGCCACGGCCGAGGGGAACTTGCGCGAGGGCAACCGGATGTACCGCAAGGAGCGCTACGCTTCGGCCTTGGAGAGCTACTCCCGGGCCGGACGCAAGCGCCCCGAAGATCCTCGCCCCTTCTTCAACGCCGGCAACGCGCTCTTCAAACTGCAGGAATACGGGCAGTCCTCCCAGGCCTTCGAAGCCCTCGCCCGTCCCGAACTGCCCGCGCCCGTGCGCGCGGGCGCCCTCTACAACCGGGGCAACGCCCGGCTCGCCGCCGGCGACATCCCGGGAGCCATCGCGAGCTACCGAGAAGCCCTCAAGATCAGGCCCGCGGACCTCGAGGCGCGCCACAACCTGGCGGTGGCGCTGCGCCTGCGCGACGGGAAAGGGCGCCCCCAGCCGAAGGACCCGGACAAACCCAAGCCCGATGAGAAACAAAAACCAAAGCCCGACGGCGCCCAGAAGCCGGAGCCGCCTCCCGATGCGCCGCCGCCCCCGACCCCGACCCGGCCCCAAGATCAGCTCTCCCGCGAGGACGCCGAGCGTATCCTTCGAGCCGCCGAGGAGAAGGAAAAGGCGGTCCAGAAAGCGCGGGCGGCGCCGGCCCCCTCGGCTCGTCCCCCCGACGTGGAGCGGGACTGGTGAGAGCCCTCCCCCTGCGGCTGGCCGCCCTGTTGCTGGGCGCCGCGCCCGCGGCCGCGGGCTTGACCGTCGACGCCCAGGTCAGCGCCGAGACCGCCACCCTGAGCGACCAGATCGTGCTGGCCGTGACGGTTTCCGGACCCCACGCCGATCTCCCCGAACCCCGCGTCCCCGCCATGGCCGCATTCAGCGTCTACTCCTCCGGACGCAACCAGCAGATCTCCTTCGTCAACGGCCGGTTGTCCGGTTCGGTGGTGCACACCTTCGTCCTCGTCCCGCGGAGCGTGGGCAAGGCCGTCGTCGAACCCATCACCGTGACGGGGCACGGCCAGACCGTCAAGACCCAGCCCATCACCATCGAGATCCGGCCGCCCTCCGCGGGGGCGGGCCAGCCCGCGGCCCCGGCCCCCCGATCGCCGCAGGCCGGCGGCCGGGCCCAGCCAGGGGGTCCCGCCCCGGACGTTTACGTGAGCGCCGAGACCGACCGGCAGAAGGCCTTCGTCAACGAGGCGGTCACGCTGGCGGTGCGCTTTTATTACTCGGTCCCTCTCATCTCCAATCCTGAATACACGGCCCCCAAGATCTCGGGCTTCCTCGCCGAGGACCTTCCTCCGGAACGTACCGGCAAGACGATCCTGCACGGGCGCGAGTATTTCTTCTCCGAAATCAAGACCGCGATCTTCCCGGCCGCGCCCGGCCGCCTCGTCATCAGTCCCGCCGCGGTACGGGTCCAGATCCAGCGGTCCGCGGATATCAACCCCCTCTCGCCGGATTTCATCCAGCGCTTTTTCTCCCAAGGATTGGCGACCGGAGAAGAGAAGGTCCTGCGGTCGGAACCGGTCGTCATCGAGGCCGAGGCCCTTCCGGCCGCCGGCAAGCCCGCTGATTTCGGGGGGGCGGTCGGCCGCTTCAGCATCAATGCCGCGGTGGACCGGACCGCCCCCAAGGCGGGGGAGGCGGTCACGTTGACGGTGACCGTCTCGGGCACGGGGAACCTCAAGGCCCTCGGCGATGCCAAACTCCCCGATATGCCGTCGTGGCGGATCTACGAGACCATCAGCTCCCTCAACATCGACAAGAAGGACGACCTCGTGCGGGGCTCGAAGGTCTTCAAGACCGTGATCGTCCCGAAAGTCAGCGGTCCCTTGACCATACCGCCCGTCACCTTCTCCTATTTCGACCCGGCCCAGCGCCAATACCTTCGCGCCTCGAGCCTCGCCATCGCCCTGCAGGTCGGCGAAGGCGACGCCTCCGCCGCCGGCGCCCCCTCCTCCTCCCCGGCCCCGGCCCCCGCCGCGCGGGTCACGTCCGTGGGAGAGGACATCCGCTACCTGAAGAAGGACCCCTCGCGGGGGACCGTGGGCGCGTTCCTGGCGGCTGTCGCCGGCGCCGGCAACGCCCACTCCATCCCCTTTCTGATCTTCGCGGCGGCGCTGGCATTGGGCCAATACCGGGAACACCTCGCGGCCGATCCCCAGGGCGCCCGCGCCCGCCGCGCCCTGCGCGCCGCCTCGGCCCGACTCGACGCGGCGGGACGCCTGCTTTCGAGCGACGCGCGCGCGGCCGCCGAGGCCTTCTCGGGATCCTTGGCCGGCTTTCTCGGAGACAAGTTCCGCGTGCCGCCCTCGGGCCTGACGCTGCGCCGCGCCGTGGAGCTCCTCTCCAGCCAGCGCCCCCCGCTCGAAACGTCCCTCATCGAAGAGGTTCGCGACACCTGGCAGGAGCTCGATTCGCTCCGCTTCGCCCCCAAGGCCTCCCTGACGCACACGCGCGGATCGGAACTCGCGGCCCGGCTCGCGGAACTTCTCAAGAGGATCGACAAGGGGATGCGGGCATGACCGGATGGGTCCTGGGGGCCCTCGCGGTTTTGGCCGGCGCGGCCCCGGACGCCCCGCTCACGAGCTACGATGCGGGGGACTACCGGCGGGCGACGGCCGGCTTCGAGGCCCTGGTTTCGCGCACACCCGATGACGCCTCCGCCCGCTACAACCTCGGCAACTCCCTGTTCAAAGAAGGAAAACTCGGACGCGCCGTCGCGCAGTACCAACGCGCCTTCGACCTGCGCCCCCGCGACTCCGACATCCGCTTCAACCTCGCCTTCGCCCTGCGCCGGGCCGGCGAATCCCTGCACCCGCCCGGCGTGCCCGCCCCGGTATTCGCCGCCTTCTACCTGCTCAGCGAATACGAGCTGGCCGGGCTCCATTGGCTCGGAGCGTGGCTGGCCCTGCTCCTGGCCAGCCTCTGGGTCCTGCGGGAGGAGTCGCGGCCGCGGGTCCTCCCCTGGCTCTTGGCCGCCGCCGCCGGGTGGCTCGCCTGCGGCTCCTGGTGGGGGACCCGCCATATGCTCGAGCCGGACCAGCGCGGGGTGGTCGTCAAACCCACCGCCGAGATCCGCAGCGGGCCGGGCGAGAATTTCGGCGTGAGCTTCACCGCCCCGGAAGGGCGGCGCGTGGAGGTCCTCGCCGAAAGCGGGGCCTGGCTTGAGATCGGACTGACCCAAGAAGGCGTCAAGGGCTGGGTGCCCGCCGACGCCGTGGAGAGACTATGACCGAAGGGAATGGTCCGACTCGTACCTGCGGGCAAGGCGTACTACCTTCCCGCAGGTACCAGGCGCATTATATTGCGCCTGGTAAGGATACTGGAGGAGAACCATGACCGACAAGACCCGCACCGAGAAGGATTCGCTCGGGACCAAGGAGGTCCCCGCCGACGCCTACTACGGCATCCAGACCCTCCGGGCCGTCGAGAACTTCCCGATCTCGGGCCTGCGCGCCCACCCCCGCCTGATCCGGGCCTACGCCGCGATCAAGAAGGCCTGCGCCCTGGCCAACCGGGACTTGGGCGTCCTCGACAAGAAGCTGGCAAGAGCGATCGTCTCCGCGGCCGACGAAGTCCTCGCGGGCCGATGGGACGGCGAGTTCGTCGTGGACGTCTACCAGGCCGGCGCCGGAACCTCGTTCAACATGAACGCCAACGAGGTCATCTCAAACCGGGCGGCGGAATTGCTGGGCGCGCCGCGGGGGGAATACAAAGCGGTCAATCCCAACGACCACGTCAACATGGCCCAGTCCACCAACGATACCTTCCCGACCGCGACCTTCGTGGCGACGTTCTGGCAGATCCGCGACCTTCTGCCGGCGCTCGATTCCCTGGCCGCGGCCTTCGCGGCCAAAGCCGCGCAATTCCGCAAGCACCTCAAGTCCGCCCGCACGCACCTGCAGGACGCGGTGCCCATCACCCTCGGCCAGGAGTTCGCGGCCTACGCCGCGGCCCTGCGGGCCTGCGCCGGCGAGCTCGAGCGCCGCTCGGAGCTTCTGCGGGGAGTCGCCCTGGGAGGGACGGCGGCCGGGACCGGGACCAATACCGCGCCGGGCTTCCGCCGGAAGGCGGTCAAGCACCTCGCGTCCGTGACAGGCCTGCCTTTGGTCCCCGCCGCCGACCCGCGCATGGGCCTGCAGTCGCACCAGCCGCTCGCCGCGGTTTCAGGCGGCCTGCGCGACTTGGCCCTGGAGCTCATCCGCATCGCCAACGACCTGCGTCTGATGTGCTCGGGCCCCACGACCGGGTTCGCCGAGATCGTCCTGCCCGCGGTCCAGCCCGGCTCCTCGATCATGCCCGGGAAGGTCAATCCCTCCATCCCCGAGTGCCTCAACATGGTGGCCTTCCAGATCGTGGGACGCGACCACGCGGTGGCGCTGGCCGCCCAGGCGGGGCAGATGGACCTCAATGTGATGACGCCGCTCTCGGCCTACAACCTGCTCGATTCGACCCAACTCCTGATAAACTTCCTCCCCGTCGTCGAGAAGCGCTGCGTGCGGGGGATCGCCGCGGACCGCGATCAGTGCCGGCGCTACTTCGAGAGCAGCCTGTCGCTGGCGACCCTGCTCAACCCGATCATCGGCTACGCGCGTTCCGCGGAGGTCTTCAAGGAAGCCCTGGCGCGCCAGCTGACCGTGCCCCAGGTGGTGCTGGAGAAGGGGATACTCTCCAAGAAGAAGCTGGACGCCCTGCTTGACCCCGCGGCGGTGACCGGGGCCCTGGGATGAGACGCCAAGCCCGGTGAAACGTCGCCGACACGAGGCCGGCGGGAGCAATGGGAAACAGGG